>DFHF01000053.1 GCA_002371825.1 Ruminococcus flavefaciens | reverse complement strand
TCCTGGTATGCAGTGGGCAGCGAACAGTTGAGAGCCGTCACATATTTCTTGCCCTCGGTCTTGTCATCACGACAGATGTACTCGAGACTTTTCTTTCCGCCGCCACCGCCTTTCGTGCTTATCGCTGTGACCGTCGCCACTACTTCACCTCCCGAAGCAGCCGACCTATCAGCTCCGTGACCTTCCTGTGCTCATCGAGGAGCGGCTGGAAGTTGACTGCGGTCAGCCTGTCCATGTTTGCAAGTGTAGCTATCTGATTGAGGTTGCGACCGATAGCTTTCTGCTGCCTGACTATTTCGTCAACGCCGTTGGCGACAACTATTTTCTTGCCGAGAGCGCAACGGATTACGAAGTCGTTGAGCTTCAAGCCGTTCCTCTCAGCCAGTTCGTGGATACGCCTGCTTTCTTCCTCTGTGCAGCGTATCGCTATGGTGGTGTTTTTTCGTCTCATAAAATCCCTCCTTTTCTTCCGTTTCGTAAAATTATTCAGCGTGCCGACAATTGTACTTCCAGTCCGTAGGGACTATGCGGAGGCACAACTGGGAGCGGCGGCTCGCCGTAAGTGGGTTCGGGCTTCTGCCCGACAAGCAAGGCGGCAGGCGGAATGCCAGCTGCTATGCTTGCCTTCCCAGAAGGGAAGATTTTTGTCACCACCGCCACTTTTCTCCTTTGCCGATAGTATCTGTGCGGTATCGCCACACTCGCTCCACGTTGCGCCACAATCGCTTTCACAGTCGCAGGTGGGGTAACTACCCGATTTCTGTATCGGCGGCAAAAACGGTGCGTTTTGTGCGTGACAGTAACTCAGCCGTGACAGTAAAACTACCGACACGGATTTCTACTGACACGCCCCGCAGATAAAGCTATATAGAGCTTTGTGAGCTGTCAGGCAGTGCCTGCGTGACGGTAACATTTCTACCGTCACTACTGTCACGCTTGCCATTGTAATGAAGAATAATAATGCGACCTTTATGAACTCTTTCGTACTTGAATTCAATTCCGTACTTGCTGAGTTCATAACCATTCTGTACTAAATCGCGCGTTACTCTGTTCGGATAAATGACCTCATCGGTAACTGTTTTTAACTCTTCAACCAACTCAGTTGCAGTACCTTCAAAATGAATTCGCTCCTTGATGAAAAGATAAACAGCAGAGAGAACAATATTGTCGCGGCTCTTCTGCGGAGTGACTTCGTTCTCAACTATCCAGCGCATGACATCGGTATCGAAATGCATTCGCAGTTCAGTGTATTCAATGTCGCGTCCCTGACAATACATGATTGCTTTTCCTGAGCCGCACTTTGTTTCCTTGAGCGCAAAGTTTCCGTCAGTAGCTCCGCCGATACCTGTGCTGCCTGTCATCATATTGAACGGATTATCGTCCTTAGCTTTTCGCATATGATGTATCAGCAGTATGCAGATACCTAAACGATAAGCAAGCTGTTTGAGTGCGATCAGTTCAGCATAGTCAGCACCATAACTCGACTCAACATTGCTGCGCACCATTTGCATTACATCGACAACAACTATTTTCAAGTCATCGTGCTCTTTCTTGAAGATTTCTATCTGTTCTTCAAGACCTGCACCGATTTTATCAGCAGCAATCGCGAAGTGTAGATTCTCAATCGGTTCAGCGTTCATCTGAAACAATCTGCGCTGTAGTCGCTGATAGTTATCCTCGAGACAAAGATACAAAGCAGTTCCCTGAATAGTTTCTCGTCCGAGCACCAGAACTCCTGTTGCAATGCTGAGACAGATATCCATTGCCAGCCATGACTTGCCTACCTTCTGCGCACCTGCAAGGACGTACAGTCCCTGCGTGAGCAGTCCGTCAATAATAAACTCCTTCGGCTTGAATACTGTTGACAGTATTTCTTCTGCGGTTTTCGTTTGTAACATATTACTCATACAATTCCTCCTTTCTCATAAGATTCCCGAACACAGCCGACAGCTTTTTTCGTAACGGGCAACTGCTCGCGCGAACTATTTGTGTGGGCTGTGTTGGGCGGATATTTGCTCTTTTGATTGAAAAAATGTGGGAGCAGTATCCTTTATGCAAATCGTCCTGTATTTGCATAAGTTTTTGACCGCTCTGAAACGTTTTCCGAAACACAAATTCTTTTTTATGAGAACTGACCTTTTCTCACTAAACAATAAAAAACAGCTGCACTGCCCATAGAATAGAGCTTTGCAGACATTTAAACTCAAAACTGTTACGATGACAGTTTTGAATGATTTTCAGTCAAAAATGAGCGTTTCGGAATGAAAATGTGGGAGCAGTATCCTTATTGCATTTTGGTATGTTTTTGACTATTATTTAAGGCTGTAGATCACGAACGCATCAGGACATAGTACGTCCCAGCATAGCAGACACACTTTTTTTCAGCAGTATCCGCCGTACTATGCCTGACCGAATCAGAAGCCGCCCGACTGCACATCGGACTCATAGACAACCTAAATGCTCGGCTGCCCTGGCACACTCCCATTGCCTGCGACGGTTTTATCACGCTCGGACTGTGGCTGAGTGTAAGTATCCGTTCCCGACTTTCATCGCTTACTTCACATCTGCGCTATGTGAAACCAGAGATGTTATCGCTCGGCTTTCGCGTCATCGCGCATCTCTGGGCTGGTACGGCTCACCGCCCCACCATCGGAAATAACGTAACTCCTGATTCCATATTCAATTTTCAAGTTTCTGTCCAAGTCCGAAGACTCTTCCTCAGTTTCAATCATAACAGACTTTTTTCACATAATAAATGCGAAATGAAACTCAAAACATTTTTTACACTTTTATTTCAATTTGATGTGTGTTATAATAGTGGTAACCTATCTTTGGAGGCAAAACTTATGTATCTGAGCCGTGGACTGTACGTTTTCCCAAATAAACATACTATCAGGCGCTTTATGTATGATGGTGAGGAAGCGACTGAGCTGCCTGAGATAACTTTTGAGCAGCAGCTGATAGACTTTCTTGAGATCGATTTGACGCCGTTCAACAGACTTCTTGATAAACTGAAAGCATATACCAAGGAGAACACGACTCCTGATGAACTTTTGGACGTGTGCCGAGCTGTTGGATATGCCGCTGAGATCTTTTGTCAGGAAGAACCTGTGTACAGCTTTCTGCTGTGTACAAAGCTGTATGTTGACAGTTATGATATATCAAGTTATGAAGAGCTTTTTGAGTATAAGGATCACGCTGTTGAAACACTGCGAGATATGGTACACACTCAGAATATATTCTTCACTATCGCTGACGCATATTGCAGAATTGAAGGCACTCATGAGGAGAAGACTACCAAGTCGTTTTTAGGAAGGGAAACTATTTTTAAGTGCAATTTTGAGCAAGTCATCGCTCATACTGATGTCAGTACTGAAATGTTTCAGATGACAAGACCTAAGCTGCCATACAGCAGAGGTTACCGCTTTGACAATCTGCCTGCCTATATATGGTATGTTTTTCTGAACGCAATGGAATATGATACGGTTTTAAGCCAATGCGACTACTGCGGACACTTCTTCAAGCCCAGAACAAAGAAAAAGACCCGATACTGTGATCGGGTCAGGACTGATGACGGACGCACCTGTAAGCAGATAGGTCCGCAGCAGATTTATAAATTCAGGCTTCAGCACAGCGAGCTGCTGGCTGACTATGACAGAGCTATCAATCGCAATTACCGGCGAGTGGAACGGTACGAACTAAAGCTCGGTGATGAAAAGCAAGGCAAGGACTTGTCCTATAACGATTATGCTGACTGGCTCAGGGAGCTACATAACGCAAAGGTGTCTTTCATGTCAGGAGAGTTGTCAGAGGAAGAGTTCAGGGAGGTTGTTCATCGGATAGATTGATTGTCGCACACTCCCAGCCATCATAATTTTGCATACTAAAAAGGTCCTGAAATTTTGAGCAATCACACTCATTTTCAGGACCTTTTAAATCAGTCAACCATTTTGCAACTCTTAACAAGAGTTTCAAAATGCTCATTCATGAAAAAGTGAGATTATTTTTTCAGCATTGTCTGAGCCAATATTAAAACATATATCATCAATGTATGATATCCACAGCTTTCCGTCCTGACTGACAAATATGAATTGTTCCTGTGTAAGCCATGGAGGGGATATACTTATCCTCAGTATTTCAGAACTTTCAGATGTTAATTCCGTTCCTGTCGAAGAGGAGGAAATCAATATCTGTTTCCAAATACTGTTTTTTAATTCATTACTTAGCTGTACTGCCTGCCATTCTTCATCTTTTCTGATCTCTGAAATGTCATTGAGTGGTGAACTTTTCAGACCGGTATCTGTAATCACCTGTCCAAGTGAAACAGGAGCATAATCATCATTCAGATAGATATAAAAACCATCGCTTTCAGCGAATCGGACAGCAACTGCAAAAGAACTATCAATGTCTTTTATTTCATAAATATCAGCATTTGTCAGCATTTCATTATCAGTATCTATGACATTGACATTTTCTCTGTTGTAGATAGAAACGGTAATCTCGGAGAGCGCTAATGTATCCAGAACATGATAATTTGCTGAAAAAGTTAAATTCACGCTGCCCGCTGGTCCTTTTGACGCAGCGGACTCCGTTACCACGAGCTTGAGTTCTTTTGGCAGCACAAATTCAGGCTTCGGAGCTTCCGTTGTGGTTACAGAAGTTATTTCGTCTTTTTTTGTTGTCGTTACCGCAGAGGTGGCGTGATTCTGGGCGGACGTGGTCGCTGTAGAAATAGTATCTGTCGTCCTGATGCTTGACTGATTTGATGTAGTGTAAACAGCCGCAGAAGCAGTCGATACATTTCTCCCAGTCTCATGAACTGCTGATGTTGTCTGTGTTATAATAATTTCTGTCACAGCGACAGAAGTAGTTTTCGCATTATCGTAAGCAGATATAGAGGTTGCAGGCTGACCTGAGATGATATTTTCATTCTCATTGGATAAAACGTCAACAGCCGAGCGTATATCCGCACTCCGCCATATTCCAAGGCCTATTATCAGCAAAGCACATATGCCGGATACTGAAAATGAGATTCGTTTTATATATGCGGTACGATTTCTTTTTCGCTCTAATAACGCATCGCCTCGCTTAAAAACTCTTTCAGCTATCTTCTGGGTCATGTCATCATAGCTGCTCATAGCTGAACCCCTCCTTTCCGAGTATCTTCTTTAATGCACCTTTTGAGCGGTAAAGGAGATTCCTTATCTGCCGCTCTGATTTTCTCATTATTATCGCCGTTTCGGTGTTAGTGAATCCCTCGAAATACACCAGATGAAGAACCTGACGGTATTCGTCGCTCAGTTGTTCAAGGGCTTTATAAAGGACTTTTTTATCCTCATCCTTGATATAGCTGGTTTCGATATTATCCTTATCAGCCAGATCATAAAAATCGTCTATAGACTTCTCTTTCACCTTTGAGCTTTTCCGGATATGATCTATAGCTGTGTTCCTGCCTATTGTATAAAGCCATGTCCTGAAAGTACATTTCTCTGAGTATTTTGGCTTCCCCACATACAGCTTTATAAAGACCTCCTCTGCTATTTCCTCAGCGGTACAGAAATCATTCAGCAGGCTGTTTATGTAAAGAACGAGGCCTTCACGATACTCACTGATTATATCAACGAGAGCCGCCTTATCACCGGATAGAAAACGGCGGTAGCTACTTGCACCGTTGTCCATTATTATCTCCTCTCAGGGTGTGATATCCGATCTCTTTTTATTAGTCGTAAAAAAAGTAGTTTTGTCTCACTGTTGAGTTTATTAATGTCAGCTCAACCCTTTGCCATTTAGGACAAAATGAGCCCCACATAAAGAAATGCGATACGCAAATCCCGTATTTTTAGAATTTGCGCTCCCCAGAAGGTCGTTCGGGGATAATAACCGCCTCACTGAGGTTATTGAGGACACATTTATTATAATTATAATTTTCTGCTTTGTCAATTTTATGTGAGACAAACGACGTATTTCTTCGACTAATAAGAGAAAGGAAAAACGCCGTTTAATAATTTTTATCAACTAAGAAAAAGGGGGAGATATTCTAATTTCAATTTATCATATAATACAGTTTTTTTATAAAATGAAAGGATGTGTAATTATGTTAAAAAATATTTATCGGTAATTATTTCAAGCCTATTAATGATCGCTTCAATGTATAGCTTAATGAGTTATGCTGTTGGCAATCCAAGAAACCCAAATGGTGATTCGGTTATTAATATGGCAGACAGTGTTTATATTCAGCAGTATTTGGATGGAAATCTTTATCCAATAAATTTAACTGCTCTAGATTTTGATCAAAATGGAATCATCAGTCAAATGGATAGTTATAAAATCCAACGTTACCTGCTAAATCAGTATACTCCACCAAATCAAAATGAGAATGACCCTATAGAATATGGAGTGGCCACAACTAGATATTATAGGAAACATGATTACAGTAGTTCTAACGCATATTCGTATTCTGAATATAGTATAAGTCCTAATGTAAGCATAAATAGTGTTGAAGAAAATACAAGAACGATTTTTGGTAGTAATGATATGATAAGAGACTATGATACCTCAGTTGTAAGGTTGAGTATTGGCGGAACAGGTTTTATAGTTAATAATCATGTTATTGCAACCGCCGCTCATTGTGTTTACAGTATTGAAACAGATGAGTTCTTTGATTTGAACATACAAATAGTTGATAGTGATAATACTACAATTCAAACTATATATCCAAAATATTCGCATATTCCCAAGAGTTTTGCACAGCTTTCGGAATATAATTCGAATTTCGACTATGCATTAATTTATGTCGAAGAAGACTTAAGTCAATATGGAATGTTTAAATTAGGGACAGCTCTTGATGATTACGTGGATAGCAATGGACAAGTGACCGTCTCTGGCTTTCCACAAACATATCCTGCAGGTTATCAAAACTCAGAATATGGATTAAGATTTAAAGCTACAGGAAATGTTTTGAGTAGTTCTAATTCCTACTTGTTACGTTATGATGCAGATATGACTGGTGGAGATAGCGGAGGGCCTGTTTATGTCGAAGAAGGAATAACGATAGATGGAATTTTAAAAGAGTATAAAACAGCTGTAGCAATTAATGTATCTCAAAATGTTACAACAAACAATGGTGTAAGAATAAATGGAGATATTTTAAGATTTTTCTATTCAAATATCAATTTATCATAATGAAAGGAGAGATAATTATGAAAAAAGTTAAAAGCATTTTATCTGCAGTTTTACCAATATTTATGTTGCCCCCTCTTACCGCAAATGCCATCTACACAGAAAACTATGGAAGCGGCCGATACAGCGACTATTCCAAGCTGGAACATTGTACTCTTGTACCGCATAATGATTCATCAAACATATATGTTAACCGGACAGGTACCGAGTTTATCGTTACCGATCCGCTTGATGATATCCTTATTTTTAATCCTGCAGAGGGTGCTGATCTGAAAGATATCAAAGAGAGCATAAGTGATCTGCGTTCTGAAGAGGGCATGGCATATCTTGTGGCTCCACGTACTTACACAGGTAAGTACTCTGAAATTAAATATGAGATCAAAGCTGGTATTAATCCTGAAACAGGTATTACTGAAAATGATGCAAGAGCTATATGCAGTGCTCTTAAAGGAAAAGGTCTGGTAAGCGATCTTGTTCTTATGTCTGACAGGGTTACTGAAACACATTATTATACTCCCTTCCTTACATCCTATCATGACATCAATGGAGCGAGAAAGGCGATTGAAGAATATATAGCGGAAAGCGGTATGCCATTGAACATAGCCGAAAACTACTATGATATAGCATGGCAGAAAGATGATGCAGAATTTGCTGGGGATGATTATAACTATCCTGATTACAGTAATGATAAAATATTCTATGTATATCCGGATACCACCTTTTTAGATATGTCAGATCATATTGAACTTGCAGAATGTATCGCAGCAGATACCGACCTTACTCCTTATTTGATATCTCCGGTTACATCATCTCAGGACGAGTCAGATCTTATAGATATTATCAACTCAGAAGCCGGTGACGCAGACTGTGATGGTATTGTTAAGATGAATGATGTGGTTCTCATATTGCAGACTATATCCAATCCGGATAGATTCTCGCTTACTCCGCAAGGAAGCTTCAATGGTGATATTGCCAATACCGGCGAGGGTATAACTGCTGCAGATGCTCTTGAGATACAAAAGCTTTTGCTTGGAATAAGCGAGTAAAATATAACAGCCGGAAGAGTTGAAAAATGCGCCAACGATCGTATCAAATATATAAAACAATCAGATTTAGAATATGCTGTTACTAAATTCTGGGATTGATCAGGTATAAAAAATATGATGGATGTCCAGCCTAAAAATTGTGTAAACATCTGAAGTAGTATATATAGAAGAAATATAAGTATCAAATAAATCACATCACATAATAAATTAATCACCCTCGTTTCGACGAGGGTGAAGATTATCATTTATTCTATGGCAACAGTATTGTTTCCTGATATATTTAACAAAAACATTATCTGCTGTATACCGTTATCAAGGTTATAGACTTGGCAATTTTAAACGTTGATTTTTTCAGGTAGAAACGCGCCTTTTCAACCACTTGTTTACCACTTATTTAAACTAAAAAACGTCAAAAATCGCTTGAAGTCACTTAAAGTGAAGTTTTAAAATTTCGCTAAATACTGCCATTTCCGCAATTTACTAAAAGTTACAGAAAGGCTCTTGCTCAATTCGAATCCCCTATGCTCCACCAGATTTAGGGCTCGGAAATGGCTATAAACAGCTGTTTCCGGGCTTTGTTTTTTTATATGAATGCCCATAACCACTTATTGACCACTTTTTGTTCGTATAGATAAGGTATGCCGAGGCAAGGGAGGCCGAGGCGGCCTCCCCTACATTCGATCAATTCAAATATACCATGATATAAACCAAGGACGCTCAATGAATGTCCCTGCTGTTTGCTTATTTTAATAGATGAACGTGTAGGGGCGGCCATTGGCCGCCCGCTGTTTTGTTCGTATAGACAAGGGAGGCCGAGGGCGGCCTCCCCTACATTCGATCAATTCAAATATACCATGATATAAACCAAGGACGCTCAATGAACGTCCCTGCTGTTTGCTTATTTTAATAAAAGAATGTGTATGGGCCGTCTGTGGCGGTCCGCATGGTGCTAATTAAGAACTAAGTGTAGGGGCGGCCATTGGCCGCCCGCTTTTTTTGTTCGTATAGACAAGGTATGCCAAGGACGGCCTCCCCTACATTTAGTTCCAGGACAGCTTATTATCCGTCTCAACGACTGGGTGAAGGAGCTGACAATAGGTGATATAATCCTCATTATAGTAATTGAATTCTCCGGTCACAGTTATCTCCGTACCGATCTCAGGGTAATCCTCCGGGTAGGAATGTTCACCGTCGAGGACGAATTCCAAGCCCTGAGAGCAGCAGGCTGTGGCATCGTTTATGAGCACGGCGAAGTACTCATTTCCTGATACTTCATCCTTATAATAGGAAAAGGGTCCCTTGGCGATAACAGTTTTTCCCACATAGTCATCAGGGGAGTTTACCATATCGAAAACCTGAGCGTACACCATAGAGGAGTCCATTGCAGTAAGGTCTATGATCTCCGTTTCATCGGCGGTGTTTTCGGAAGAGGTATCAGCAGGTGCAGCAGCGGTGCCGGCAGGTGAGGCTGTGTTGTTGTTGTTAGGTGCGGCTGATAAGTCAGAGGATGAAGGGCTGCCGCAGGATGTCAAACAAAACAGTGAGGCTGCAATGAGAGCAGCGACTGCGGTTATTTTCATATTTACACGCTCCTTTTCTTAAGGAATACAGACAGTATGGAAAACAGGAAGAACGCCAGTATATCTGCGGCAACGATAGTTGAGCCCACAGGTGTCGAATAGAGTATAGAGGCTATTATCCCTACAGCTGCACAGAGTACAGATATGACGGCTGAACAGATTATGACTCCTCTGAAGCTGCGGAAAACTCTCATAGCGGAAAGAGAGGGGAAGATAATGAGTGCAGATATAAGAAGGGAGCCTACAAGATTCATAGCAAGGACTATTATCAGTGAGGTTATGACAGCTATCAGCAGATTGTATCCATTGGCATTGACTCCCGCAGACTTTACGAAATTTTCGTCAAAGGTGACTGCGAACAGCTTATTATAGAAGAGAATGAAGGTTATGATGACTATAGCTGCCATAATGATACAAAGTCTTACGTCTTCCTGCTTCAGGGTGAGGATAGAGGTGGAGCCGAACAGAGTGCTGCAAACGTCTCCGGAGATATTTGCTCTTGTGGGGTAACGGTTCATCAGAAGATAGCCTGTGGCAAGGGAGCCAACAGACAGCATTGCGACTGCCGCATCTCCCTTTATTTTGGTATTCTGTCCCGTTCTCAGCAGGAGTATCGCACAGAGGAGAGTTATGGGCAGCACGATGAACATATCATTCAGTTCACCGAACCAGTTGACGACCTTCTGCATATCCGGACTGAGCTTATCGGAGTCGGAATATGAAAGTGCGGCTTTCTTTATCATTACCGGCAGTGTTGCTGAGAGAGACATTGCTCCGAAGGCAACGTGGGAAAGACCGTCTCCGATAAAGGAAAAGCGCTTCAGTACCAGAGTGACTCCAAGGAGAGAGGCGCAGAGTGCTATAAGAAGTCCCACTATAAAGGCATGGCGGACGAATGGAAACTCAAAGTAGAACTGTAATTTTTCTATATTATTCATTTTCTTCTTCCTCCGCTTCCATAAATGCTCTTCCGGTGCGGCTGGAGACATAGTCCTCAGTCCTGCCGAAAAACAGCTGTTTCCGTCTGCCGATATGGAGAATGTGGGATGAGTATTTCACGGCTGCTGCTACATCATGGGAGACCATTATTATTGTTATGCCCTCACGGTTGAGCTTAGCTATCAGTTCGTACATATCTATCTGTGCTTTGGGGTCAAGGCCTGTGACGGGCTCATCAAGAAGGAGCATTTTCCTTGTGGCACAGAGGGCTCTTGCCAGCAGTACACGCTGCTGCTGACCGCCTGAAAGCTCACGGTAACAGCGCTTTGCAAGCTGTTCTATACCGAGCTGCTTTATGGTATCCTCTGCAAGCTCCTTTTCCTTTCTGGTGTAGAAGGGTCTCAGCCCGCATTTTCCTATGCAGCCTGAACGGACTATCTCTCGCACAGAGGCAGGAAAGTCACGCTGGACTACTGTCTGCTGCGGAAGGTATCCTATCTCGTTCTTTTTGACGTCACCGCACCACTCTATTTCTCCGCTTATCTGAGGTTTAAGTCCGAGTATAGCCTTTATCAGCGTACTTTTTCCGGAACCGTTCTCCCCAAGAATACAGAGGTAATCACCGCTGCTGATAGTAAAATCAAGTTTATCCGCAACAACGCTGCCGTCATAACCAAGGGAAGCGTTGACACATTTCATCTGCACAGACACTTTGCACCCCGCCTTTCTATTTAATCCAGAACTTTTTTCAGAACATCATAGTTCTTCTGCATAAGTGACAGATAGGAAGCTCCGCTGTCGATGTCGTCCTTTGACACAGACTGAAGTGAGTTCAGCTCTGCTATATCCGCATTTCTGCCGGATGTGCTGATAATGGTTTCAGCAATGGACTTATCTGAGTTTTCAAGAGTGAATACCGTATCGCAGCCCAGCTCATCAATCTTGTCAGCGAGGAATGCAATGGTCTCGAAGCTGGCTTCTGTTTCGGCACTGCATCCCACAAATGCTGCATAGTAATCGAGACCGTAGTCATCTGTGAAGTATCTGAAGGGGAATCTGTCACCGAAGACAAGAGTTTTTGCGGATGAGCTTTCAAAGAGGGAGCGGAAGCTGCTGTCAAGGGAATCAAGCTCTGAGATATAGCTTTCCAGCTCTGACCTGTAGTCTGCGGAATTATCCGGGTCGGCAGCTTCCAGAGCGCTTTCTATCTCATTGCAGAAGAGCTTTGCGTTATTCAGAGAGAGCCAGACGTGCTCATCGTATTCGGTCTCTTCTTCTTCCTCTTCCTCTTCCTCTTCTTCCTCCTCGCCCTGCATACCTTCCTTCAGCTCTTCCTCCTTGGCAGAATCGCCGAGAACATCCATAAGGCTTATGACCTTCATATCCTTGTTGACAGCCTCATTCAGGGCATCGTCCACCCACTTTTCGGACTCTCCTCCCACATAAACGAAGATATCGCAGGTGGATATCTGAAGTATATCGTCAGCGGTGGGCTGATAGCTGTGAAGGTCGGTGCCGCTGTCGAGGAGATAAGTGACATCAGCACTGTCAGCATGACTGCCGAGTATCTCCTTCACCCAATCGTACTCCGGAAAGATAGTGCACACTATTTTCAGTCCGTCTCCGCTGCCAGGAACACCGCTTTTTGAAGAGCTTCCGGAGCCGCATCCTGTCAGGGCTGAAGCCGCAAGGGAAAGTGAAACTGCTGATATGATAAATTTTTTTCTGAACATAAAAAATGACCTCCTGATATGGATAATGATAGCATGATAAAACAGGCATAACGAAAAAAGGGGAATACCGGGCTGCTTATCTCAGCGGGAAACACTGTCACGGGTCCTGAAGATACAGTCCCGTAAATATGACATTGCTCCGCCGGAGAAGGGCACCCTTCCCTTCATCTGTTATGCCTTGCAGGTATGGCAGCGCATCCGGACTTTTATCCGGAAGGCTGACAGCTGTCATTATTCAGTTCAGAAGCTCCACTTTAAGGGATATAAGAGTAGTGTGCTCAGAACGTGTCCTTATGTACGCATTTATAAGGATGAACACGGCAATGAGCAGGATAGCCGGCTGAACAGCACCTGATACAGTACTTTCAGCGGTGTGCAGATTATTAAGGCACTCTGCAAGCTCTGTACACACAGAGCAGCCTTCGCCGCAGCATTCGTGGTCAGCATTGGCGATTATAAATAAAGATGAGCAGAAAATGACAAGGCTGAATACCAGAAGTATCATCACGGATAAAGCTCTGTTTCTGCTGCCTTTCATATCTGTTCACCTCTTTTCTCTGAGACAGGTCCGGGCAGCCTGTATCAGCAGTGTTCCGGACCGTATAGTGTTATGAATACGAAAATGATTATCATTTTTACCATGGTATTATACCATATATTGGCGATTTGTCAATGCTTTTGTCGGAATTTTCACATATTTTTCACATTGCCGCTGTGCAGCCCGGATATAGCTCCGGACAGGAGAATACAGCTTTTTCAGTCCTGACGGCTGCGGGCAGGAGATGGGACATCAGCACAGCTGAAATCATTTTTTTCACTGAAAAGCCACTCCGGAGCTTCGGTAAAATTCTCGTATTCCGAGCAGACAGTAAGGGCATAGCCCTCTGCCGGATACTGGGTGAACTTAAGCTCAGAGGCATCGAAGCCCTGACAAACAGCGCTTATAGGCCGGGTAAGGTCTACAGTGATCTTATCAGGTTCAAGGGAGAGCCCTGTGCCGAAGAATTTCATTATGCTCTCCTTGATAGTCCAGAGCTCTGAGAACACCTTATCCGGGTCATTGAAGTTTGAGGTGATATAGTCAGCCTCTTCCGGCAGATACACATGACGGATGAAGCTCTCCTCAAAATGCTGTCTCTTTTCGATATCCACACCTACGGGACGGTCTGAGACAGCGCAGACAGCCATTGTACCTGAGTGAGAGAGATTGAAATACAGGTCATCCCTTCCGGTCAGGAATGGCTTCTCATTTTTATTGTACTCAAAGTCTCCGCCGGAAACACCTTCTCTGAGAAGGGCTTCCCTGAGAAGCATACCTGCGCCCAGCGAAAGCTTCTTATCCTTCATAAAGCGGAAGGCATCGATCTTTTTACGGCGGTGCTCAGACATTTTCTCGTAGCTGCTCCGGAAAAGCTCCTCGCTGTCAAGGATATTTACATTAATGATATATAAATGATTTTTCATTATTACCTGCCTGTTCAGTTGACTGCTGCTGAGACGATATCAGATATCTGAGCTCTCATTTTTTCGCCTTCCTTGAAGAGGAAGAAGTGATCGCCCTCAACGGTATGATAGTCTATGCTCCTGTGGAGATATTTCTCCCATTCTTTATGGCATTTATTGGTATCTTTTTCACGGCTGCCCCTGACTACAGTTGCTCCGCATTCAATGGCAATAGAGCTGTCCGCATCGCAGGAATAGTCACGGAGCGCAATTGAGTCGGCCTTTACACCGGGAGCTATCAGCTCGATAAGCTCATCCTCTGCGAGTATCTCCTCGCTGGTGCCGTTTCTTTTTCTGAGGATATCCTTGACTCCTTCCAGGTCGTAATTTTCAAAATCGCCCTTCTGGAATTTACGGCTTGGCTCACAGGTCCCAAGCATGAAAATATGCTTCGGGAGAGGAAGATTCCTTGCTTTAAGCTTTTTGTAAAGCTCGAATACCACTAAACCGCCCATGCTGTAGCCCATTAGGCAATACGGTTCATTTATCAGGCCGATTATCTGTTTTAAAGCATCATCAGCAAGTCCGCTTATAGAGGTTATCGTATCCTCGCCAAGTCTGATACCGTGCCCCGGATAGTCAAAAGACTGTAAGTCGAATCTGCTGCCGAGAGTGTTCCTGAATTCAAAATAAATATTTGCTGATCCGAATGCGTAGGGAAATGCCAGTATTTTCATGTTAATCCTCCGATCGATGTTATGACTTATGAAATGTCCTTAAGCCTGCACTGAGTTAGTGACCCCCGGTCTGTCAGTGCATAAGTTTTATAGTGCCACCTTAAAATTATACTATTTTATTGCTTATATGTCAATCAAAAAAACATCCGCCCCGGAGGTTTCCGGGACGGCGGATGAAGATTTATAGTATATTGACTGCTCCCTCGATGACCTGAGGTCTTGCTTTTTTCATAAGCAGATCCCAGTTCGGCTTTCTGCCTGACAGGTTATGGGCATCGCTTCCGAAGAGGTAGGGATGACCCTCTTTTATGAGTGCTTTTACAAAGCGTCTTTCACGGAAACTGCCGAATGCCTCGTTATTTATCTGGAAAACTGCATCAAGCCTGAGTATCTCTTCTATCTCAGCCTTTTTGCAGTAAGCGAGGCAGCGGTGAACATGGGCTATGATCGGTTTTAATCCGAAGCCGTAGGCAATATCGGTTATCTCATTCAGCATCCAGTGTGAGAAGGGGGCGTATGGGAATTCCAGCAGGATATATCCTGTATCAGCCATGCTGAGCTTATGGATATCCTCCAGCTGACTTATGCCGTGCTCTATTGCCACTTCTGCTCCGAGACGGATATCCGCTGCCGAGGCATCGGCCTGAACAAGACTTTCAAAGGCGCTCTGCCGCTTTTTCAGATAGGAGCTTACGCTCTTTTCACGGTGAGCATAGAAATGAGGAGTAGCAAAGATCTCTCCCACACCCTGAGACTTTATAAGTCCTATCATTTCAAGGGACATTTCCACGCTTTTTGAGCCGTCATCAATGTTCGGGAGAATATGGCAGTGATGCTCAGTCAGCATGTTTCTTTTCCTCTTTTTTGTTCTCCTTTTTGTTTTCGGGAGTGCTGCTGTAGCCGTACTTTTTATATTCGTAGTATGAGTGCTTTCCCTTGCGGTGAACATCGTTCATGATGAATCCGAGGACGTTTGCCTGAGCTATATCTGCCTGCTTCATGCAGTCCGAGAGGTCATCAAAGGTAGTAGCTGCATATCTCAGTACGAGCACTACACCGCTGATATTATCATTGAGCACCATTGCGTCGCTGACCATATTGATAGGCGGAGTGTCTATGATGATGTAGTCATATTCCTCTGCAAACTTAGTGAGCAGCTTCCTGAAGTTATCAGAGGCCAGAAGCTCAGAGGGATTAGGCGGGATAGGTCCGGAGGGAAGGAGGTCAAGGTGGTCTGTGACATTTTTTCTGACAGATTTTGCTTCCGTGGACTGATTGATGATAAGGGTAGAAAGTCCTTCTGAATTCTTGACCTTGAAGGTCTGGTGCTGTATAGGCTTTCTCATATCTCCGTCTATAAGGAGGACAGAGCTGCCGGTCTGGGCAAGAGCGATAGCGATATTTGCAGCTGAAGTGGATTTTCCCTCGCAGGGGTTAGGGCTTGATACAGCGATGACCTTCTTTTCAGAGGTAGCTATGGTGAACAGGAGATTGGTCCTGATGGACTTATAGCTTTCCACAACATTGAAGGGCACATCCTTGTCTGTGAGGAGACCTCTTCCTGCAGCAGGCTCCTTGTTCTTCTTTGAGCTCTTCTTTTTTCCGTCGCCGAACTGCTGTATCTCGCCGATGATGGCCTTGTTATAGAGCTCAGCAGCCTCGTCGGGCTCCTTGATGGTATTATCGAAGAAATCGATGATGAATATTATAAGAACTATCAGCATGAATGCAGCTGCCATGCCTATTGCAGTATTTTTCATCTTATTGGGAGCAACAGGGGTCTTGTACACCTTGGCCTTGTCTATGGTATTGATAGAGCCTACTCCCACAGCCTTTTCAACGTATTCCGGAGCTACCTCGGTAAGGTCGTTGCAGATATCAGCAGCAAGCTCAGGGTCAAGAGTAGTCGCCACAACCTTTACGGCAGAGGTATCCACCACACTGGTGATAGTCAGACACTTTCTGATAGATGAGGGAGTTACCTTTCCCTCGGAATTGACACTCAGATATTTTTCGAGGTCTTCCTTGTCGTACTGCTCAAGCAGCTTATCTCCGACAGCATTCATAACAGCGTCGTCCTTTAGGACTTCCATATAAGTATTTACCAGCTGCTTTGAGTTGCTGATATTGTTGGCATTGTTATTATTTTCGGTGATGCCGGTATAGCTCTGAACATACATGGTTATGTGGGAGGAATATTTCAGGGGGAGCACATATTTTGAGAAGGCAAAAGCCGCTGCTCCGCCGAGGATAGTGACTATGACAATGAGCCAGATACGACTCATCAGCAGTCTTATCAGGTCTTTGATAGAATAGGTTTTCTTCATGTTTTTATTATCCTTTCCTCTGTGATCGATATCACTTGTGTCTGCTGCCGGATATTATCCTGCGGCAGTCTGTCAGGAGGCAGCGCTCAATACCAGGAATTTCCTGTTGAATTCTTCCGGAGTCACAAATGTCGGAACCATGGAATGAAGAGCCTGTACAGCGATCTCATCGTTATTTTCAAGAGCTGCATCACGAAGCTTTCGCAGGTCGCAGATGAACTGTTCGGGATCGATATCGATCTGTTTTCCTATGAATATGAGCTCGTTCTGAGTTTTCATGAGGCCTTCCTCATTCATA
This sequence comes from Ruminococcus flavefaciens, assembly GCA_002371825.1. Taxonomy (GTDB): domain Bacteria; phylum Bacillota; class Clostridia; order Oscillospirales; family Ruminococcaceae; genus Ruminococcus; species Ruminococcus flavefaciens_L. Next base: position 146,521 of record DFHF01000053.1, on the reverse strand, counting down.
AGCAGCTCTTCTTTTATCTTTTCTCCGGGACGAAGTCCGGTGAATTCGATCTTTACGTCTTTATACGGTACCTTTCCGTACATCCTGATCAGGTTTTCGGCAAGAGTAACTATCTTTACAGGCTGACCCATATCCAGTACGAATATCTCACCGCCGTGAGCGATAGCGGCAGCCTCCATAACGAGACTTACAGCCTCCGGGATAGTCATGAAGTACCTGATTATATCAGGGTGAGTGACTGTGACCGGCTTTCCGGATTCGATCTGCTTTTCAAACTTAGGGATAACAGAGCCGTGAGAGCCCAGAACATTTCCGAAGCGGGTAGTAACAAATTCTGTTTTGCACATAGGCTGCTGAGCAAGGTACTGAACTATCATCTCGCAGCAGCGCTTTGAAGCTCCCATGACATTTGTTGGGTTAACAGCCTTATCGGTGGATATCATAACGAATTTGCTGACATTATGGAACTGTGCAAGGGTAGCAGTGTTGAATGTACCGATAACGTTGTTCTTTATGGCTTCCATAGGGCTTTCCTCCATAAGCGGAACGTGCTTATGGGCAGCAGCGTGGAACACGATATCAGGCTTGAACTGGCCGAAGAGCTGGTTCATGCGGTAATAATCACGGACTGAGGCGATGCGGACCTCGATATTAAGGTCGCTGCCGTACTCCATAATAAGCTCCTGCTGGATATCGTAGGCATAGTTCTCGCAGATATCGATAATGATTATCTGCTTCGGGTCATACTTGGCGATCTGCCTTACAAGCTCTGAGCCTATGGAGCCTCCTCCGCCTGTGACCATGCAAACCTTGCCACGGATGAACTTCTTGATATCCTTGTTGTCGAATCTTATGGGAGCACGTCCGAGAAGGTCCTCAACATTGATATTTCTCACCTGACCGAGCAGAGTAGTATGAGCCTCGTCAAAGAGAAGATTTCCCAGGAAGGGGATGACCTTTACCGGGAGCTCGGTTTTGGTGCATATATCAAGTATCCTCTTGCGCTCATCATCGAGACAGGAGGGGATGCAGAACACTATCTGTTCTATTTTCATTTCCTCTGCGAACTTCTGGATCTCAGCAGTAGTTCCGACTATCTGAACATTGTCTATATTATGGCCTATCCTTGCTCTGTCATCATCGATGATGCAGACGGGGTCAAATATTGCAGTTGATTTATCCTCAGCATAGGGAGATTCCTGAGCGTTCCTTATCTCCGTAAGGAGCAGACGGCAGGCCTGTCCTGCACCAATGAGCATAGTCCTCTTGTATTTAGCCTCATTCCTGCCGACCTCCACAAGTTCTATGAAGGTAGTCTTGAACAGGAAACGGAACAGGCATATTCCGATAACGGCAATAACTGCCTGAAAGACCATGATCCGTACAGGGATACCGCCCCGCAGCACATATATGAACACACTTGCGATACACATTCCTGATATGATGCCGTAGACGCAGGAGAGATAGTCTCTTTTCCGGAAATATCTCCACATCTTGCTGTATGCGCCGCATATTGCAAGTCCGCCGAGACAGGTTATGCAGGATACGAATATGCAGACGAGGAGCTTCCGGGAAGCTACGTCCTCAAAAAATGCTGACAGGAAGTTAGCGGATATAAGCCCGGAAACACCGATAATGAAAACATCCGCTACAGCGAGCAAAATTTTCCTGTACTGAAAGATCTGTAATTTTTTCTTTAACAAATATCACACCTCCGCTTTTTTGTGCTTTTTCAAATAAAAAGCTATCCTAATACATCCGATATAAACCATATGACGCTTGGCCGTCTCCCCTGATATCTGCTCTGATGATGTCTTTTTTCAGCTTGAGAGCAGATTTTTTTCTAAAAGCTTGTCAAGGATAAGTCTGTTGTTTTCTGCTTTTTGCAGGAAAACAAAAAGAAGCTAAAGTGATATTCAGGTAATAATCAACTGATTTTATACTATTAGCAATATATTATATTTATCACAATATATTATATCCTATATACCAGTATTTGTCAAGAATAGGGGAGAGAGCTCGGAGGAGGTGTAAACGCAGTAAAATAGCGGGAGAATTATTCTTTTTTGACAAAAAAGCAGAGGCGGTCACTGCCGTTTTTTACCATGAGATCAAAAGAGGGAAAAAGCGGCTTTTGCTGCTCTGGATAATTATGCATTTTTACCACCTTATATCGATGCATCCTGCATCAGAAAAGACTTGTGAACAAATTGTAAAAATTCAGGCTGGGAGCTGATAGGGAGGAAATATAATTGACCTTGTGCAGAAATTGCTGTTAAAAGAATTGCCTGACCGGTAATGGGAACGCTTAACTATCCGATTGACTAACTCAGTGGAGTGTGATAATATTATATATAATAGTGTATAGGCTCTCTGTTTACATGGAAAAACAGCGGCAAAAAAATTTTGAGATTTTTTTCAGAAAAGGTGAGAGTTTTTCCTGTTACGATGCACTAAGTTACAAATGACAGTCAGAAGGAAGTATGAAGGTTATGAGGTGATGTAAAATGAGGTCCGGAAGTGAAACAGGAACTATAATGATGACATCTCTTTCGGATGAAATGGTACATCCTCTGCCTCTCACGCATAATGGCAGTCATTTTGGAAAGGGGCAAAGCATGGATAACGGTGCAAGTAGCTACCGCCGTTTCCTTGAAGGTGAAAAAGAAGCAATTGTTGAAATACTAAGTGAATACAGCAGCGGACTAATTTTGTTTCTCAACAGCATTACTGGCAATATGAGCCTTTCGGAGGATATAGCTGAGGATGTGTTCTGCGAGCTGCTCCTGAAAAAACCGGGATACAGCAGCAAAAGCAGCTTCAAGACCTGGCTTTATGCTATTGCACGATATAAGGCATTCCACTTGATGAAGCGGAAAAAACGTTTTTCGGACAGCCCTGTTGATGAGATGTATGATCTGGCGGACAAGGAGGACCTTGAAAGGAAATGCCTTAAGACAGAACAGAAAATACAGCTCCATAAGGCTCTTGAGAATATCAATCCGGATTATTCCCAGGTGCTGCATCTGACTTATTTTGAGGGGTTCAGCAATTCTGAAGCGGCGAAGATAATGAAAAAGACCAACAGGCAGATAGAAAACCTTATCTACAGAGCTAAAACTGCTCTTAAAAAAGAACTTGAGAAGGAGGGATTTGTATATGAAGAGCTATGAAGAAATGGCTGACAGAATACTTGAAAAATACAACGCCCGCCTTGAACAAAGAAAAAAACGCAGAGCTGTCATATTCCGTACCGCCGTGGGCTGTTCAGGATTATGTGCGGCAGCTGTAATAGGATTGTCTGTCTGGAACAACGATTCCCTGAAAAAGGACCTGGAAAAAGGTGCTTCTGAAAGTATCATAACTGAGGCTGATGTTAATGTTACTACAGCTGTATCTTCCGGGGAGAATGCTTTTACCACATATACAACATCTGTTTCTGTCAATGACATTAACGTGACCGCTTTGACAACTTCTTACAGCCCTGCTGCTGACAGTACTTCAGTGACAGCGGCTGTCACCGGCAATGCACCGTTCATAAGTATCATAACTACAAATGCATCAGGAAAAACTGCTTCAGCTTCAATAGCAGAAAGACCGGCTTCTGTTGTTACAACAAGAGTATCTTCAACGGTTGTTACACCAAAAGCATCTGCACCAGTTGTTACTGTTACTACAACTGAGGCATCACCTGGTGTAGCGGAACCTGATTTCGTTTTTGAAAGGAGCTTATATATGAAAAAATTACCTGCTTTTTTAGCCGCATTGATCGCATCAGTTTCAGTATCACCGGTTGTTCCTAATGCTGCTGATGCAGAAATTCCTGTTCCGATAATTACTCCCGACACCATCATGGAGGAGTACAGCGTTGAGCGTAACTGCGTAGCTGCAATAGCTGACGGACAGTTCGATATCGATCTGAACAGCGACGGCAAATTTGACATTTTCGACTGCTATGCACTTTATCGTTCAGTATGGAACGCAGGCGCTTCTGATGAAATGCGTGAGAAGTGCAGACTCAACGCCGATTACGACGAAAACGGCATTGTAGACCCTAATGACTGCGAATACCTCGCTTATTATTACGGACTTTACAAGGATATAACTACAGATCTCTATGTGCCTGAGTACTACAAGGAAAACTGTCCTGATACCTACGGCTCTGCTCAGGGGCTTGTGGATATACTGAAAGATTACTATGAAGACTTAACAAACCCGGACAGCGAAAACTATAATTATTACTATACACTGACTGATACATATGATTTCAACTTCGTCAATGTTGAGAGCAGGATCGATCCCCTGAGAAACAGCAACGGCAACGGCAAACCGAAGAGAATGGGATCATATGGCTGCAATTCCCTCTCGGAATATGACACTATAGAGGAATATGGCGATTTTGACAGACTGTTCGTCGATTTCTTCTTCAGCGAGATGCACTATCTGCGTGCAAACTATAAGCTGATAAAGAATAGCTTTGACAGTGGCAAGGTAGATCTTGATGTTGATGCTGACGGCGATCTTACAATGCGTGATATCTTCTATATCATGGTGTATGTTGAAAATAATAACGGCGAATTCACATGGAACGAAAACTGGACTGATAAGGACGGAGCCCTTCACCGTGGTCCTTTGGTAACACATTATGAAATGATGGCTGAACTGCCTGAGGATATCGAGCAGCGCTGCGTAAAAATGGTTAATGATTACCTTGCCCTCTTCAATAACAATGAATTGGCCGGCGAGTTCATGGTGGATAAGTTTAATTGGGTATTCAGCGATTATATGATGGCATACTTCTTTGAAAACAAGCCGCTGCTTCCCGAATATGCTAAAGTCACTATTGATGACAATGGTGATTACCATGACTATTTTAAAGAAATATGCAAAAACGCCAGCAATTATGGTGTGCGTGAAATGGTATGCAAATATATGGAGGATGCCGGTATAACAGAAGCTTCATTTACATTCAATGAGTCACTTTTCGCAAAGTACTTTACAGACTTTGTAAAGGCAGCTAATGCAGGCGAAAAGGAGATACCTGATATCAATTTCGACGGCAAGTACGATTACTGGGATTCTGTTGACGTAGAACTCTATATCGGCGAGCTCTTCGGCGGCAAGACTGTAGATTCCGCAAGAACACTTTCTGACGAGGTCATTGAGAAGTGCAAGACAGACTTCGATCTTAATGGTGACGGAGTAAGCGGCGATCTTTATGATGCAATGATAGCAGAATGCTATTATCTCTATATCGGTGTTCCTGAGGAAGGAAACAGCACATCAGAGAATGTAGAATACAAATTTGACAAGTATTATGAGCTTATTGAGAAAACTGATATAGAGCGTTCAGGCGATGCAGACGGTGATAAGATAATGAAGATGAATGATGCAGTTCTCATTATGCAGTCTATCTCTAACGGAGACAAGTATCAGCTTACATCAAAGGGAAAGTTCAATGCTGACCTCTACAACACCGGCGACGGCATTACTCCTATGGATGCACTTGAATTACAGAACAAGCTTTTAAAGAAATAAGCATATCCCATTTCTGACAGCGCCGGATCAGCACTTCCGGACGTTAAGAAAACTCCCTATTTACAGGTTCTCCCCGGGCTGAATGTCCGGGGAGAGCTTTTATATATGAAAATCCCCGGACCTTGATGATCCGGGGATATTTTATAACTTAGTGTATGCTTGATTCGTTTTCTGCTGTTGTGTATTCGATATCAGAGGTGGTTATAACGTCCTCGGATTCAAAACAGATTATCTCAAGCTCAGGTGCGATATATTTATTCATAATTAAACTCCTTTTTACATTTTACTCCTGCAATGTGAATACCGACCGAAGCTCAGTAAGGGCTTCGTTTATATCGGTATTCAATTGCTATATTAAAAATTATCCGAAAGCATATTCGCCGTTTTCATCAGTTTTATATGGGATATATTCACCAAGCGGGAGAGAAAGTGCCTTTTCAAGGTAGAGCTCTCCTTCTTCTATTTCAGCAAGACAGCTGTACTTTTCACGGTACATCTTTATGAGAAGCTCTGCCTTTGCCCTGACGTGTTCGCTTCCGTAAGCGGAATCAAGCTCCCCGTTTACATATGAATACCAGAGGTATTCTCCTATTCTTGCTCTGTCCTCTTCTGAATTTACACGTCCGTAGCTGTCGATGAAGTAGACATTTGAAAGATCCTCCTCAAAGCCGGAAGTATACTGTGTTGCTGAATAGTAATCAGCGAAGGAGTTCTTATATCCGTCAGCAGGTGAAAGGCTCTCCCATGCTTCAGTATCATGGAAATCCATTCTGTTGTTGAGTGTGTGGATGAACTCATGTGAGAGATTCTGTACAAAGGTACCATCCAGTTCATCAAATGCTTCAAGTATTATTGTGGGTCTGCCGTTAGAGCTAAGAGCCTGTCCGGCAGGGTCTATCAGTTCGGGATCATTCATTGCCGGGTGGAATTCTTCACAGATAATTATCCAGAGGTCTGAGCCGTTGTCTGTTACCTGACGGCAGATATCATCCGGCCAGTTATTGAAGTAATCGAGTATCTGCTGTGCCTTGAGGACTCTGTCACCGTAATAGGAGTCATATACCTGATTATCCCATTTGTTGTTCATATGGCGGTTAAGTTCAAAGAACAGCTTGATGCCGAATCTGTCATAGAGTTCGGTAAGTATCGGATCCAGCTCTTCATCTGAGCCATATGGATCCTTGAACAGCATTTTTTCCGGCTCAGTCATATCAATATCTTTTTCAACTCTGAGCTTGTTGGAGATACTGAACTCTTCCGGCTTTATCATTTTCAGGAAGGGCTTATTGTTTCCCTCCATGCCGCTAAGGAGAATCCTGTCATTATCTGTAAAGATAATGTCGCTGACTCCGCCGGGTTTGAAAGGATCGGAAACCATATCGTTATCGAGGTCGTATAATCTCAGGTTTTTTCCAAAGGAAACAGCATACTTTCCATTAGTGTAGTATGGTGCTTCATCTTCTTTGTCGTAGTAAACAAATTTTGCATCAGAACCATCAGGGTTTGAGATGTACATTCCGTTGCTGGAATGAGTTATTGCTTTATCTTTGACAATTAAAGCATTGCTAAGGGCTTTGTTTTCTGTTACAGTGCCGTCAGGTGTTATTTTTACTGTGGTGCCATTGCCGGCATTACAATAAAAGCATTCGTCTTCGGAATTATATTTAGCGCCGTATAGATTATCATCACACATTATCTCAATACAGCTTTCATTTTCGGTATCAATAATAAAGTAATAGCTCTGGGGGGGATCTCCGAATTCTTCAACGTAAGTATATGATGTGAAAAATATATATCTTCCTGAATCAGAAATAGCTAATAATACATTTCCGTCGCCCTTATCAGAATAATCATTTAGATCGAAGGTCTTCTGTTCATTTAAGGAAATATCATAATACTTAATCAGACTTGATGCGCTTTCTTCAATAATGCCGTTTTCTATCATGGAGTAGTTCTTGTAATCAAAATCATCATAGGGAGGAAGGAGCTTTTCTGAGACCAGCTCTCCTGTATTGATATCATAGACCTGAAGAACGCTGTTTTCAATATAGTCAGGCTGATAAAGCATTACAAGGTTTCCGCAAGTAGAAATATGCGGAGTTGAATTGATGGCATCATCAAGTGTGTATGAGTACATTCCCTTGATCTTTGTGGGAACGATAAGGCTGCTCTCGATGGGGTCAGCAGCTCCGGAGGAGGTCGTTGTTGTTGCAGTATTGCTGCTGCCGCTGTCGGAAGCAGTTGTTGTTGTAGTGGTCGTTGTGGAAGAAACGATTGCAGAGGTGGTAGTTGTAATTGTCTGCTCTTCCTTTACGGGTTCAGTATAGTTTTCGGGGATTCCCTTAACTGAGTCGTAGAGGCTGTAAAGCGCCTTGCAGAGCTCCTGAAGCTCAACCGTTTCCTCGTCGGTGCTCTTCTCGGCCATAACATTAGCCATGAACTGAGAAACGCTTATCTTTGTATCCTCACCGAGGGCTGTGAGAGTGAACTGCTTTTCGATCTCTCTTATACCGATATCATGCTTTATAACGCAGATCTTATTTCCGTTGCGTGATACCTCGGAATTGCCGTCTCTGAAGGAGATATTGCTGCGGATAAATTCCTCAGCCTTGCTTATATCGGAATCTGCTGCGGGACTGAATATCATTTTCAGTGTCAGGTCCTCATCAAAGCAGATACTCATTCCGTCATATCTTACCGGAGCCTTTGCAGCGGAGAGCTTCTTGTTGAATGAAGCATTATCGAATCCCTTAGCCGGCATAGCGATATCTGAAGCGGGAGCTGTCTTTTCTGCCTGAGCTGCTGTACCGTAGTCAAAGTAATCCTGAGCTGCAGAACCGTATCTGAGCATATTTTCTGCTGCTTTTTTCATATCAGCATCATTATCGCAGATATCCTTAAGAAGCTTCTCGGCGGAGATCTCCTTCTCCAGAAGAACCTTCTTTCCGCTCTTTACTGTGAGCTGGTGGGTATCGGAGATCTTTTTGGGCACACACTCGAAATTGAATGAGATGACACCGTCTTTTACAGTGTATTTTACATCCTCTCCGTCTATAGCTACGGATGTATTTTTGTCTGGTTTAATGTCTGAAACAGAGATGTTAAGACAGATATTTCTGCTGCTTACGGCAAGTCCGGAATTCACTGCAGCCAATACAGCTTCAGCTGCCTCCTGTAATTCTTCGGCACTTGCACTTACTGAAATCATGCTGTTTTCATAGCTGTTTCCGGCAGGCACTGCACCTGCTGTCAGAAGCAGCGCAAGAAGTCCGGCCGCAGCCTTATTGCATATCCTTCTTTTTTGATCCATTGTATTAACTCCTTATTTGTTTTTTCCGGAAGCCGTTCCCGGCACCGGAGATGCATCGCTGTAAGCGTTACATAAATACTACTCGGACGTGATAATATGAATCGGACATGAAATCGAAAAAAATTTTTAAGATGCTTTGTAAAAATTACTTCATTTGCTTTATTATGGGGCGAAAAAGGCTATAAACGGTAAAAAAACCGCAGGCACATTTCTGGTCCTGCGGCTTTGTTTTATTTTTTGATCTGAAAGGTTAGTTTTTTTGACTGCTTATTATGAATACTGACAGTCAACAAGTCTCTGTGTACCTGCAAGGTATCTGTTAAGGATATCGAGGTCGGTGCTGTTTACATAGCCGTCGCCGTTCATATCAGCTGCATAGAAGCAGGCAGACTTATTGTTCAGCTGCTTGCAGTGATAGGGGATATCTTCGGTGCCGTTCAGATATCTTGTGAGGTAGCGCTGATCTGCATCATCAACAACATCATCATCGTTGATATCGCCGATCATTACAGTAAGAGCCTTTATGCAGATATCGTCATCGTTGCAAACATCAGCATCTATATCAGCAACGGTCTTTGAATAGTAGTCTGAGTACTGAGACTTTGTGATGAGATTGCCGTATCTGTCCATGATCTTGTACTTATACTCTATTCTTGCATTTTTGTTCATGTTGCACTCGTTGCCGATACCCCATTCAAGGCTGTGGGGAGCTGTATCATAAGCTTCGGACACGATCTTGCAGATCATACCGCTGCTCTGAGGAGCAGTATTTCTGTTGTAGGTTATATCAAAGTATTTAACGGAGGCATACTGAGAACCGCTGCCGTTTCTGTACCATGAGAGGTTATAGATAGCGTCAGGATCACTGGTCCTTGCAGCACCCTGAGATCCGGGGCCTACAACTGGGCATGACTTATATGAGACATACTCCAGTGACAGCTCATGGAATCTGCTGCTTGTTGATGCGCTCTTGTCATAATAGAAATAGGTTCTGTATGTTGTGTGTTTCTTGCTCTCAACAGCGCTAACGTTCGCTGCGGTGGACATAGCTGAGGCTGTGCAGAGAGCTGATGCGGCGATAGCTGCTGCAAATTTCTTAAAACTATTTTTCATTTTATTTAATATCCTTTTTATGATTTTAGCGAGCTGTCGACATCTCTAATGCTAATTATAACGTGAAAAAAACGGTTTCAGCATTTTGTTGCACTAAGGCAACATATTGCGGCTGTAGAAAATAACAGGACTTTTTTGTGCATTTTAAATATATGGAATAAAGCGATATAATCAATTAAGTAATAAATATATATAAACTTATTGCTCAGAATCCTATCCGTGCAATATCATTTGAGATACTACTGAGCTTTTTTGGTGTGTACTCAGTACCGGAGCTGCTCCTGCAAAAGTCCGTACAGCTGATGCGGGGAAATAATTGTTATATACAAATACAAAATGGATAATCTTTGACAATATCGTCTATTCGTGGTAAAATAGAAAAGATAGACATTGATATACACAAGCTTTGCATAGGCCACTTGACAAAACTTCGCTGCCGGATTACAATGTTAGATAGGCATGGCTGTCAGAAGTTGCCGGCGGCCGCAGAGAAAAGGAGAAAACAGCATGAAAGGTATAATTCTCGCCGGAGGCTCCGGCACAAGACTTTACCCTTTAACAATGGTAACATCAAAGCAGCTGCTTCCCGTATATGATAAACCAATGGTATATTATCCGCTGTCAACACTTATGCTGGCAGGGATAAAGGATATACTTATAATATCTACCCCGTCAGACCTTCCTAATTTCGAGAGACTTCTTGGCAGCGGGGAGGAGTTCGGAATAAATCTCAGCTATAAGGTGCAGCCCTCTCCGGACGGACTGGCTCAGGCCTTTATTCTTGGCAGGGAGTTCATCGGAGACGATGCCTGTGCAATGGTGCTGGGGGACAATATATTCTACGGAAACGGCTTCGGAAAGATACTCCGCACCGCAAAGGAAAATGCGGAGGCAAACAGCCGTGCCACCGTATTCGGCTACTATGTCTCAGACCCGGAGCGCTTCGGAGTAGTTGAATTCAACGACAAGGGGCAGGCAATTTCAATCGAGGAAAAGCCTGCATATCCAAAGAGCAGCTATGCGGTCACAGGCCTGTATTTCTACCCGTCAGGTGTATCTGATAAGGCTAATCAGGTCAAGCCCTCCGCCCGTGGAGAGCTGGAGATAACTACTCTCAACGAGATGTATTTGCAGGACGGTATCCTCGATGTTCAGCTTCTGGGACGTGGATTCGCATGGCTCGACACAGGAACAATGGACAGCCTTGTGGATGCTACAGAGTTCGTCCGCATGGTGCAGAATCGTCAGGGCATAGAGATATCCGCCCCTGAGGAGATAGCCTTCATCAACGGCTGGATAGACCGTGACGGACTTATGAGGTCTGCTGAAAAATACGGAAAGTCTCCCTACGGCGCACATCTGAAAAAGGTGGCCGAGGGCAGGATAAAATACTAAGGAGTGCGTAAAATGAGCAATTTTACATTTAACGAGACCAAGATAAAAGGTGTTTACATAATCGACGTCAAGACCTACGGTGACAATCGTGGTTACTTCATGGAGACCTACAAGGAGTCCGATTTCAAGGCTGCCGGGCTTGACTACAACTTCGTTCAGGACAATCAGTCCAGCTCACGCAAAGGCGTTCTCCGTGGACTTCATTTCCAGAAAACACATCCACAGGCAAAGCTGGTGCGTGTGCTTAAAGGAGAGGTTTTTGATGTTGCAGTTGACCTCCGCAAGGGCAGTCCCACATACGGTCAGTGGGTAGGCGCAGTGCTCTCAGAGGAGAACAAGCGTCAGTTCATGATACCCCGTGGATTTGCTCATGGTTTCGTTGTTATGAGTGACTATGCAGAATTTGCTTACAAGTGTGATGACCTTTATCACCCTGAGGATGAGGGCGGTATCATGTGGAATGACCCTGCTATCGGCATTGAATGGCCTGAGGTGGGAGAGATAATTCTAAGCGAAAAAGACAAGGTACACCCTTCACTTGCAGATTCAAAAACAGAGTTCTGAGGAGGAACAAAATGAATATTTTCGTAACCGGCGGTGCCGGATTTATCGGTTCAAATTTCGTATTCCATATGCTCAATACTTATCCCGACTACCGCATAGTATGTCTTGATAAGCTGACCTACGCAGGCAATCTCTCAACCCTTGAGCCTGTAATGAAGAACCCCAACTTCCGCTTCGTGAAGATAGATATCTGCGACAGAGAGGCTATATACAAGCTTTTCGAGGAGGAGAAGCCCGACATCGTTGTAAACTTTGCGGCTGAGTCGCACGTTGACCGCTCTATCGAGAACCCCGAGATATTCCTCCAGACAAACATCCTCGGCACACAGGTGCTCATGGATGCCTGCCGCAAGTACGGCATACAGAGATATCATCAGGTATCAACAGATGAGGTTTACGGCGACCTTCCTCTTGACCGTCCCGACCTCTTCTTCACAGAGGAAACTCCTATCCACACAAGCAGCCCTTACAGCTCATCAAAGGCAGGCGCTGACCTTCTGGTAATGGCTTACCACAGAACCTACGGACTGCCTGTGACAATATCAAGATGCTCCAACAACTACGGCCCCTATCACTTCCCCGAGAAGCTGATACCCCTTATGATCGCAAACGCACTGGCAGACAAGCCTCTCCCCGTATACGGCGAAGGACTCAACGTCCGTGACTGGCTCTATGTTGAGGATCACTGCCGTGCAATCGACCTTATCATCCATAAGGGCAAGGTTGGCGAGGTCTACAATGTAGGCGGCCACAACGAGATGAAGAACATCGACATCGTAAAGCTCATATGCAAGGAGCTGGGCAAGCCTGAGAGCCTTATCACTCATGTTGAGGACAGAAAGGGTCACGATATGCGCTACGCTATCGATCCCACAAAGATCCACAACGAGCTTGGCTGGCTGCCCGAGACAAAGTTTGAGGACGGCATCAAGAAGACTATCAAGTGGTATCTGGAGAACCGTGAGTGGTGGGAGACCATCATCTCAGGCGAGTATCAGAACTACTACGAAAAAATGTACGGAAACAGAGGTACAGTGTAATGAGAGCTTTCGTAACAGGTGTAGGCGGACAGCTTGGCTATGATGTTGTGAACGAACTGAAAAAACGCAGATATACCGCTGTCGGAAGTGATATTCTTGATGAAACGAATGTTGATTGTGAGTATATCAAGCTGGATATCACAGACGCTGAGGCAGTCGAGAAGGCTATCAGCGAGGCTAAGCCCGATGTTGTTATCCACTGTGCAGCGTGGACAGCAGTTGACGCTGCCGAGGACGAGAAGAACAAGCCCAGGGTAAAGGCTATCAATGTTGACGGTACTCAGAATATCGCCAATGTCTGCAAGAAGCTGGGCTGCAAGATGATATACATTTCCACCGATTACGTTTTCAACGGACAGGGCACAGAGCCCTGGCAGCCCGACTGCAAGGACTACGCTCCACAGAACGTATACGGACAGTCCAAGCTGGACGGCGAGCTTGCAGTTGCAAATACTCTTGATAAATACTTCATCGTGCGTATCGCATGGGTGTTCGGTGTAAACGGCAAGAACTTCATCAAGACAATGATAAACGTGGGCAAGACTCACGACGAGGTAAGGGTAGTTTCCGACCAGATAGGAACTCCCACATATACTCTCGACCTTTCGAGACTTCTTGTTGATATGGCTGAGACCGAGAAATACGGCTACTATCATGCCACAAACGAGGGTGGATATATCTCATGGTATGATTTTACTGTTGAGATATACCGTCAGGCAGGAATGTCCACAAAGGTAACTCCCGTTACCACAGCAGAATATGGACTTTCCAAGGCAGCAAGGCCCTTCAACAGCAGACTGGACAAGTCAAAGCTGGTCGAGAACGGCTTCGCACCGCTACCAACATGGCAGGATGCACTTGCAAGATATCTGAAAGAGATAAGCTTATAACAGCATAAAAACAGCGCTCTGATTTTTCAGAGCGCCTTTTTTATTTTTCGGCAAGCAATATCTTTATAGTAAGCCTTTCTGAGCCGTAATCCGCAGTAATTGTTCCGCCCATACGTTCGATCAGGGCACGGGCAATGGAAAGTCCAAGACCTGTGGAGTGATGTGCGGCTTCAACGGTAAAGAATCTGTCAAAGAGCTGCCCCACTTCAACTTTGGAAAGTTCCTTTGAAGTGTTTGCAAAAGTGATCTCACCGCTGTCTGAAAGAGTGATCTCCAGATCGCCGTCACTGTACTTGACAGCGTTGTTCAGAAGATTGGAGAAAACTCTCAGCAGTGCGGCCTTGTTGACATTCCTGATGATATGCTTGTCGGTAATTTTTATCTGCGGCACTATGCCTTTTTCTGAAAGAGCAGGATAAAAGCTGCTTATGCTTTCGGCAAGAGCCTGATTGACGAATACCTCCTCAGTTTCCATTTCACTTTCATCGGAGATTATCATGGAGTACCGGAACAATTCCTCTGTCAGCTGTTTCATCAGCTCTGAGCGGTCCTTCATTATGGAGATATAGCGGGCCTGCTTATCCGGGTCATCGGTTTTCTGGATCATGTCGAGATAGCCGTAGATAGCTGTCAGCGGGGTGCGGATGTCATGGGAGATATTGGTGATAGCGTTTTTCAGCTCTGTATTTCCGTATTCGTATTGGAGCTGTTTTTGACGTACCTCTTTCAGCTTATCGTTGATATTTGCTGCAAGCTGACACATATCCTTGTCACCTGTGGAAATATATATGAGATTATTTGTGTCGTTTTCCAGTCTGTCAGCAAACTGCGAGGATATTTCCCGTGCTGACTTTTTCAGCAGTATTATCTTGACGCAGAGCAGTATTATAATAACTGCGGCGCATAACAGACAGTAGATCATTTTTTCCTCCTTTTGAATTATTTAAGGTCTGACCTGCGGAATAGAGCGGTACCCGCAAAAGTGAAAACGACGGTAATTGCAATTGAACTCAGTATATGCATAGCAGCGTCTTTATCTGGTTCAAACAATATGGTAAGCTGAGGTATTGGTATAGAATTGATAAGATTTAAGGTCGATTCTTTAAGCTCTAATTCCTGAGCCATTGCAGCCAGCATCAGCATAGGATAAAAGGTGATCAGCGGAAGCACTCCTCCTGCGCTGTTTTTAACTGTCATGGAAATAAAAGTAGTGAGAGCAGACAGGGCGATCATTGCGAATAAAGCTACTGCAATATTCATTATGATATCAGAAGGCTTTGCACCTTTTGCGCCTATCAGAATAAGATCAGCTATCACAGAAGTTATAAAATAGATCATCACCGGAATACAGAAAAATATGGATTCTGCGATCTGATTTGCAAGATATACAGATGTACGCTTATGTCCTACAGTAAGTTTGTTCCTGATAGTGTTCAGAGAGTAGTCACGGCTGATGAACAGGCCTCCCACAGCTGAAAGTGTAAATGCGAACATGATAAGCATCTCAAACATTCCGTACCAATCAAGAGTATCCGTATGTTTGCTCACAGCGGCTTCAAATATGGCAAGTATTATTCCAAGTGCGGCACATACTCTGACATCGAGTCTTCGCATCATAAGCTTCATATTTACTTTAAGCAGTTTATTCATTGCTTCCACCTCCTACAAGTGAGATGAAGAAGCCTTCGAGATCCTCATCGTGTTCAGAAACAGTGATTATCCTGCATTTTTCCTCCCAAAGACTCAGAGCAAGATCAGTAATATCAGGAGAACCATAGATATCAGCATTCTCCTTATCGATAACTTTGTAATCCATGCCCATTTCGTCCAGTACTCTTGTGAGCACTGAGGTATCAGTGACCTTTATCCTTATACACTTGCGGCATTCATTTTGCAGCTCCTCCGCACTCATCTCACGGACTATCTGTCCATTGTTGATAAAGCCATAATGAGTGGCTATTTTTGAGAGCTCATCAAGGATATGGCTGGATATAAGTATGGTTATATTTTTCTCACGGTTGAGCTTGAGTATAAGCTCACGCATTTCGATTATACCCTGAGGATCAAGGCCGTTTATAGGTTCGTCAAGTACGAGGAAATCAGGGCTTCCGCAGAGCGAAACTGCAATCCCAAGACGCTGACGCATACCCAGTGAGAAGTTTTTGACAAGCTTGGAGCCTGTATTTTTCAGACCAACGAGTTCAAGGAGCTGATCTATATCACTGTAGTCCGGCAGTCCCATTATATCATACTGGATCTCAAGATTTTCTCTTGCAGTAAGGTATGTGATCACTGACGGTGTTTCAACTACAGCACCTATCCTTCTTCTGATCTCTGATATCTTATTATCAGAATTATTTACGCCATAGAGTTCAAAACCGCCTGATGTGGGGAACTGTATCCCGCAGATCATACGGATAAGAGTAGTTTTTCCGGCGCCGTTCCTGCCGACAAAACCGTAGATAGAGCCTTTAGGGACATTCATGGTAAGTCCGTTCAGAGCTTTGTAGTTTCTGTATTGCTTGCAGATGTTATTAGTTTTCAGAACATAGTCCATAGCAAGACCTCCTTTTTGTTTCTGAAAACAGTATATCAGATAATTGTTAAGAAACCGGTTAAGGGAAAAGTTAAGATAGAGTTAAGGTAATATCCCGCAGTCATCATGCGGATAATAAGTACCAATTACGATAGCATAAAACCAATTCCCCAGACCGCAGAAATATATTCTTTTCCTGCGGCAGCCTTCAGTTTCTTTCGCAGATTATGGATATGTATTTTCAGAGAGTCCTCAGTACAATCCGGAGTATCCATGCTTATTTTATCAAGTATAGTCAGCTTTGCCACCACCTGACCGGGATTCATCATGAGAAGCTTAAGAATAGCGAATTCTGTTCTTGTAAGCCTGATCTCATGGCCGCTGACACTGACTGTATGGGTATCTAAGGAAAGAGTGATCTCCTGATATGAAAGGAGCTTTTTATCAGGCGCAGGTGTATTCTTCCTTAGCTGAACAGAAACTCTTGCAAGAAGCTCCTGAATATTGAAGGGCTTTGTGATGTAGTCTGCTGCCCCGCCGAGTAAAAGCCCGACCTTATCATTTATATCAGCCTTTGCGCTCACAACGATAACAGGGATGTCCTTCAGCCTGGGAAGGAGCTCCTCCCCGGCAAGTCCGGGAAGCATGAGGTCAAGGAGTATCAGGTCAGGGCTGATCTGCTCCAGCAGCATGAGAGCCTCTGTTCCCGAATAGGCTTTATGTACCGTATATCCTTCATCAGCAAGAGCTTCTGAGATCATATCATTTATACTTGCGTCATCATCTACTATCAATATTCCTGCCATTGGTTCACCTCATAACTTTTTTTATATTATAGCATTTATCAGTCAGGTTTTCAAGTGGTCATGAGATCACATATGATCCAGCATGAATAAAGTGATCTCCCCCATGAGCTTTATTCCACTCACAGGGGAGATCAGGGGGATAGTTAAAATAGGAGAGACTGAGAATTATTTTCCGCTGCCTATGTTAGAAGCGAGCAGGAAATCGAAGTCAGCAAGTGTAGAGAGCTTGGCATTGGATTTTACATTCTGTCCCTTGTCCCATCTCTGCTGATAGCAGTCTCCGGAAGCAGTTACATAAATGTAGGTATTATCGATATCTGTCCAGCCTTCTTCCTCTCTGCAGCCGGGCCACCAAGTGAAATGGTCACTGCCCTTAGCAACTAATCTGCCGTTCTGCTCTTTGAATCTGTAGCCGTTCTCGCTTACAAGTATCCTGTACTCATAGGTCTTTTCGGTATGGGAAATGTCATCAGTAATTTTTATAGTAGTCTTAAGCTTTTCAATTCCGAAAGAGGCTACTGAATGGTTATGGTTTTTAACACGGACAACTCCGGGCAGGACTATACCGTATTCAGTGAGCTTTGAATAACCCTCGATAGTGTCGGGAGTGAAATTGATCTCATAACCGGTGTGCTTGTTGTAGAACAGGTAATAATTCTGATCCTTCCAGTAATTATAGACATCGGTGGTGAATTTCTTGAATTCCGGTCTGTTGGCTGTATAAGCGTCATTGGGAACATCAAGGAATCTGGTTATCTGCTTGCCGTTGTATTTGACGGGGAATAATTCAGCAAAGCTCAGTCTGTTTGTGTAGGTGAGCATCTGTGCCAGGGCAACACCGGCGCAGCATCCGTTGTCGTTGCCGAATTTTCCGGCATCTATTCCCATGAAATACGGCTTTACCTCATTCATGAGATTGTTGACAGCCTTGTTCTTATCAACTTTGACATAGGGGATACCGTAGCTTGAAGCATATGAGTTTGAATTAGCGTTTCCGTAAATAGTGAATCCGGGATTTCTGGTATTGCCGTCAAAGCCGAGAGCATAGGAATTTATGCTAACATTTCCCTCAACAACAGCCTTCTTTAATTTGCTGTTTCTGAAAGCGTAGTCGTTGATGGCGATATTTCCGCTGAATGCAGCATATTCTACAGCTGTGCCATAATAAGCAAATCTTCCGATACAAAGTCTCTGACCCGGTGCCTTTACAAACAGGGCAGGTGTGCAGAGCTTTGAATCGTAGCAGAATGCAAATTCGCCGATACTTTCTATAGAATTGGGAATGGAGATCGTCTTTAATTCAACGCAGCTGTCAAATGCGTGGTTACCTATACGCTTGGTATTTAAAAGCTTTACATCATCAAGAGCTGAACATTTATAGAACGAATACTCGCCCACTTCCGGTGAATCAATAATTGCTGATTTCATCTTCTTGTCGCTGCCAAAGCTGTATCTGCCGATATTTTCTGCGATGATATTGACCTGCTCAAGATTATCGCAGCGGTCGAAAGCAAAGTCGCCGATATTTTTGCATCTGACTGTCCAGCTATGATCGCCGAAGGATTTTAAATTTGTCTTGAAAAATGCACTATCACCGATATTGCCGTATACGGGGGCGATATTAGCTCCGGAGGCATTTGTGAATTGGATATAGCCGAGATTATTACATTCGTAGAATGCATAATCGCCAACTGTAAGCTCCTTGTTTCCTACGGTCACACTTTTAAGATTTGAACAGCCTTCAAATGCGCTTTCTCCTATTTCAGATATGGCGCTGGCGCCCTTGAAATATGTGGGACCGAAGGAGCTTCCGCCCTGATGATAGAGAGTTGTATAGATCGGCTCATTGATTCCGTAGAACATTACAGAGGTGATGTTTTTCTGGCCTTCAAAAGCGTGGTCACCTACAGCAACAACATCTCTTCCGTAAAGCTGCTTAGGTATTCTGATAGTTGTATTAGCCTTCCTTGTGAGACATCCGGTGATAACGATACCCTTTTCGGTCATTTTTAAGTTGAACATAACATCCTCGTACTGATCGTAGTAGGTACCGTCATATCTTGACCATGTTCCTGATTTGATCTCCTGTCCGGCGTCAGCTGCTGAAGCTGTTGTGGTATTAGCAAAGGGGACTGAAAAAGAATTTGAAATGCTGAGTGGATTGCAGATAGCTGCGGCAGTAAGTGTTACAGCAATGCTGCGTTTGATCTTGTTATTCATAATGGTTCTCCTTATAATTTTTTCGATAAAGCCGTTTGCAGTGTGCACTCCTGCGGATCGGCTGTTTACAAGCATATTATATTCGACATAGTGCCGGAGGTCAACAGAAATCAGGTAAGTTGTAATTATCTTGCGGTAAGTTGCATTTTTTCACAGGTAAGTTGCAGAAGCTTCTGCTGAGACCGTATTCGAGGCTATGCACAGGCATATACCCTATAAAAAGCAAAAACAGGAATGACAGATCAACTATCATTCCTGTATTTCATATATATGATCTACCTGTGATCTTCCTCATTGGAATAGCGCTTTTTGAGCTGCTGATTCATAAGGGAGGTGTGTTTCCTGTCCACCAGATAGTGTACCAGGCAGGTGAATAAGTAAATAAATACGACTGCAAGGAAGGTCAGCAGAGCTGATTCCGGTGTGATGCTGCACCATCCGAATACATCCAGAAGAATAAGCGTAGTGCAGAATATCAGTATAAAATGGACGATCCAGAGTATCAGCGAAAGCCTTACACTTTTCGTATCCAGGCATATCAGCACAGCAGAGGGCAGTGCAGTGATAAAGCCGCTGAGGAGTATTTCCCAGAGTATTATGCTGTCCATCTGCTGTCCGGAGATGGTGAGATAGCTTGCTGCTGCTATCAGGACAGCGGTGGTTATGTCCACAAAATAATGCAATAATGAGATAAAAAATTCCTTTAACATCAATCTACCTCCTCGATACCGAGCTTGACCTTCAGACTATGAACATATTGCCTTGAGATCAGAACCTTTTCGCCGTTTTTCAGATGAGCCTCCAGCTTGCCGCTGAACAGGGGAGAGATATATTCGATCTTCTCCATATTCACTATCATCGACTTTGAGCACCTGATAAAATCAAGGGGGCCGAAGAGCTCCTCCAGCTCATACAGCTTGTATTTTACCTCGTAAACATCTGAGTGATAATATGCAAAAACACGGTTCTCATTGGCTTCAAAATAGTACACATCCTGGTAATTCAGCCGCACTATCTTGTCATCCATATAGCCTGTGAGTTCAGTCTGAGCGGTCTGGAATGAAAGAAGCATGGATATCAGCCGCTGATCCGGTGAAGCACACCTGACTATGACCACATCCTCGTCATCAGGCTGAGGGGATTCGATTATAATTCTCATGATCGTCCTCCGCTTATATTGATGTACCAGCTGTCTCTTGAGGTTATCTGCTTGTTTTTTTCCGCAATACTGCCTTAGGATCCTTGCCTTGCCTCACAACAAAAATCCTGTGCATCTATTCTTCAGGATTTGATCGGCACATCAATATCATAAAGTAAATTTGTTGGTAATGCTGTGCTATATTTCCAGTGAGCTGCCGTGGCTGAGCTTATAGACAGCTGCACATTTTTTTAAGTGTTCTTCAAATTCTGATGTATCTATCTCCGAGCTGAACGGCGGGAAGGTATCATCGAAATGTGTCAGCAGAACTGCTTTGGGTCTGAGTCTGCTGTAGATATCCGAAGCTGTCCTGCAAATATCCTTTGCTCCCTGATAAGGGAAAAATGCCAGGTCAGCACCGGCGGGATAATCGGTATCATCTGACAGAGCAAGGCTTCCGAGTATAAATATCCGCTTGCCGTACACCTCAACAAGATAGCAGAGAGTCTCCTTCTTTTCGAGACAGGATGAAAATTTCCGCACCTTATCTATAAGGCCCTTACGATTCTGTATGACACGTCTGCTGAACAGTGCTTTCAGACAGTCCCAGGCGTTAAGTCTTATATGACTGCCCTTGTAAGCAGTTATCTTTATATCCCCAACAGAGAAAACCGAGCCCGGTCTGATAAGACGAAGCTCATCTTTTCTGATGCCTTTTTTGCAAAGAGTTTTATAGGGGGCATTTGTACAGTAAACAGCAGTACCTGAGGTCACTATGTCACATAGACTGCCGATATGGTCAAAATGTCCGTGGGAAACGAGTATATGTCTGCAATTGCAGTAAGCGTCTGCCGGAACTTTGACCCTGCTGTCAGGAAAAGGGAAAAACGGGTCTATCAGCAGCTGGCTGCTGCCGGCTGTTATCCGCACAGAAGCTGTGCCGTACCATGTAATCCTGATTTTTTTATCTTGCATAAGGGATCAGCTCTTTCAATGGATATTTGCTTTTATATACAGCGGGTGCTGCAATTAGGCTGCTTTCTTTAACGGGAAATATGGTTACCGGGCCTGAAATTACAGCCTCGTAAATGTAACCGGTGTTCCGCCGGAGGTGGCTCCCCTTAGCAGGCCTGCTGTTTGTATCATGTATATGATAACACAAACGCAACTCTGCTGTCAATGCAACTTACCCCATAAAAAATGCAACTTACAGCAGACAGTCTACATAAATCAGAATATTATGTCGCTGATAATGACATTATGGCCCTGACTTGTATAAAATTTCAGAGGTCAATGAAATTAATTGCAGAAAATCTATTGACATTATAAAAGACTGCTGATATAATATATGTATTATATCTATTGGAATAAATGTCATTATCAATGACAAGGATAATATATCAGGAGGTATCGTTATGAAGCATCTTTCCCTGGAAAAACTGGCTGAAACTGTTATAAGCAAGAGAAAGGCATTGGGAATGTCACAGACCGTTCTTGCTGAGCGGACAGGCATCAACCGTACAATGTTCACCCGCCTTGAAAATAAGGACTATACCCCTTCTGTAGACCAGCTTCTGGCGCTTTCAGAAGTTCTCGGATTCGACTGCGATCCTCTTTTTGAGGACGATGCTGCTGAGACTTCAGCGGTCGGGCGCATGAAGATAGCAGTAGCCGGTACAGGCTATGTGGGACTTTCACTGGCAGTTCTTCTCTCGCAGCACAATGATGTTACCGCTGTGGATATAGTTCCTGAAAAGGTTGAGAAGATAAACAACTGGACAAGTCCTATCCAGGATGACTACATTGAGAAATACCTTGCCGAGCATGAGGAGAGGGGGCTTTCCCTTACAGCAACTACTGACGGCGAGTCTGCATACAAGGACGCAGATTTTATTATCGTTGCAGCTCCTACTAATTATGACCCGAAGACAAATTTCTTCGATTGTTCAGCCGTTGAGTCAGTTCTTGCCCTTATCAAAAAGGTAACTGCGGACTGCAAAAAGAAGCCTGTTGTAGTCATAAAGTCCACTATCCCTGTGGGCTACACAGTACAGGTCCGTGAGAAAATGGGCATGGATAATATTATCTTCAGTCCGGAGTTTCTCCGTGAGTCAAAGGCTCTCTATGATAATCTCTATCCAAGCCGTATAATAGTAGGTTCTGATGAGAAGAATACAGAGGCCGCAAAGACATTCGCTGCACTTCTTCAGCAGGGTGCAGTAAGGACTGATATCCCAGTACTGTTTATGGCAACAACTGAGGCTGAGGCTACAAAGCTCTTTGTGAACACCTATCTTGCACTCCGTGTAAGCTATTTCAATGAGCTTGACACATACGCTGAGGTAAAGGACCTCAACACTGCCAATATCATCAAGGGAGTTTGTCTTGACCCTCGTGTAGGTGACTACTACAACAACCCGTCATTCGGCTACGGCGGATACTGTCTCCCTAAGGACACCAAGCAGCTTCTTGCAAACTATCAGAACGTTCCACAGAATATGATGACTGCTATAGTTGAATCAAACCGCACCAGAAAGGACTTTATCGCTGACCGTGTGCTTGAAATGGCAGGCTACTATAATTATGCGGATAATAATCAGTTTGACAGTGACATGGAGAAGCAGGTAGTAGTGGGTGTATACCGTCTGACTATGAAGTCAAACAGCGATAATTTCCGTCAGTCATCTATTCAGGGAGTTATGAAGCGCATAAAGGCTAAGGGTGCAACAATAGTCATCTACGAGCCTACCCTTGAAAACGGAAGCACATTCTTTGGCTCACGAGTAGTGAATGACCTTAAGAAATTCAAGAAAATGTGCGGATGTATCGTTGCAAACCGTTATGATTCCGTACTTGATGACGTATCAGAAAAAGTCTATACAAGAGATCTTTTCCAGAGAGATTAAAAAAAATCCGGATAGGGCGCTCATGAATAAATGAGCGCTCTTAATTTTTGTGGGCTCTTTTTTTAACCGGAGCTCTCCGGAAATCACAGGCGGGTCGAGGAGGGATATTATGCTTGGATATCTATGTTTCGAGCATAATATATCAGTTATCAAGTATTATCTGTCATTGTATACGGAGGATATGTGCTGTAAAATAAAAAACGGTGAAGATGCGGATCAGAAAAGGGGAAAAAATATGAAAGATCATATCACCAAAAAAAGAAAAGCAGCACTTGTTGCGGCAGTTTTTATTGCTGCAATGACGGCAGGAGACCGTGGAGGCTTGCTTAATGACGGAGCAGGCTCTGCAATTACTGCATCTGCGGCACAGAGTGACAGCGGAGAGACTGACAGTGTAAAGGTCGAGAGCGCAGGCGGCTGGAATGAAATGCTTTACATGGTCGTGTCGGGGTTGAGCAGCTCAGATGTGACCGGTATTTCCTACAGCGGCCCTTCAACGGGAAGTCTATCAGCAGACGATCTTTTATACCTTGTAAGAGATACAGGTCAGGGTATAAGAGTTGATATCCCGGGCTTAAAGGCTGGAAGTTATTCAGTGACTATCAGTACATCCAAGGGCAGTTTCACAAAGAGCAATATAAGTGTAGCTGCTCAGGACCGTTCAGGCTACGCTCATTTTAACTATTCTGAAGGAGTTGGAGCTTATACTGACAGCGGTGAGCTGAAGCCGAATGCGATCGTCCTCTATGTCACAGACGAAAATAAGGACACTGTTTCAGTGACCTCAAAGGACGGTACAACTGTATCGGGTATAGGAAATATCCTCAATTCAGCAGGACAGGATGCCGGCGGCGGAAAGACTTCAAACGGCAGCACAGTTGTAAACACCAACAGCGGGATAATCAGAAAGCTTGCCGAGGACGGTACACCGCTTGTAATCCGTATTGTCGGAAACGTTACTGCACCTTATGGCCTGACTGCCTATAATACCACTGATTTCGGAGGACTAAAGGGCGACAACGGCTTTATGGCAAGAATGAGATCCGGAAAGGATATCACAATAGAGGGCATTGGCACAGATGCTTGTATCAATGGCTGGGGACTTCATTTCATCTGTGAAGAAGCGGCTCCTGAGTTCGGCAAGAGCTTTGAGGTAAGGAATATAGCTTTCAGAAATGTTCCTGAGGATGCTATCGGCATGGAGGGAGTACAGGTAAACGGTGTGGTCACAGCTTCTGTTGAGAGATGCTGGATACATAACAATGAATTCTATGTTCCGAATATAGAAAAGCCGGCAGAGTCCGACAAGAAACAGGGAGACGGTGCCTGCGATTTCAAGAGAGGCCAGTATTTTACAAACAGCTATAACTACTATGAAGGCTATCACAAGACCAATCTTGTGGGAGCAAATGACAGTAATCTTCAGTACAATATAAGCTTCCATAACAACTACTGGAAGGACTGTGCCGCAAGAGGTCCGATGGCAAGACAGGCCAATATACACCTCTATAACAATATCTATGAGCATCAGACAGATGTGGGTCAGGATTCCAGAGCAAATTCGTATTTCTTCTCGGAGTACAATCTCTTTGAAAACTGTGATGACTGCACTGTAATAAAATCCGGCGGTACAATAAAGAGCTTCAATGATTCATTCGTGAACTGCGAGCATCAGACAACGGGTACAGTAGTAACATCAAGAACACAGGCTGTACCGAATAACAATAAGTTCCCGGATTTTGATACCAATGCTTCACTTTCATATATTCCTGCCGGAGACTATATACTTGAAACGGACACATCAAAATTAAAGTCCGAGTTTGAAGTGGACGGCGGTACTATGGATGAACCTGTTATGGGCGCAGAGATCATTGTCAGCGATGTTTACGGCGATATAAACGGTGACGGTGAGCTGAATATTGCTGATGCAGTATATCTCCAGAACTTCCTGCTGGGAAGAACAGCTGCCCCGGCGGACTGGAGAAAAGCTGATCTTTGTCAGGATGACCGTCTTGACGCATTTGATCTTACACTTCTGAGACAGATGCTTATTGAAAAAAAAGTTATCCTTCTTATCTGCACAAGAAGGATAGGGTTTGTAATTTTGTAATTTTGTAATGGGACAGCAGATAACTGCTTTACATGAAAAGGCGATGCTTACAATTGTAAACATCGCCTTTTTTATCTTACAGTATTTTGGGTATGATGAAGAAGGTCAAAGCGGATACTGTAATTGCGGTATTCAGTTCTCGATGGATATATCACCTGAGGCAGTGCTGATATTTATCTTGTTTGAGCCGTCTCCGCTGATGTATCTGCCGTCTTCCTTAACAAGGGGCATATCTGAATCAAAGTCTCCTGATGCAGCAGCTACTTTTGCAGTAAAGTCTGCATTTTCGGGAACAAATAACTTAACATCACCGGAGGCTGATGCGGCCTCAGTTTCGGCAGGCATACTGTTAAGGCGAAGCACGATCTCTCCGCTTGAGCTGTTTGCCTCTATTTTGTCAGTTTTATCCGATGTTATGTCAATATCGCCAGATGAAGCCGCAGCCTTAATGGATGAGGATTCACCCTTTTGTTCGATGGTTATATCGCCGGAGGCAGATGCACAGTTTATAGTATCAGCGGCAATATCCTCGAAAAACATATCTCCTGATGCACTGCTGCAGCTGAGCTCATCCAGCTCCATATCTCTGGGTATCTTTATTTCAAGCTTCTTTTCAGACATCTTGAAGAAGAAGGGCTCTCCGGACTTGCAGAACTGTATACGGAGCACATTTCCGTCCAGCCAGGTATGGACCTCCTGCTCTTTCTTAAGATCGCTTCCGCAGCTTTCTGTTACGGTGACGGTATCCTTATCATGTCTTGAAACAGTAATGCTTCCGGAGCGCCAGCTTATATCAAGTGACTTGATCCTGCTGCCGTCAAATTCTGTGTTCCCGGCGGAATATTCATCTCCGTTCTTGTATGTATCGTTTAACATCACGCAGCCTGCAAAGCAGAAGGCTATTACAGCGGAAGCGAGTATTATAAAAAGTTTAGCTGATCTTTTCATTTTGATATCTCCTTTTTATTGTTTTTTATGGATCTGATAATGCCTGCTATTGCAAATAAGAATGACAATACAACTCCGGCAGCAAGTACTGACCAGCACAGTGCGCCGTTTGCTTTTTCAGGTGTAGCCGTAGAGAAGGTAAGCTCAGGGATATATGTTCTGCCGGCATATGTGAGAAGGACTATCGTATCTGAGAAGAAGAATACTACAGCTGAGAAGAGTATGCATGAAGCAGCTTTCAGAAGGCCGTTCCATTTCGGAAGACGGATAAGTGCAAACAGTCCCCACATAAATATCATAGGTGAGATGGAGTAGGCTGCGGCAATGCGGAAGAAATCTTCAGAGCCGTTTTTCAGGCCTATACAGATCATCATAAGAAGGTAGGTCACGGTGTATGATGCCACAAGGAGAAGCCCCTTGTTATTGCCGATACGTTTTGCCACAGGTCTGGCCGTTACTATAAATGGCATAAAAGGCAGTGTCAGTCCGAAAAGTACTGACGTGGCTGCGGTCAGGAACCAGCTTCCGCCGGAATAGATGCAGCAGACTCCCAGAAGGAGCAGGAGGCTTGCAGTGAATGAAACTATGGTCCAGAAGAATTTATCCTCGTAGGCCATAAGCGGGACTATTATAAGCGAGGCGGGAATGAACATAGCCGCAAGAACTATGAAGAACCAGGTAAGTCCGGCTCCTGTGGCTAAATTTACTATAAGACATATGAGTATCGGAAGTGCGAATACAGCTCCGATAATGCTGCCGGCTATGGCGCTGCGTCTTTTGAAGAATTTTGCCTGCTTCACAAGGACTTCGTCACGCTCCCTGGATATATTCTGGTCGAGGATCGTGTTGCTTCCTCTCATGCTTTCGCAAAGCTCCCGGCATGAGGCGCACTCGCTGAGGTGTTCTTCTATAGCCTGCCGGCTGGACTGACTGCATACATTATCAATATACAGCGGGATAAGATCGGATATCATATCACAGTTATATTTCATTATCTTTCATCCTTTCTATAAGTTTCAATCTGGCACGGTGAAAGGTTACTCTTGCCCATGATTCGGTTTTCCGGAATATTGAGCTTATCTGTGCAAAGGAGAGCTCTCCGAATACACGAAGCTCGAAGACCTCTTTATATGGATCTTCCATATCGTGCAGCAGCATATGTATCCTGAAAGAGGTTTCAGAATCTATAATGCCCTGCTCTATATCAGTTCCGCTGTCTGCGATCGTCTCGTCAGGCTCGTCCTGATAACGTGAGGACTTTCTTGTGGAATCTATAAAAAGATTTTTTGCTATTGCACAGAGCCATGAATAACATTCGGATTCTCCCCGGAAAGTCTGTTTGGCAGTTATCGCCTTGAAAAAGGTCTCCTGAGTTATTTCCTGAGCTTTATGCTGGTCTTTAGCTAAAGTCATCACATAGGAATACACTTGCATATAGCAGGTATCATATAATTTTTCAGCAGTTTTTTTATCCAATCATCGCACCTCCTTTCCTGGTCTTCTGTCAGTTAGACGTTTGAGATTCAGAAACGTTACAAAAATTTTCAAAAAAATTTTTTGAACTGATTTTAAAGCCGGATAAGATATATATAATTGCCAATTTTACAAAGATATTTTGCAGTGGATGCCGCCCCGGCATCCTGTAATTTTTTTTTAAAGTCTCAATGAGTGCTTTTCGTTCGCATTATCAGGTAAAACATGAGACCATTCACGGGCGCCCAATGGGCGCCCCTACAATCTGGCCATATCACATAGATATTTTGTATGGGATGCCGCTCCCCCGGCATCCCGAAATATTTTTTTAAGTCTCAATGCGTGCTTTGCATTCATTATATCATAAAAATACAGAAAAGGGAAGAAATATATAAATTACGGACAGCGCTGATACAGTGAAGGCTATTGACAGATACGTTTTTCCACGGTATTATTATTGATGTACCAACTATCTCTTGAAATTATCTGCTTGTCTTTTTGCTGCGCATCTATTCTTCAGGATTTAATTGGTACATCAATAAAAGCAGCCTGCATTTTATCAGGCATTGACTAAAAAGGAGATATTCAAGATTGGAAAGCATTAGACAGGATACGGAGATCATCCGCAGCAGACGGAAAACTCTTGCCTTGCAGATAGCTGATGACGGACATCTTATCGTCAGAGTGCCTCTGCGCTGTTCATATAAAGATATTGAAGATTTTATAATTAAAAGCGAAAAGTGGATAAGAACTCATACCGAAAGAGCTATCCGGCGCAATCGTGAGCTGGAACAGCTGCCGCCCTTTACAGCTCAGGATATAAAAGCTATGGCACAGCAGGCCGCAGAGATCATACCGGGGAGAGTGAAGCTTTACGCAGAAAAACTGGGAGTTTCCTACGGCAGGATAATTATAAGGAATCAGAAGACAAAGTGGGGGAGCTGTACATCGAAGGGGAACCTGAATTTCAACTGCCTGCTCATGGCGGCGCCGCCGGAGGTTCTTGATTCAGTAGTTGTCCATGAGCTCTGTCACCGGCTTCATATGGATCATTCCAAAGCGTTCTATGCTGAGGTCTACCGTATCTTTCCGGATTACGACAAGTGGCACAAATGGCTCAGGGATAACGGGGCTGTGCTTATAAGACGAATGACCGCAGGTGGGATCAATAAATAGATCAAAGTATTTGCTTTTAAATAAAAAACTGAGGACCGCCTTTTCATTCCGGAACAGAATAGGCGGTCCTCAGTTTGATATGTCAGACTATATTGTTTTTTATTGCAAAAACTGCAAGCTGTGTACGGTCCTTCAGGTCCAGCTTTTCAAGAAGGCGGGAAATGCCGTTGCGAACTGTTCCTTCGGCAAGAAAAAGCTTTGCTGAGATCTCCTTGTTGTCAGCGCCGTCACAGATAAGGCGTATGAAGTTTACCTCACGCTCTGTCAGTCCGAAGTCCTTAGGTGCCGGCTGGATAACATTTCTCTTTATGGACTGGAAGATATTGTCGCAGAATACATTGATACCGCCTGCGACAGCCTTTATGGAGCTGACTATCTTATCGTTGTCCATTTCCTTGAGGATATAGCCGTCTGCACCGGCTGCCACAGCACGGTCAACAGTTTCCTGATCGTCGAAGGTGGTCAGTACGAGGACCTTTATCCCCGGAAGAGCAGCTTTTATCTGACGTGTACCGTAGCTGCCGTCGAAATCCGGCATACGCATATCCATAAGCACAACATCCGGCTGCAGGCGGGTCGACATCTCAAAAGCCTCTTTGCCGTTAGAGGCCTCGCCGACGACTTTAAGCTCGCTGTCTCCTGAGATGACTGCTTTCAGACCGGCTCGCAGGATCGGTACATCGTCTGCCAAAAGTATTTTTATCATATCTTGACCTCCCTGACAGGTATGCGGATACTTGTGTGAAATCCCTCGTTTGCCACGGACATGAATCTTACTTCACCGCCGAGCTTTTCAGTACGGCTGCGGATACCTTGCAGGCCGTTGTGTTCTTCGATATTGCCGCAGCCGTCACCGTTGTCGAGTATATGGAGCTCGAGGCGGTCCGGCAGGAATTTAAGGATGATGTCTATCTTATCTGCGTTGGAGTAGCGAAGAGTATTCGTGATAGTCTCACGGCAGTTTTCGTATATCTCTCTGATGCAGAACTGATAACGCTCGTCCTCTTCGCCCTGTATGCAGAGCTCAGTTTCAACACTTCGGACGGCTGTTATAACAGACTGCACTGCATTTGTGACCGAAGCCATGAACTGCTGGTCACGGAGATTATTAATGGTACAGCGGAGCTGAGTAACACCGCTTCTTGACAGTCCGTCAATTTCCGAGAGCTTTTCAAGAGTGTCGGCTGTGTCACGCTTTTCAGCCTGCACATCGGACTTCAGCATTCTTGCAAGAGCGCTTATCATCGTGAAAGTGTGACCTGCTGAGTCGTGCATTTCCTGAGCTATGCGGTTGCGTTCCTGTTCGAGACTGAGCTGCTTTTCAGCTATCATATGCTCATGATACTCAGTAACATTTGTGATAGTGACAGTACGGGCGACGAGTTTGCCGCTGTTGTCATCGCAGTCAGACTGCTTCAGACTGTAGTATTCATCACCGCATTTTATTTCCGCTGCGGAGAAATTCTCCGGTATCTTCTGACCGGACGCTTCCGAAACAGCACTTATGAACTGCTGAATGTTTTCGATGTCCTGCAAAAACGGAAGATCGTTCGTATACATATTCTTATAGGATACCTGACCGTTTGCCTTGAAGATGATAACTCCGCTGTCGATGTTGTTTATCGTATCATATATAGCGATGTTGTTGATATTCAGCAGGCCGTATCTGCCGAGACCTATGATTATCAGCAGACTGGAGAGCCCGAAAATAAACGGCGTCAGGCGGAGATTGGAATGGAAGAAGTCAGCTATCGAAAGAGTGTTTACAATAAGCGGTATCGCAGAAGAAAGCATCAGCAGAATGGACTGTTTGTTAATGCGCTCATGTCTGCGCCTGTGTTTAAGCCCGATGAGTATCAGACCGGAAATAATCAATATATAGTAAATAAGCTGGAAAAAATAGAAGAGTGGTCCGTATCTGACTTCTCCGGCATCAAATACTGAGTAGTAGAGATGATGATGCCTGTTCGTTGATATGACAAGCATTGAAGCAACTGAGATAAGCAGAGTGAAATTCAGCCGCTTTCTTAGCTTCAGCGTTGACTCTGCGTATTCTGCGGTAAGCATGAGCCAAAGGGGACTGAAACAGCTGATACCCGCATTTCCGATAAGATAGCTTATCCAGTACTGCGGCTGGGTTTCTGAAAACTGAATGAGAAGCTCGGAAACTATCCATAGCACTATCGAAGCCTGACAGCTGATAAACAGCCGTGTCAGGCGGTTGCGGTTCCCACGGCTGAGCACCCATGTCAGGGAACCTATCATGCCGCAAAGTCCGGATACGAGCAATATTGCAGAAATAATGCTTATTTTCATAGTGTCCTCCCACTTAAAGCAGCACTGCGTCCTTTGAGCGAGCCTGCCTTAAACTTATTTTAATCATAGCAGATAAAGCAGTAAATGTCAAGGCTCAGCAGATACGGGAAATGCCGGTTATCAGCCAATGAAACAGGTGTGTCTGATACTGTATCAGCAAGGCGGCAGTTTTCTGTCTTGTCTCACAACAAAAATCCTGAGCATCTATTCTTCAGGATCTAATTTGCATATCAAAAAATCAAAATCATGGTGAGAATTTTTGAACGCTGGACAGTCTAATAAATGTAAAGGGTATATCATGCTGCATTGATCAAAGCAATAAAAGCTTTAGTTGATTTGCATTAATATGAAAAAGAGTACAACATCATAAAAGTTGTTGTACTCTTTGTTTTTTGTACCTATTATACGTTGTTCTGTAAATAAATGTCATAAAATATCAATTGACATCAATTTATCATTGTGATAAAATTTGAATATATTAAGCAGGGGCGTTAAGATCTGTACAGCAAAAAATATAGATGAAAAACGTTTAAGAAAATATTCTCAGCAGTATTATTTCCTTGAAGAAACGATAAGAGGAGATTTGTAATGGAAACCAATAGAAAACGAAAAACTAAATTTATCATTATCGCTTTTGTATTATTAGTAATTGCCACGATCTTTGTTATAATAAAACTTAATAATTCGCCTGATAAAGAAGAAAAAAAGCTCATATCATATATTGAAGAAAATGACTATGATGATATAAAACTAAAGCGTGTTACTTGTGAAGATTGCATATATATAGATTTTTCAATACAAAATACAAATAATCTGTTTAAAGAGGCTTTGGATGTCAAAAAAAGGATAGAAACATATATGAATGATGAAGATTTGTTCAAAGAGAAAGTTGACATTTATTTTAGTTATGATGGTGAAACAGCAATACATTTTGCTAATCATTCGTTTTTTGATAATCTAAGTACAAGCGAACCAAAATATCATAGCAATAACAGCGAATTGGGATACGCTCTTATTACTTGTCCTCTTTGTAATAATTCCGATATATCGCTAATAAAAGAATGTGATAATATAAAAATACTTCATTATATTGAACCATCATCTAAAAATGAATTATCAATAATTAATCAGATGAAAGCTTTAGAGTACGTCAGAATATTAATAGATAATAACAGTTGGAATAAAAAAGAGATAAAGGAGGAGATTCAGGAATCACATCCTGATTGCATAGTTGTAGTTCAATAACAGAAAGGCTACAGATCTTATTCAAGTTGATGATGTTATAGCTCCAAAATTTTTGAGGTGATATAATGAATAATCCAGGAAACTTTTATTAATGAAAAAAATACCCAGGAGCTTTTATATGCTTGATACCCGAGCAACAACTCGGGTATCTTTCATTTATGTGAGAATGTAAAAAAAGTTCCACACTTTTTGTTTTTACTTTTCCTTGAAAAAGGTGTATCATATAATCACAGAAGGACGGAAACAGTGATGAAAGCATTCAGGAGAATGCTGGGGAATTTAAGGAGGGTATTGTTATGGAGAACAGCAGCAACAACGGTATGAAGGTTTTGGTGGCATTTCTCATCTTCTTGTATGTGATCTCGCCTATTGACGCTGTACAGGGGCCGATCGATGATGTCATCGTAGTTCTTATGGGGATCTCTATGAACAAGAATAAGAAAGGGGATGATGAATGATATTCGTTGTTCTTATTCTGATCCTTTATGGGCTTGAAGAGGAAGGAGGTAATGCTTAAGGCGTGGAGACATCTTTGCCTTCACGCCTGCTGCATCTTCTTTACTAAAAATGTTGACATTTTAGTCGGATATTGGTATAATATAATCAAATCAAAGTAGCTCTTCAACTGCAATATGGTCAGAGTGCATAAATGGTACTGTTGCGGTTTGGTTATTTTGAGGAACTATAGTAGTGTAATTTTACACTGCTGCAAAATATCCCCCTTACAGATCAGTACTGTAAGGGGGATATTTTCTTTATATGGAAGAAATGGTATAATCTTATTAAAGGTCAGGAGGTGTATTATGAAGAGCAAAGAAAAACAGAGAGTCTTTTTTAAAGATTATTCAACGGTAGTCCCGTTTCTGGAAAAAGTGTTCTATTACGGGAGCTTTTCATCTGCTGATTTTGAAGAAATGGATATGATGAAAAAATCCAAGTATTCATATTATAAACGAATACTTGAGTATGCTTTCGGTGATCTTCTGTTTGAAAGAAAAAATATTAAGGGCAAAAAAGCTCTTGGTCTTCGTATAGATCATTTTTATGATCCGCACCGGAATTTCCTTCGCTTTTTCGCATTGAAGAGCTATGTTTCCAATGCGAGAATGTTACAGATATGCTTTATACTTCAGCATCTGAGCAATGGCGGATGCTATAAGGTCAGGAACATTGTTGATGCCGCATCAGTTTTTTCTGATGCCTCATATATAAACGAAGTAAGCATGAGAAGACTTCTTGACGATATGGCAGAAAAAGGGATCATTGAAAAGTCAGATAATGGGTACAGGATAGTCGATATAGGACTTAATAAAACAGCGGCTGTTGATGAGATAATGCCGCTTGTTGATCTCTGTACAAATATATATCCGCTTTCGATATGCGGCGGTCACATTTCAAGCAAGCTGAAAAAAGACTATGTCAGCCCGTTTCTTTTCAAGCACAGGCATCTTGGACTTTTGTTCAACGATGAAACTATATGGAAGCTCACTGCCTGCATTTACGAGAAAAAAACAGTGCTTATAAAATATGCCGATAAGCAGTTCAGATCATTGCTGCCTTATAAGATAATAACAGATGAATTCTCCGGAAGGCAGTATGTGTTTGCACTAAATTTAGGAAATGAATATGTGCATGATATGCTTCTAAGGATAGATAGGATCAAGAGTGTGGAAATCAATTCAGCTTCATGTGAATTGCCTGATGAAACTGAACTCGAATCACGATTCAGGAAAGCATTGGAATACAGCTTTACCGGTACAACTGTTCCTTTTGGCAAAGAGCCTGATACTGGTACGCTTGTTTTTCTGAGTACGGCTGAAAATGAAGTGAGAAAAAGATTCCCTTATGCTGATGTTGAGAA
This sequence comes from Ruminococcus flavefaciens, assembly GCA_002371825.1. Taxonomy (GTDB): domain Bacteria; phylum Bacillota; class Clostridia; order Oscillospirales; family Ruminococcaceae; genus Ruminococcus; species Ruminococcus flavefaciens_L. The sequence goes on along the minus strand of DFHF01000053.1, from coordinate 111,936 downwards.
AACTGATGATGGATATATGAAATGCAGGATAGCAGTTAATAATATGAGTGAACTCAAACCCTGGCTCAGAGTAAATATGGGAAGAATAAAACTGACAGAAAGCTCGGATGATACAGTCAACGAGCTTGAACATGAATTGGAGGATTGGAGGAAAATGTATGGGATTGTCTGAACTCGAACTAACAGATGAATACAGCAATTATTTTATGACTTCCTTCATATCCTTGTTCAATAATACAGTGAACGGAGAAAAATTAAGCAAAATAGGTTTTATCAGAGCTTTACGCAAAGCTTCTGAAGATAGAATCGGGTATTTCTCAAAGGGGTTTATGGATAGCCTTATTGAGGAAAGTGATCTCCTGATGGATACTGATAACGAAGAGCAGCTGGAGCCTAATTGCGATACTGAAATACCAACGTGTTTAACGCTGGTGGAAAAAATCTATATCAAAAGCATACTCAAAAGCAGATATTCAAGGATACTGCTTGACGATAACGTTATTGCCGAATTGCTGAAAAGTTTAGGAGATGTGCCGGATATCAGCTTTGACAGAGTATTTCAATTCGCAGGAATAAACAGGAAGAATATTATTTCTGATTCTGAAATAGAAAATATAAGAATGATCCTCAAAGCCATAAATGAGAAAAAGATTCTCCGATACAGTAACAGAGCAGGAAACGGAAAATTATATGAAAATATGCTTTGCTATCCTGTAAGGCTTGAATATTCTTTGATACAGGATGAGTTCAGCGTATCTGTATGGTCAGCTTCGGAAGAGCGCCCGGTTAAACTTAACGTCAAAACGCTTTTCGATGTAAGCATTGAAGCGGAATTCCGGGACGGTGATCTGTCACCACAAGAAATGATGCAGAAACACATTAATGCAGAACCATTGATAGTTGAGGTCAAAAATGAAAAGAATGCAATTGAGCGTTTCAATTTTGCTTTTTCTATGTATGATAAGTGGACGGAACTAATCGATGAGGACAAGGTCGGTATATGCATCCGCTATTATGACTTTGATAGATATGAGATCATAAATAATTTATTGTCGTTTGGCACGACTGTAAAGGTGATATCTCCGCCTGAGATGATCGATTGTATAGTAGAACGAATTAAAGATAATATGTAAGTGAATATTGCGGATTAGTTGTTTTCAATTCAGTATGTGTGGAGGAGGAGCATCAATGAAAAATATATGCGGAAAAATTGCATTGATCATTTCAGCAATTATAACAGTCTAAATGGCAGCATCATGCGAAAAAAGAGAATATCTCCAAAGCGACCCTGATGTACTGACCAGCAGGCAGATAGAGATACTTGAGGAAAACAGTCTTCCTACGGATATGGATAAACCTGATTTCATACAGGAAACCGATATCAAAAAATTTAAAGTTAATTCGTATATCTTGGCTGGACGTATCCGGGAGTTGAATTCAAGCATCTGAATACAATCAATTGAACTTACACATCCATCAGTAAACTCAAATACTTCAACACGATAGTCGTTTCCCCAGGCTCTGTAATAAAAATCACTTATGCTGTCACCGTTGTCGTCAACATGAATAATAATATCATCATTTTCACAGCTTATAATGTTTTTACCTGTGTCAAGGTGGTATATTGCTAAACACAAGCGAGTTGTGAAATGATGAAATGTTTGAAAAAACAGTAGAAAGTTACGCTCGTTGAGTATAATATCGGACAATATTGCATTATTAATAATTTGTTAATGAATTCCTTGCAGGAATGATGTATAATAGAAATGTTGTAAAGACTAATTACAATAGCCGTAATAATATTATGCTGTAATGATTAAGGTAATTCAAAGAATGATTGGAGATGAAAATAAGATCTATAGCAGCAATAGAATAATTATATTTCTATACAACACTTTGATCTTTTCAGCATTTTATAAATAATAAATAATAAGGAGAGCCATTATGAGATTCAACAAAATTGCAGCTTCTGTTTTTGCATTATCACTTATTACAAGTGCAACAATTTCAAACGAAGGAGTTATAAAAAATATTATTCCAGTAAACTCTATTTCAGCTTCAGCGGCGAATAAAATTTACGACGATTGGGAGTATATCATTGAGTCAGATAATTCCGCTACGATAAAGGAATATACCGGAAATGATGCTGATATCATAGTACCTTCATCAATTGACGGCCATACAGTAAAAAAGGTCGATGGTGTTTTTCAGAACAAAACATTTATAAATAGCGTTAAATATCCAAGTACTGTTACTGAAATTGCCGATTTTACATTTAACAAGTGTACAGGATTAACCTCAGTTATCATGCCTGGAGTTACAAAAATCGGCTGGAATGCTTTTGCTCAGACAACCAGCTTAACATCAATAAACTTGCCCGATACATTACAATCTATAGAAAGTAACGCTTTTTCACAATCTGGTATCAAATCAATTACAATAAAAGATGGTGTAGCATTAGGAAACGGCGTATTCAAATACTGTGTAAATCTAAAAACTTTCTCTATTCCTTCAACTTGGACAGAGATCGGTCCAGGTATGTTTTCAGGTTCAGGTTTGACTTCTATCACAATTCCGTCAAATATAAAGGTAATTGGAAGCAGTGCTTTTTCTTATTGCTCAAATTTATCATCTGTTTCTATTCCAAGTACAGTAACAAGCATTGGCAGTTCAGCTTTTGCAAGTGATGCTAAACTGAAATCAATCACTCTTTCTGCGAATCTTACAGAAATAGGTGATAGTGCATTTGAAAAAACCGGGATCTCAGCTATTACTGTTCCAAGTAAGGTCACAAAGATCGGCAACTATGCATTCAGTAATTGTCCAAATCTGAATAAAGTTGAGATCAAGGGAACTTGTACAATGGGACAATCAGTTTGGGGGAGTTCTGATAAAGTTACAGATATAAAGATGAATACAGCCACATGGGAGAATTCACTTTACGGCTTTGCACTGAGGGAATGCAGGAATTTATCCAAGATCAACGGAAAAGAGCTTGTTCAGTTTAAAAGCAACGGAGAACCATTTATTCCGTCAGAGTTAATGCCAGCCTTAAAGAAGTATTTTGAAAGAGTTGATAATAAAAATACTCCTTTTTTTGATAAGTATATTGACGAGACAGTTAAATATGTTGCAAGAACTGAAACAGCTGGTTGCTCTACAGATTTACAAAAAGTGACAAAGCTTCATGATTGGGTATGCAACAAAATGAATTACGCATATGATTCTAATGGAGAACCAGATCCTTCTGAGCAGTGTCATGTTGATTCTTCTGTTTTTATGAGAGACACCACTGTTTGTGATGGATATGCAAGGGCATATACACTCTTGCTACAATCAGCAGGTATTGAAGCTTATTATCTTAGTGGTGTTAACCATGCATGGACTATGGTGAAAGTTGGCGATCGATACTTCCATGTTGATACTTGTCATGATGGTCAAGGTGATACTACGAAATATTCGCACTTTCTAAAATCTGATAACGGTATAAGAAAGTGTTCTTTTGGACACGGTAACTGGGGTATAACAATACCATCTGGTTCAAGAATAAGATATACAACAAAGCCGTCAACAAAACCAGTGTGCAGCTATTCGCTTGGAGATGTAAATAAGGACGGTACGGTAAACCAAGCTGATGTTGATTATCTTTGCAGGTACCTTGCTAAGTTTTATGATAAATTACCTGAAAGGGCTCTTGCTGACGTGACTGGAGACGGTTATATAGATATCAGCGATGCAGTAGCTACATATAGGCTTTTTGATTAATAATCATTTTCTATAATGTTAAATTCATCTAATATATCGTAGCTGTCAGTGCAGCAGAAACCGCCCCTGAATTATGATCTGGAGGCGGTTTTTACTTTGTCCGAAATGAGGTATTCTAACAGGGGAGAGCCCTGAATATGCCCGAATAGTGGAAAGTGTATAGCTTAAACAGTAAGGGCGGCCATTGCTATACGGGAGCTGAAAGAAGCTGAGATTACTCCTTTGATCTTATGAATATAAACCACATATAAGACTGAGATATGAGATGTCGTAAATCGGCAAAGTCCGATAACTATCACATTAGCCCGATTGACAACGATGTGCAACTATGTTATCATTTATCGCAGGCAGTGCACTTGTCAAAAAAAATATAATAAGGAGTCTATTATGAAAAAATTACTAATTTCACTAACATCCGCAGCATTAGCGTTATCATAATTCACTGTATTAAATTCAAATGCCTATAATAAGTATAGTGCCCGGGGCTATGCAAGAAAATACTATTGTAATTATGATCCGGATGGGGAGATTGTACATATTTTGTTACTCAGTGTCTGGAAGCAGGTGGATATAAGCAGGCTAAGGAAGGTGCTAATTTTTAAAGTTGGATTAAATCAGAATTGGGAAAAAACAATTACGCTCAAGCTCGCTTAATAAAAGTAAGATAAAAAAATATGCAGGAGATATTTTGTCTCCTGCATTATAAATAAAGGAATGAAAAAATGACTAAGAAAAAAATTACATATATAGTTTTAGCATTGGTTATACTCATATGTATCGCCGCAATAGTGTTTATAAAAATCTTTATTTTAGCACCTCCAAAAGTAACTATCACAAAAATTGAAATATACCAAGAATCGGCTATTGGTCAAGAAACCGAAGAGGAAAGATTAGCATTTCTTAAAGGAATGTATGAAGATTCTAAGGATGTCAATTGTGATGATATGGGTGAGTTCTGGCAGGGAGATCCTCCAGCTTTCGAAAATGTTGAGGATTATTTATACATATCTTATACTATAAAGATAGATAATCCCACATTTGTAAAATCCTCATCATATACCCCTGCATTTTTTGTTGAAGATATTGATCTGTCAGAAAATTTTTTTATTACTAATGATATGCAAATAGCCGGATTCTGCATGGAGCGTCGAAGTGAGACTGAGATTAAGTTCTGTTTTTGGGCATATAAGAAAGGCTTTTCTAAGGAGCAAATCGAGAAATTTGTTCACAGTGTTGTATTAAGACTTGATTATTATAACAGATTTAAGAAAAATCAGACTATAACATTTGACGCTGAAGATGTTGATGTAGAATTTATAGATGTTGATTTAGATTAATTATTCAATTGATGTGGAAAGGTATACAATGATAATTTTTAATATGCGGTGCACATGGACGGTCAGCGCAGAAGTGCGGCAATAGTTTCGTTAAGCTGTGGAAGGAGGAGCGGTTTATTCATATTAATGCACATTATGTAAATAATTGGCTCTGCGAAAAAATCTCTGTAAATTTAAAAACTGTGATAAAAACGTTATGTTGTGAGCGGCTTGAAAATAGCCGCTCCGATTTTTTTACAGTATACAATGGATACTGTAATTTGTCAAGGTTCTTTGGATATCAGCCTGCTGGAATGGAGCGCAGCGGAATGGAATCAGGCTGATATCCGGCGCCTCAGCCGATCCTGTCGGGATACATGATCTCCAGTTCGCCCAGGACTTTGCCCCAGTTTCGTAGCGGCATAGTCCATTTCTTCGTTATCTCATGCGTTGCAAGATACAGAGCCTTCAGGAGTGCTGTATCGCTTGGAAATACGCTTCTCTGCTTGTTCAGACGGCGATAGCCACTGTTAAGGCTCTCTATAGCGTTGGTGGTATAAATGACTTTTCTGACGTCAGATGAGAACTTAAAAATCGGTGATATTACGTCCCAGTTCTTGTACCAGCTCTTCATAGCGTTGGGATAATCGTCCTCCCATTTTTCAGTAACACGATCAAGAGCTTCAAGAGCAGCATCCTCGGAAGGCGCATGATAGATCGTTTTTAGGTCATTTGCCAACTCCTTCTTGTTCTTCTCACCGACGTATTTCAGTGTATTCCTTACCTGATGAACGATGCAGCGCTGAAGCTCAGTCTGCGGAAATGCAGCTGATACGGCTTCTTTAATTCCTGTAAGTCCGTCTGCGCAGATGACGAGAATATCCTTAACTCCACGATTTTTCAGCTCGTTCAGAACACCAAGCCAGTACTTGGCGCTCTCGTTTTCACCGATATGTATTGAAAGGACTTCCTTGTGACCTGTTATGCTGACAGCAAGAATCACATATGCGGCAAGCTTCCTGATCTGTCCGTTATCACGCACTGAGAAGTGTACAGCATCAATGAATACTATCGGATATACTTCGTCTAATGGACGTTTCTGCCAGTCCTCTATCTGCGGTAGAAGGCGGTCTGTGATATCTGATACCATACCGTCGCTGACTTCAAATCCGTAGATATCTTCGATAGTTTCGCTTATTTGGCGTGTGGTCATTCCTTTAGTATACAGAGCAATTATCTTCTGCTCAATGCCTGAGATGTCCTTCTGACGCTTCTTTACGACTTTTGGCTCAAAACTGCCGTCACGATCCTGCGGCACTTCTATTTCAGTTTCTCCGAAGTTTCCGCGGATCTTCTTGGTTTTCTTGCCGTTGCGGGAGTCAGGATTGTCGGAACGCTCATATTCCTGATATCCCAGATGTTCGTCCATTTCAGACTCAAGCATTTCCTGGATCGTTCCTCCGAGAAGGTCTTTGAGAGCATCCTCAATATCCTTAGCTGACTTGATGTCGTATTCCTCAAGCAGCATTCCTATGATGTTCTTCTTTCCCTCGCTCATCGGTTCTCTTTTTCTTCTTGCCATAAAAAATCAGCCTCCTGTGATATTAATTCTATTTTATCACAGTTTGCTGACTTTTTACAGACTTTTTTCAGAGACTCAAATAATTCTTTAAGACCGATAACGTCTGAAATAAATATCATTGCTGACAAAAAGAAAAAATTGTGAGGATTTTGATCTTCTTTACTTTTTTATCTTTTCCAACTTATCATCTTTTTGTTTCATATCTTTTGAACTTCATAACATTTGAAACTCTATTTTTTCAATATGCTCATTAATAAATCTTTCAGGGAATATATCGTATATTTGAATCTGTAACATTTCCAGAATCGTGAAAATCCAAATTACTGCAACCTTTAAATGACGTTTGAGAAAATTGACTGGCATTTGAAAAATCAAAATTAACGTTTCTGAGGCGATAACAATTCTTGAATGATTTATCTTTTATAACGTTGAGGATAATTACAGTGATGCTTAATGCTTGTTGCAGTTAGAGAACCTATATAATCTTTAACGCATAATCAAATAATTCCCGGAAATACTAACCTCACAAAGTCAAAATGATTTTGGGAGGTTATTATTATGAAAGCCACTGGTATTGTAAGAAGGATAGACGACCTCGGACGTGTGGTCATCCCTAAGGAGATAAGACGCACTATGCGTATCCGTGAGGGCGACCCGTTGGAGATATACACCAACAGCGAGGGTGAAGTAATATTCAAGAAATACTCAGCAATAAGTGAGCTGAGTGAAAATGCAGGGAATGTAGCGGAGATAATGCATAAGATAGCAGGCTGTCCGGTGCTTATCTTTGATAAGGATCATGTAGCAGCGTCTGCCGGAGTGCCGAAAAAGGAGTTTGCTGAGCGGCGGGTTACAGGTCAGCTTGAAGAGCTTATGGACAGCAGGGGACAGTACTATTGTCCTGACGGAAGAACAAACAGTTTCTTTCCGGCAGAGGGTACTGACAGAACAGCGATTGCTGCGGTGCCTGTTATAACTGCCGGAGATGTTTCCGGAGCAGTTGCATTTCTGAGCTCGGAAAAGTGCACAGAGGTAACAGACCTGCAAAAAAGTCTTATAAACGCTGCGGCGCAGTTCCTTGCAAAGCAGATAGAGTAAAAATACTGCCGGACCCGTTTTGGATCCGGCAGCTTTTTTGTTGACAATATAAGGCAGTGATGATATAATGATCTGAAAAGGGGGATGATTTATGGTAAGGGAAATAAGAAAAGAGGAGCTTGCTCAGCTTCTTGAACTCTATACTCATCTTCATGAATCAGGAGTGCCTGATGACAGTGAACATCTGCGCCGGACATGGGAGCAGATAATGAATGATGAGAATCACCATGTGATTGTCTATGAGGATAAGGGCAGGATAGTATCATCATGTATATGCGTTATCATTCCTAATCTTACAAGAAACATAAGGCCCTATGCATTTATCGAAAATGTTGTGACACATTCGGATTACAGAGGCAGGGGATATGCTTCAGCCTGTCTTGATCGTGCGAGAGAGATCGCAGTCAGTGAGGATTGTTATAAGATGATGCTGCTCACCGGTTCAAAGTCAGAGAGCACTCTTGATTTTTACAGGAAAGCCGGGTATAATTCATCGGATAAAACTGCTTTCATACAATGGCTCTGAAACTGCTTGACATACTTCTGAAAAAGTGATATAATACGGCTTATTTCATTGATGTACCAACTATCTCTTTAAGTTGCCTGCTTGTTTTTTTGCTGCGATACTGCGTTAGGAAACCTTGTCTCACAACAAAAATTCTGGGCATCTGTTATTCAGGATCTAATTGGCACATCAATATTTTTTCAGGAGGTACATAGAATGAAAGCACTTATCATCAATTGCAGTCCTGTCAGGAACGGTGCAACAGCAGAGATAGTTAATATAGCTGCCGGCGAACTTTCCAAAAGGTTTGAGACGAAAAGCATATGCATAGATGACTACAGCTTCAGCTTCTGCAAGGGCTGCCGTAGCTGCCATGAGACTGCTGTATGCGTTCAGTCGGATGATATCGATATCATCATGGATGAATTTGAAAAGGCTGATATAGTAGTTTCAGTGTCACCATCTTACTGGGCGGATATACCGGGACAGTTTAAAGCTTTCATTGACAGATGTACTCCCTGGTGCAATACCCATGAGCCCCATGCTTCAATAAGTCCCGGAAAAAGGGGATATGTCATTGCTCTCAGGACAGGACCTTCTATGAGGGAATGTGAGCGCATAATCGGAAGCATCGAGCATTTTTACGGACATCTTGAAATCGGGTGCTGCGGAAGTCTCGGACTTTGCTCTGTTGAGTATAAAGAGGCTGTTGCTCCGAGGACAGCTGAGATCACCGGATTTTGCAGCAGTATAAGCTGAGTTATATGTATTATTACAAACTTTATTGAAAAAATAAAGCCTCTCCTTCCGGAGAGGCTTTTTATTATCTCTTATTAGCCTTGCAGGCTGCGTTGCGGTTTGAAAGAGCTATGCCCACATTTCGGCAAAGGTCTATTGCGCCGGGATTCTGTGAATTCACAGCAGCTTCAAGCTGTCCGAAGGCATTTGCAAGAGCATATTCCTGATCTGCGATAACAGGATCACTTACAGGATCGCTGAATGAGATATCATCCGCCAGCTTTTTTAGCTCCTTTACAAGCATGGGGTCATTTGTATTTGAAACAAGTGCCTCTGCTCTGAGGGCAAGTGATTTCATCATGCGTGTATCGACTTTGGAAACTGTCTCCATATTGGAGATAGCCTCTCTTGCCATATTGGCAGAAAGTCCGAGGACAAGTGCTGCTGCAAGCACTACTATGCAGAGCAGCAATGCCAGCCATACCGGGAAATCTCCGCTGTCGCCGGCGAAGAAGAGTATTGTGCTGAGTATCATCTGTACAACAAGATAGATTATCCCGACTCTGAATACAGGATATCCAAGCACCTTGCTGCTGAGAGGAGTTTCCTTCGGATATGAGGCTCCGAATACCGGTATCTGTATGAGTATTGCTGCCATTCCGGCAATATAGCTTATCCAGAATACAGCCTCACGCTCAACCGGGATGAGGAAGGCAAATGCTGAAAATACCGCTGCGATAACAAGAATAATTATATATATCTGAGATCTGATCTTATTCATGTTCATTCTCCTTTCTTCTTTCCGCAGTTACGGCAGAAGTTTCCGGTGTTGTTCTTTTCACCGCATGAGCAGTCCCATGTTTCATCTGCTGCCGGACGCTTAGCTCCGCAGTTATTGCAGAAATTTCCGACTATGCCCTTGTTTCCGCATGAGCAGTCCCAGGTATCAGCTGATGGACGCTTAGCTCCGCATATATTGCAGAAGTTTCCGACTATGCCCTTGTTCCCGCAGGCACAGTCCCAGGTATTTCCGGAGGCCTCCGGACGCTTGCTTCCGCAGACATTGCAGAAGTTTCCGGTGGGGACATTGTTTCCGCAGGAGCAGGTCCAGCCGCCGGCCATAAGTCCTCCCACAGCTGATGCGGCACCGGCTGTCATAGGATTCATGGCATTCTTTGTCATGTCCATAACTCCGCCCATAGCGCCGAGAGCTACTCCCAGGCCGGCAATGTCGCTGACAGCATTTCCGCCTGAGCCTCCGCCCATATGGTTAACGGCTCCAAGACCTACCTCACGGGCTGTCTGCTCACGGTAGGTGAAGCCCTTCATTCTCATTTCCTCAGCCTCTGCTGCTGCCTTGACTACCAGAGCATCGGCTTCTCCCTTTGCACTGATGACTTTGAGCTGAGCAGCGGTCTCGGCTTCTACAGCCTGACGCTCTCTTGCCTTTTCAGCCTCAGCCTTGAGTATCTCCTCCTGACGTACCTTCAGGTAGAGGTCAGCGTGCTGCTGCTTAAGACGTCTGTAGTTAGGGTCCTCATCGGGAGTGAGTATGGTCTCAACGAAGAAATCGGGCATATCAAGTCCGTATTCGCTGAGATTCTCATTTATGACTCCGCAGAGTTTATCGGATATAGTATCAAGTCTCTCGTCTATTTCGAGGATGTTGATATTGTTATCCTTTATGATACGGGCAAGATTGCTCTTAACCCTGTTGATTATCATTGCCTTGAACTTGGCTACGGTAGGCTTAAGGCCAAAGCTTCCGTTGACCATATCAGCCTGTGTGAATTCTCCGGCGGTGCCTACCAGCTTCATAAGAAGCCTTCTGGAATCGCTTATGCGGAGATTGAACTGTCCGCAGGCGCCTATCTCGATAGGAAGTCCTGATTCAGGCTCGATAAAGCGCACCTTTGTGTCTGTACCCCATTTTATGCCCATCTGTATGGTCTTGTTTATGAAGTAGACCTCACAGTGGAAAGGTGTCTCTGCATTTGTGGGCAGTTTATATGCCTTTCCGATAACAGGCAGATTCTGTGTTGCCAGTGTGTGGCGTCCGGGACCGAAGAGGTCAAGTGCCTGACCGTCACGGAAGAACACAGCCTCCTGAGTTTCGTGAACGATGAGCTGTGAACCAAGGTTGAAATTCTCGATCGGGTGCTTGTATACGAAGGTCTTGTTGTCGCCTTCATACATTATCACACTGGCAAGGCCATGATCGGGAGTTTTGGGCTCGTCTTTGCCTTTGAACATATTTTTTCCTCCTTTTTTAAAGGGACCCTTACGGTTTCCCTATATCATTTTATATTGTCACTGATCGTAGTAGTCTGCGGCTTTTTTTCCGGAAAGATTTCCGATGAATATAGCTGCTGCGTGAAGTGCAGCGGTGAAGCCGAGATAAATTATATCTCCTCCTGCTTTGTGCATGAACCAGCAGGTGATAAGTGCCATGAACACCGCAAGCAGTGCTGAGACTGAATTTACGGTACCGCCTTTAGGACCATTTCTTGCTCCGTTATGGATAAGCAGAAAACACAGAAGAGGTGATGCTGTAAGCATCTGAATACGGTAGTTGGAGGCCATTACAAATTCAAAGCCTCTGGCTGCTGATACGCATCGCCAGATCATAACCAGTGAAATTGCTGCCAGTATGCCGATAACTACACTTCCTATGAACTTCTGCTGCCTGAGCTTTGCATTGAGCTCCGCACGGATACGGTTACGCTCGATTGCTTCCTGTTCCTCACGTTCTCTTGCAGCTTCAAAAGCGGCATTTTTCCTGTTGATGTCCTCCTGCTGAGCAAGTCTTTCGCAGCGCAGTCCAAGCGGGAGAGCGTCCTTGTAGTCCACCAGCCACTTGAATTTTTCAGCAGCTTTGCCGTTTTCGCCGGCTTCCATGTGCTTTACCGCTTCGCCGTATACTTTTGACAGCTGGGATTCAGCTCTTTCTATCAGCGAGTCCTTCCCGTAAACATCTCCGGCCTCGTTAAGCAGTCTTATGGCATTTGTGAGATCTCTTCCGGAAGTCGGGGAAGCTATGGCTTTTTCAGCCTCCTCAACGGATATCCGGCGGAGCTCTTCAAGCTTGCGGCGGGCTTCACCTGCCATTCGCAGGGAATCTCCGCGTCCCTCCAGCTTTTCCATTGAAGCGATTATTCTCTCAGCTTCCGAAGGGTAGTGGCAGCGTCCCAGTTTCCGGGCAGCCTCATTTATCCTGCACTGATCGCTGTAACCCTGAAGAGCTTTTTTCAGCTCCGGGTCAGCGAACCTCATTGCTTTTTCAAAGTTTTCGCTGTTATCTATGGGTTTATCGTATGCCGTCAGCTCTGATACTGATGATATCTTCAGTTCGGCAAGAGCCTTTGCAAAATAGGCCTTAGCATTGCGGGGGTCTGTATCAAGAGCCTTTTCACAGTACTCAGCTGCGCTCTGCCAGTTCTTGTCCTCAAGGAAAAGGAGGGCTCTTTCTGCAAGTGAACCGGAATTTGCTCCGGCTGACTGTGGTACTGAGGCTGTTCCGCCGCCGATAAGCTTTTCGACTGCTCTTGTCAGCTCCTGAACCGCTCCCGCCTTTGACAGATCCTGTCCCTGAAGGGAGACAAGCTCCTCGGGAAGGTCATAGGGGTTCATGTTCCTGTAGCAGGGGATGATGAATTTCTTCTGCCCCTGTGTTATAAGACTGAGAAAGCGTGACCACTCATTTTTTACCCATACAGATGTGAAGTGATCCGGCTTGGTTCCCACCACCAGCATTACCTTTGCACTTTGCAGGGCAGCGAATATATATGGTTCGTACTCCTGTCCCAGTTTTTCCTTTAGAGTAATGCGTGAGAAGAATACCTTATAGCCATTTGCGGTCAGTTCATCATATAGGGTCTGAGCTTCCGTGCTTGCTGACGAACGTCCTCCTGAGGAATCGGTCTCCTTATAGCATATAAAGACGTCAAACGGCTCTTCCTTGCCGGAAACTGCCAGTATCCTCTTCTGTACGCTGTCTATGTATGCTGCCTCCCTTTCGTAGAGGCTGCGGGCAGCTCCGTCGGCATATTTCAGCGCCAGAAGATAGGAGCTGTCATCGAGAATGCTGTCAAACCGTGTCCTGTGACAGGTGGGGACCATATTCCCGGTTTTTGGGTCACGGACATATTCTATACCGTACCGGCAGAGACATGAGCCCCAGTATGCTTCTGCCTCCTGTGGAGACTCAGCGATTATGCTCTCATATACTGCTTCTGCCTGGTCGAATTCACTGTTTCTGCGGTAGTAGTTCGCTCTGTCGTAGAGTCTGCTGCGGACTTCATCGTCCAGCTTCGGGACAGTCTGTTCAGTTCCGCAGTAGGTGCAGCGGCAGATAGTGCCGCCGGAGGTATCCAGCGAACCTCCGCACATCTTACATTTAAAAATTGCCATTTATCTCCTCCGCTGCGTCAGGCTATGAACGATGATATCAGGAGCCCGATGAAGAATACCAAAAACAGAGGCGCAGCGTCCTCACCGTCTGAGTATAATATTAAAAATATTAAAAGGCTTATTACCGCCAGGATTATCAGGATGGATCTATGCTTCTTGCGGTTATCCAGCTTCTGAGCTTTTACCTGCTGGCGCTCATAGGCGGCCTTGGTTATCTGCTGCTCCTGTTCTTCGAGCTTTTGTTCACGCCGGGCTATATCGTTCCTGACTATTGACAGTATACCTTCATATATATGTACCATTTCATCGTGTTCATTGCCCTTGGAGAATGCGAGTGCGTTCTTCATGGAGTGCCCCAGAACGTAGTTCATACGGGTGCGGAAGATCTCTTCATCAAAAGTTTTGAAGCCGTAGCCGGATATGTATTTTGTAGCGAAGAAGGTCACGGCCTTCTGGTGATATATCTCCTCCGGAGACGTACAGCTGTGCTCTGCAAGGAATTCATAGAAATATGCCCTTGCACATTCAGGATCGTTATCCAGCACTCTTTCGCAGTAGCGTGAAGCGTTGTCGAAGTCCTGGTCGCTGAGGAAGATCTCTATTCTTTGCAGCATTTTATCCGTTGAGATATTTGCTGCGGGAGCATTCCTCTTATCTGTGGCTGATGAGCTCTCGTAAACGGTACCTCCGCCGGTTATGATCTTTTTTATGCCACGGATAACATCGTTTATAAATCCTATCCTTGACATATCCTGAGCCTGCAGATGAGAGAATTCCTCAGGCAGGTCGTAGGCGTCCATATCCCTGTAGCATGGGATGAGGAGCTTGCTCTTATCGGTCTTCATAAGTCCGAGATATCTGCTCCATTCGTTCTTCATCCAGGGTGATTCAAAGTATTGGGGGTTAGTTCCGATCACCAGCATTACCTTTGCGCTCTGAAGGGCTGAGAAAATATAGGGTTCGTATTCAGTTCCCAGCTTATCCTCCAGTGTTATAGCGGCATAGAAGGTCTTGAAGCCCTCCTGGCGGAGCTGGTGGTAGATGTCATTTGCGATAACGCTGTCCTGAGTACGGCGGCCGTGTTCATCGGTCTCCTTGTAGCAGATAAAGACATCGAAGGGAGATTCACGTCTTACTATATCGAGAATATTTCTCTGGAGTTTATCTATTTCTGCGGCTTCCTGTGAATAGAGCCTTCTTCTTTCGGAATCGGCATAGTTCAGGGCTGATTTATAGTCCACATCTGCCATTATCGAGCCCATAAGGGTACGGTGGCAGGTAGGGACTTTCCGCTTTGTCAGCGGATCATCCACATACTCTATACCGTATTTGCAGAGCACCATGCCCCAGTATGCCTCTGAATCATCCGGGACGGTGTTTACTATATTTTCGTAGGTTTCAAGTGCTTTATCAAATTCGTTGTTCAGTCTGAGACTGTTTGCACGATTGAACAGATTCGCTGTTATCTCGTCACGGGAGTTCGGCAGGGTCTGCGGTGTTCCGCAGTATTCGCACTGGCAAACGTTTATGCCATCGGCAGCATTGAGAGTTCCGCCGCACATTTTACATTTAAAAACAGCCATATCTGACCTCTTTTCTGAGTGACGGTGATAATGTCCGTCCTGCTGATGTGATTTTATCCGTAGATGTCTTGCCGGAGATCATAAAAAGCAAGCTCCCCTTTTTGAGGGGAGCTTTAGATCAGTTGCGCTTCTTTTCCTCCGCATCCTTTTCGAGGATGGATTTAAGACCTGTTGCAAGACCTGCAAGTCCCTGTATCTCACTTGGGATAATGATCTTTGTAGCTTTTCCGTCTGCGGCTTTTGCAAAGGATTCCAGTGATTTGAGCTGAATTACTCTTTCGTTAGGATTTGCGCTGTTGAGCTTTACTATACTGTCTGCAAGGGCCTGCTGAACCATTTCTATAGCCTTGGCTTCACCGGTAGCTTCGAGTATTTTCTGCTCTCTTACAGCGTCTGCCTTGAGGATAAGTGCCTGCTTCTGAGCTTCTGCTTCGAGGATCTGAGCCTCTTTCTTAGCCTGTGCTCTGAGGATCTGGGATTCCTTTTCACCTTCTGCAACAAGGATCTGTGACTTCTTGTCACCTTCGGCCTGAAGGATCTTTTCACGGCGCTCACGCTCAGCCTTCATCTGCTTTTCCATTGCATCCTGTATCTCACGGGGAGGGAGGATGTTCTTGAGCTCAACACGGTTTACCTTTATACCCCAGCGGTCAGTTGCCTGATCGAGGATAGATGTGATCTTTGTATTGATAACGTCTCTTGATGTGAGAGTTGAGTCAAGCTCCATCTCACCGATAATGTTACGGAGAGTTGTTGCAGAGAGGTTCTCGATAGCCTGAAGAGGTCTCTCAACACCGTAAATATACTGTTTAGCGTTTGTTACCTGGTAGAATACGACAGTATCTATCTGCATGGTAACGTTATCCTTTGTGATAACGGGCTGCGGCTTGAAATCCACAACCTTTTCCTTTAATGAAACTTTTCCGGCGATCCTGTCCACGAAGGGGAGGAGGTAGTGTACACCTGTCTGCCATTCGCACTTGAATGAACCGAAGTGTTCGATAACGTATACATGAGCCTGAGGAACTATTTTAAATCCCTTCAGGATTATAAGCAGTACTATTATAAGTACGGCTGCTATAACAATGCTGAAAATATCCATGGTAGTATTCTCCTTTAAAAATAATTAATAGTATTATGCTCCGGCTGCCGTTTTAACATTTTCCGGCAGTGCTTTTAGTGATACTGTGAGCTTTGCCCCGTCGACTTTTTCGACTGTTACGATACTTCCCACCGGGATGATATCGCTTTCAGGCACCGGTACTGCACTCCAGTCTACCCCACTCAGAGTTACACGGCCTGTACCCTTGTCGCTGTTTATCTCTTCTATAACTGTTGCGGTCTTTCCTACATCAAGGCCCGTATTTGTAGGTATATGAGCCCTGTTCCTTATCTTTTTCAGATAAGGGAAGGTTATGAGCAGGAAAAATCCCGACGACAGTATGAAGATACCCAGCTCGGCAGGTATTGACAGATCAAAGATACAGGAAAGTATCAGTGTTACCAGTGAGCCTGCAGCGAACCATATCGAGACCAGCTGTATCGTAGCTAACTCTGCAATGACAAAGAATACGAATGCGGCTGCCCATAAGATAATATCCATAAAAGTTCCCCCTTTCTTTATTGGACCGGTTTTTGTTCCGGGCAATAATAATAATCCCTACGGCGATATTATACCATATACTGCGGCATTTTACAAGTATCCGGCGGAAGCTTTCATCATTCTTACACAATTATCCTTTGTCTATATTACGGGATATATAGTGGTATGTAGTGAGGACCGGCCTTCACTTATAATGGGTGAGGAACGGTCGGGAAATGATCCTGCGGGGTCAGATATGGATATCGTCGATAATATCATAGTGCTCGTCAACAGAATTCAGGCATACAGGTATATTCTTTTCAATGATGCTGTTGAATATCTTTTCATGGGAGGCGGTTATCTGCTGTATTATTTCACTTTCCGCAGCTAACATAAGTGCTTCTATCCAGTTCTGATAGGTCTGCGAAACAGCCTCTATCAGAGCTATCCAAAGACGGTTGCCTGTAGCATGGAGCAGAGCATAATGGAAGTCTCTGTCCGCCAGCATTTCGTCTGTTCTTGTAGCTGCATTTTCCATTCTTGAAAGTGTATCACGAATAGCTGCCTTTGAATCCGGTGACATACCGTTTTTTATAATGTATGAACAGATGGTTTTGTCCATGACTCTTCGGAACTCAAAGACCTCTTTTCGGGTGACCTTATGGGTCAGGAGCATGAGATTTACTGATTTTGCTATTGATTCCTTTATATTGTCTGCAAGGTAATTTCCTGACCCCTGACGGCATTCAACAAGTCCGAGGGATTCGAGGCTTCTTATTGCTTCACGGACAAAATTACGGCTTACTCCCAGCTTAGCTGAGATAGCTCTTTCAGTGGGAAGCTTATCACCCAACTGGAGCATACCGTTTTCTATAAGGTCAAATATGTAGTTAATCGTTTTCTGA
Organism: Ruminococcus flavefaciens; assembly: GCA_002371825.1. GTDB lineage: Bacteria > Bacillota > Clostridia > Oscillospirales > Ruminococcaceae > Ruminococcus > Ruminococcus flavefaciens_L. The sequence continues at coordinate 94,452 of DFHF01000053.1, read as the reverse complement.
AATTCCTGATTCTCCAAGAAAACATCTCCTCCTTTGCTGGTTGGCTTGAATTTACATCACAATACACAGAAAGTTGAACTGGCTGCATATTCTTATGTACATTATACCACAAGCTATAGTGTTATGTCAATCTCACAAAGCAATTATTTTTAGAAATACTGTAAACATATATGTCTGAACTGTATGCAGCGGCCGGAGAAAATGTCCTGATAACTGTAACAGGAGGCTTTTTCGGCTTGATTTTTTTATGAAGAAGATATATAATGATATCACATAAATTATATAGTTGTATACTGGAAGTGATATCATTGTATTGCAGATTCTGCGGAAGATATATAGAAAACAGGGTGAAGTTCTGTCCGGAGTGCGGTAATTCGCAGGATATGGCGGTGCCTATAAGGGAAGAAAAGTCCTCTCAGCCATTCGCAGACGGGAGGCCTCCTTTCATGTACGGGAATTTCCCGCAGATGCCTCCTCAGCCGGCGGCGGAAAAAGTCAGACTGAAAAAGACAAAGGCATTCTGGGCGGGAAAACTGATGATACTGTCTGCACTGCTTTGCTTTATGCTGCCTTTCTTCAGAACAAGCGTCAGGCTGGTCAACGACCATTCAAACAGTTATTCAGGTACCTACATTATTTTTGATGCAAAGGACGATGCTGAATCTGATTTCATGACAATTAAGGAAAACAAGGTATATACTGTTTTAAAAGATTTTTCTTATGTTATCGGCATTTCGGCACTTCTGGCGCTGGCAGCTCTTTTCATGCCGAAGATATCCTGGTTCTTTTCAGGGGCTTCGGCAATGACCCTGCTGATTTTTGGCCATTGTCTTTACCGTGGGGAGGATAAGCTTAATAGCGGACCGTATCATATGAAGATAGATGTGGATATAGAATACGGCCTTGTCGCAGCCGCAGTTCTTCTGGCGCTGGCAGCTCTTATCCTGGCAGCTGATGAGTGGGCACAGAAGAGAAAGCTGCTTCTGATGAAACAGCGTAAGCCCGGTGTCACAAATACTTGAAAAAAATATCTATCCGTGGTATAATTATATATTACCGGATTTTTTAGAGAGCGAGTGATGATTCTGAACGATAATACCGCTTTGATAAGCGAGATAAAAACTATTCTCGGAGACAGCTCCCGCAAGGCATATGTCCGAAGCTTCGGCTGTCAGCTGAATGTCTCCGACGGAGAGAAGATCAAAGGTCTGCTGAAGAAAATCGGCTATTCCTTCACTGAGGATGAGAACGAGGCTGACCTTATAATACTTAATACCTGTGCTGTCCGTGAATCTGCTGAGGACAGAGTTTTCGGCATAGTCGGCAGCATGAAGAAGCTGAAGGAGCTCAATCCCTCACTTATAATAGGTATTGCCGGATGCATGACTGCTCAGGAGCATATTGCTGATAAGATCAAGAGATCCTATCCTCAGGTTGATCTGGTGCTGGGTACATCAGCTATAAGCGCCCTGCCTGGACTGCTTCTGGATCACCTCAAGGGAGCACGTTTTTCTGCTGATATATCTGAGTATGACGATTTCTCAGCGGCAGCTGAGCAGGTCAGGGAGAGCAGCTTCAAGGCCTCTGTGCCTATAATGTTCGGCTGCAATAACTTCTGCACTTATTGTATCGTTCCCTATGTCAGAGGACGTGAGCGCAGCAGAAATGCTCAGGATATAATCTCAGAGGTAAGAGAGCTTGTAAACTCCGGTTATAAGGAGATAATGCTCCTCGGACAGAACGTGAACTCCTACGGAAAGGATCTTGAAGTACCGGTCAGCTTTCCGCAGCTGCTGCGCGAGCTAAATGATATCGGGGGCGATTTCATAATCCGCTTCATGTCCTCTCACCCGAAGGATGCTTCCCGTGAGCTTATAGATACCATATTTGAGTGCGATAAGGTGGCTAAACACCTGCACCTGCCTGTTCAGAGCGGAAGCAGTGACGTTCTCAGGCGTATGAACAGGAATTATACCGCTGAAAAATATCTGGATATCGTGGATTACATCTATGAAAAAGATCCGGATTTCTCCCTTACAACAGACCTGATAGTCGGATTCCCTGATGAGTCGGCTGAAGATTTTCAGGCTACGCTTGATATGATAAAGCGGGTCAGATACGATAATATCTACTCATTTATCTATTCCAAGCGCTCCGGCACTAAGGCTGCGGCTATGCCGGACGGTATCTCCGATGAGGAGAAGGGACAGCGCATGAGGACTCTCCTTGAAACTCAGAGGGAGATATCCTCGGAGCACTATAAGAGGTTCATTGGCCGCACTATGCGTGTGCTGGTCGATGATAAGGCGAAGAAAAAGCCGGGATTCCTTACCGGAAAGAGCAGCGAGTTCATAATTGTTGAGTTCGAGGGAGACCCTTCACTCATCGGAAAGTTCGTGGATGTGGAGATAACAGGCGCTATGAACTGGGCCGTTGCAGGAAAACTGGTGAGCGGGATATGATGAAAGCAGCAGATCACTGATATCACAGCCTTTGATAAGACTGCCGGTGATATGCTAAGAATCACAGCTGATTTTTTAATCCCGGATAGTCAGATCTGACAGTACGGGAAAATATACAGACATATATATGAATCATGATGATATTAAGGAAGTGGATAGAATGAAAAAGATATTACCCATTCTTTGCATTGCAGCTGTCCTTACCGGCTGCGGAAAAGTAGATCAGGCAAGCAAGAAGGATTCTATGCCGGTAGTCAAGGGCGGTACTGTAATGACTGACGAGAATACTACCGGAAAAGATGAAGAAGAGGTGCAGGAGAAGTCCTCAGAGGCAAAGGGCCAGACTGATAACTTCAAGCCTGCTGACAAGGCACGAGGAGAAGAAAAACAGGAGCCTACTACCCATAAAGCATATGTTGCAGGCCAGCGTAAAAGTGACATACCCACACAGACATATATTCCGAAGCCTGTAAGGCCGTCCACACGCAGCACAAAACCTGCCGAGAGCGTTCCTAAGTCAGTTGCTCCGCCGGAGAAGAAAACAGATAATCCCACAGGACAGGAACAGACTTCACCGAGAGTTGTATTCAGCGCTGCACTGAGCGGTATCATGAAGGAGGGAAATGTTCCCGGACACGGTCAGATGAATATAAACGTATCTGATCCCGGATGTAAGTTCGCTGTAGGTGATCTTGAAGGCGACGGTTCTGAAGAGATGATCTTCGTCAGTTCCGGAAGCTCAGCAGAAGCTATTGCAGTTATATATGGAGTTGACGAAGAGGGCAAGCTCTTTGAGAAGGCCAGCGTATCTCCTGATATGACGATCTACAGCAATGGTACGCTTATTGTCCGTTCATCCCATGCACAGGGGCCAAGCGGCGATTTCATGCCCTATACTATTATGACCCTGAGTGCGGACGGCAGAAGATATGAGGCTGCTGCCAGCGTTGATGCCATAGACAGGGCACAGGTGGAGATCGCTGCACAGACTGCTTTGGAAAACGGCTCTGAGCCTCCGTACACTTATCCTGAGGATGTGGACACAAGCAATTCAGGAGTAGTTTACATTATCGGTTCTGCCGGCGGAGGAGATACCCGAACAGTCGATGTTACAGAATATGAGTCATGGCTCGCACAGTTTACAGGCGGGGCAAGTGCAGTCTCACCTGACTTCAGACAGCTTTCAGCTGATAATATCAGATCTCTTACAGAATAACGTGGAGTGTTGAAAATGAAAAAGTTTATTGCGATAATATGCCTTACTGCAATGCTTACAGGCTGCGGAAGCGTTGAAAAAAGCAGCTCCTCGGAGCAGGAGAAAAGCTCCGAAGCAGCTTCAGAAGAAATTACCACCGAGGAGCCCTCAGCTGAGATCATCGGCATGGGAGAAGCTTACAGATACACTCTTGAACAGCTCAGAAGTGAAGGTGCTGAGAGCTTTTCACTCTGTGACCTGACAGGCGGCATAGGTCCTGAGGTGCTTGCTGTTCGTGTGAAGGACGGCGACATCAACAGGATAAAGCTCTATCAATATCAGCAGGATACCGGCGAATCAAAGCTCCTGGGAACGTTTGATAATTATATCAGCTATGCTGCTGGTTCAAAGCTCATTATCTACGGAAGATATGACAATTATACCGAAGTGGAGACCACTGATTTCATGCACATATCCGAGGACGGTGAGCTGGTGTCGGACGGCGACCTCAGACGCACCTATAAAGAAACTGAGGACGGCGCTTCCGGTCAGTTCTGGAAGGGCGAGGATACTGTCACAGAAAACGAATATAATTCAGTAATGTCAAAGAATTCAGCCGGACCTTTAAGAGATGTCGGCAATGACTTCAAGCTCGAAGACGATATCATAGACATGGTTTTAGGCGAGTCCGGCACATGGCAGAAGGCCTACAGCACATATCTGAACGAATGTCTTCCCGATGTTGACGACGCTGACAATGCCGGATTCTCTGTGCTGGATATAAACGGCGATGATGTTCCGGAGCTGTTTTATGCCCCAGGATATTATCATATATCCCCTGTAAAAGTGCTCACAATAAAGGATGGCGGTCTGAGATGCCTTGGCGGATTCGGTTCTTACGGTTCAGTTGCATATTACCCGGATACGAATGAGCTCCTCAGCAGCAATACGGGCATGGGATATACCTCCGGAGCATATTTTACTCTTGACAGCAACGGGACTTTCAAACAGGTGATGTCGTTCAGCGATAATGCAGGTGCGGTTTATCCTGAGAGCGGAGAAGTGCTGAGATACGAGATAAACGGTCAGGCCGTTGACGAGAACACATATAAGGATACTATTGACATACACTCTGATAAGTCATTCTATTCTCTTGGCAGCGATGACCGTCTCAAAGAGGAAAACATAAAGGCTCTTGCTGAAGGCAAGTACAGCGCTCCGGTGCTTCAGGATAAAATAGTTCCTGTCGGAGATAATACACCTGAGATATCAGATAAGTATAAAAGCATACTCAGCAAATTCTATTATAGCTGTCAGCTTGATCTCACAGATATGGAGATAACCGGTTCTGAGAATATCTCGGATAACACTTTCTCTGTATACGATATCGACTGCGACGGCAGGGATGAACTCATAATAAATGTAACATCCACATCTATGGCTGAAATGGTAACAGTGATCTATGGTGAGGACGCTGCAGGTGAGGTTAAAGTTGAGCTGGTAACAGCTCCGAATCTTACAGTTTACTCTAATGGTATCATAGAGGCCGGAGTAATGCACAATCAGGGCCTTGCCGGACGTTTCTGGCCGTATACCGTTTTCACTCACAACGGCGACAAGGATGAATATGAATCCTATATGTACGTTGATGCGTGGGATAAGACAGTAAGTCCGGATCAGTTCCCGTCAGAGATCGATACCAGCGGAACAGGCATCGTTTACTACATCACTTCAAGTGAGGCAGGTCAGGGCTCCGCTTCCGGATCTGCTCCTGTAGATATAACAGATTACGAGAAGTGGCACAAAGACTTACTTGCAGGCGCAGAGCCGGTAAATATCCCGGAATGGAATATAACCGAGGAAAATATTGGACTTTAATTAAATAATAAGGAGTAATTGAGAAATGGATATTATGGAAATGACAAGAGAGCTCGGGAGAGCTATACAGAATGATGACAGATACATCGCTTATAACCTTGCAAAGCAGGTGAATGATGAGGACAAGGAGCTCAATGAGGATATAGACCGCTTCAGCGGACTCCGCTCTGAACTTACAAAGGCTATGAGCGCTGAGGATAAGAACACCGATCTCATCAAGCAGCTTGATGAGGATATCAAGTCCACTTACCAGAAGATAATGAGCAATAAGAATATGATCGTTTTTCAGGGCGCTCAGAAGGCTCTGGAGGATCTCGTTACAAATATAAATCAGATCATAACTATGTGCGCTAACGGTGAGGATCCTGATACCTGTCAGCCTTCTACCGGCTGCACCGGAAGCTGTTCTACCTGCGGCGGCTGTCACTAAGCAGCCGGAGGCTGCGCTTTTCACGCATCCGCTTGCAAGCTCGCTCACTCTCTGCGGGGCAGGGAGTCTGCTTTCGCTGGAGGGAGTTTGATACAGGGCAGCAGAAATGCTGAATAGCGTGACGCATGACCCTTTTACGCTTCCGCTTGCAAGCTCGCTCACTCTCTGCGGGGCGGGGAGTCTGCTTTCGCTTACGGCGCTGAATGTGAAACGGGATTCAACAATATTTGTAGGGGAGGCCGCCCTCGGCCTCCCGTCAGATATTTAAAGAAACTGGGAGTCGTACTCCTGACTGCATTGCAGCCAGTGGACCGCCGAAGGCGGCCCCTACAAACTAAATCGAACTGAACAAATATGGCTAAAGGCTAACAGCTAACATTACGAATTAAAAAGAAAGGGGTATCAGGTACATGGATATCGACAGAAGTAAAATATCTCCCATGATGCAGCAATATTTTGAAGTAAAGGATAAGTATGAGGACTGCATCCTGTTCTTCCGTCTGGGAGACTTTTACGAGATGTTCTTTGACGACGCAGTTGTAGTGTCAAAGGCTCTGGAGCTTACACTGACAGGAAGAGACTGCGGACTTGAAGAGCGGGCACCCATGTGCGGAGTCCCTTATCATGCGGCTGATATGTATATAAAGAGGCTCATAGATATGGGCTTCAAGGTAGCGGTCTGCGAGCAGCTCACAGACCCTGCCGAGACAAAGGGCATAGTTGTCAGAGATGTTATCCGTGTTGTAACTCCGGGTACGCTGACTGAGAGCAGTATGCTTGATGACGGCAGCAATAACTACATATGCAGTATTTACTATGATGAAGCAGAAAAGACCTGCGGAGTTGCTTCTGCTGATATTTCCACAGGAGAGGCATTCCTCTGTACCTTTGAGGGGAAAGACCTGGAGGCCGGAGTGATAAATGAGCTGTCACGCTTCCGTCCGGCAGAGGTAATATTCCCTGAGAGCTTCCTTTCACTGAAAAATGTGGCTGACTTCATAAAGCTCAGGCTGAAATGTGCGGTCACACTCAGGGACAGTGTATGCTTTTCTCCGTCTGAGCGGAGGGTATCCACTGCACAGGTATTCGGCGCAGGCTCAATGGCTGAGCTGGGTATAAGTGAGGAAGGAGCAGACTGTGCGGCAGTATGCGGCCTCTTTGAATATATATGTGATACACAGAAGACATCGGTCTCACGTTTCACATCTATTGAGATACTCAACGGCGATGCATACATGGGACTTGACCTGAATGCAAGAAGGAATCTGGAGCTTACAGAGACACTTCGCAGCAAGGAGAAAAAAGGCTCATTGCTGTGGGTACTGGATTCAACAAGGACTTCAATGGGACGAAGGCTCCTGAAAAACTGGCTGGAGCAGCCCCTGAAAAGCCCGGCAAGGATAATCGAGAGACTGGACGCTGTAGAGGCGCTCACAAGAAAAAGCGTTATCCTCGGAGATATGGGAGAGCTGCTTGACCGGGTCTATGACCTGGAAAGACTTATGACAAAGGTCATGTACAAGAGTGCTAATCCCCGTGACCTCCGCTCGCTGTCAGCTACAGCAATGCAGCTCCCGGCGCTTAAAGCGGAGCTTGAAAAGCTCAGCTCCTCAAAGCTTCTTGCAAGATACAACGCTGAGATATCAACTCTTGATGAGATAGTCCGCCTTGTGGAAAATGCCATAATGGAGGAGCCGCCTGTATCAGTAAAGGACGGCGGTGTTATCAAGGACGGCTTCAATGAGGAGCTTGACAGCCTCAGACACATAATGAACAACGGACGGAGCATAATAGATGAGATAGAGCAGCGTGAGAAGGAATCTACCGGCATAAAGAATCTCAAGATAGGCTACAACCGTGTATTCGGCTATTACCTTGAGGTCACACGCTCCTACTATGACCTTATCCCCGAAGGCTGGATACGCAAGCAGACTCTTGCAAATGCAGAGCGCTTCATAACTGAGGAGCTTAAAAATGCCGAAAATACTATCCTCGGAGCAAAGGATAAGGCTCTTTCTCTTGAAGCGGATATATTCGCTGAGGTCAGGGACTTCCTTGCCACAAAGCTGGAGGCTGTACAGAAGACCGCCTCGGCTGTTGCCTCAGTAGATGTTCTCTGTTCATTTGCAGAGGTGGCTCTGCGGAATCAGTATGTCAAGCCGGATATAACCCTTGACGGCGCTATCGATATCAAGGCCGGACGTCATCCCGTTGTCGAGCTTATGCTGCAGGATGAAGTCTTTGTGCCGAATGACCTGTATATCGACAAGAAGGACGACCGTATGTCTATCATAACGGGTCCGAATATGTCGGGTAAATCCACATATATGAGACAGGCTGCCCTTATAGTCCTTATGGCTCAGATAGGAAGCTTTGTGCCGGCAGATTCTGCAAGGATATCCGTTGTGGATAAGATATTCACCCGTGTGGGAGCCTCCGATGACCTTACCGCAGGTCAGTCCACATTTATGGTGGAGATGAGCGAGGTATCCGATATACTTAAGAATGCCACTCCCGACAGCCTTGTTATCCTTGACGAGGTCGGCAGAGGTACATCTACATTTGACGGTGTAAGTATTGCCCGTGCAGTGGCAGAGCACATATGCAGCTCCAAGAAGCTGGGCTGCAAGACTCTTTTTGCAACTCACTATCACGAGCTTATCGGACTTGAAAATGAACTGGCCGGTGTTAAGAATTACAGCATCGCCGTAAATAAGCACGGCGGCACTATACGCTTCCTGAGAAAGATAGTCAGGGGCGGAGTTGATGAGAGCTACGGTGTGGATGTTGCAAAGCTGGCCGGACTTCCGCCGAAGGTCGTAAGCCGTGCAAGAGAGCTGCTGGAGGAAATGGAAAAGGCTCACAGCAGCGGCATATCAGCTCCTGCAAAGGAGGACACCGAGCAGATGAGCTTTGGCGCTGTAAGCCGTGAAGCGGCTCTGGATATGCTTGAAAAGACCAATATCGAGGAGCTCACTGATGCTGAGTGCCGTGAGCTGCTTAAGGATATGCTCAGTGTAATGGGCTGAGAGGACGGAGTGGCAGTATGAAGTATTTCTGTACAAAAAATGAGCTGGACGGAACAGGATACCATGAGTTTTTTGCAGGACAGTGGGATGACCGCTTCTGGAATGAGGATTCGCTGTATATCGACGATCAGATGTTCAGGGACTGCGGTCTGAGAAGAGCTCTTAAGAATGTCATACCTGATTATTCGCCTTACGATACCACGGAGGTATTCCCTGACGAATGGGAGCAGGTAAAGGGCGAGTGCGAGGCAGCTTCTGAGGCTGATGACTGGGTGCAGGCAGCCTTTGCTGAGCATGGTATGTTCACTATACTGGGCATATAGAAGCCGAAGGCTGAGAAGTATATCGAAAAATGGTACGGGACGCCGAGGGCGGCATCCCCTGCAAAGACAAAAACTTGCAGCACTGAGATCAGAGCGGCACACAAAATTACTTTCTGCTTTCTGTCAGCTGCATAATGAAAAGGAAGGGAGGCGCCGTATGCCGGCGATAAATGTATTAAGCAAAGAGGTCTCTGAACTTATTGCAGCAGGCGAAGTAATAGAGAGACCTTCATCCGTAATAAAAGAACTTGTGGAAAACTCAATAGACTCCGGAGCAAGGCATATAACAGTTGAGCTGAAACACGGCGGAAGCACCTATATGCGTGTGACGGATGACGGCTGCGGAATGTCATTTGAAGATGTCCCCACAGCTTTTCTGCGTCATGCCACAAGTAAGATAAACCTGAAAGAGGACCTGGAAAATATCCTGACCCTCGGATTCCGTGGGGAAGCGCTTGCTTCCGTAGCCGCAGTATCAAGGGTAGAGGTCATGACAAAGCAGCGTGATGAGGTATACGGTACCCTCTATAACATTGAGGGCAGCGTAGAGGTCTCCCACGAAAAGGGAGGCTGCCCCGACGGTACCACTATCATTATAAGAGACCTGTTCTACAATGTGCCTGCAAGGCAGAAGTTCATGAAAAAGGACGTAACAGAGGCAAATGCAGTCAGCAATATCCTTCAGAAGATAACTATGTCCCACCCGGATATCGCCTTCAAGTTCATCCGTGATAACCGTGTTGAATTCAATTCCAGCGGCGACGGGGAGCTGTTTTCGGCGGTGTATGCGGTATATGGCAGGGATTTTGCCCGTGACCTTATCCCCATAGACTATACCCATAACGGTATCAAGGTCAGCGGCTTTACAGTTAAGCCCCTCTATTCCAAGAATAACAGGGCTTTCCAGAACTTCTTTGTAAACGGCAGATATGTCAGGTCAAAGCTTTGCTCTGCGGCTCTTGAAAATGCGTATACAAATATGATAATGACAGGCAAATTCCCGGCCTGTGTTATGATGCTGGAGCTCTCTCCGGCATCAATGGACGTAAATATCCACCCCACCAAGGCTGAGGTGCGCTTCACAGACGAAAAATCAGTGTCGGACGCAGTTTATTTTGCCGTGAAGAATGCCCTGATGAACGACGGACTTATCTATGAATTTGAGCTAAAGCCCCGTCCGGACTGGAAGGACTATAAACCTGAGCCGGAGGAGCTGAAGCAGCAGGAGTTCATGTTTACTCCTGTATCTGAGATACCAAAGGCTGAAGAGAAGCTTGCTGCTCAGGAACAGCAGGCCGTAACTCAGCCCTCTGAGCCGTTATCTGTTCAGCCCGCTGTACAGACAGCTGAGCCAAAGCCTGAGCCGGAGGAGGATGAGGAGCTCCCCACGGTGGATATCCCGCCGTCCAAGGCCTTTGACAGGCCTGTTCAGCCGGCAGCCCGGAGCGCTCCTGCGGAGATAAGACCTGCGGCTCCGGAGCCTGTAAAAGCTGCTACTGAACCAGCACCTGCCCCGGTGGAGGGATTCAGATACCTTAACACAAGCTCCTTCGCCCAGCAGAAGCTGCCTGAGGAAAAGCCGGCGACTTCTGTTCAGAAAGAGCAGTCAGTCTGGACTGAAAAGCCTCAGATACGAGTTATAGGTGAGGCTTTCGGAGTCTATATCATAGCTGAGATCGGCGATAAGACAATGGTGATGATAGATAAACACGCTGCCCATGAGAGAATAATCTTCGAGAAACTCAAAAGCCGGAACTGCCGTCAGTACAGCCAGATGCTCATAAACGGAGTGAAGGTGCTGCTGACCTCAGATGAGTTCAGTGCTCTTGAGGCTAATACCGAGCTGCTTGCTGATCTGGGATTCACCTTTGATCTTTCACAGCGCCCCTATGCTGTGGCAACAGCTGTTCCCACCTTCATCATGGAGCTTGATATGGAGGAGATAATCTCTGAGATCGCAGATAATCTCCGTATGTACAGCCATGATCCCCAGTCTCATGCACTGGATGATATTCTTCATACTGTTGCCTGCAAATCTGCAATAAGAGGCAATGACAAGAACAGCATTGCTGAGCTGCAGTCACTTGCAGAACAGGTGTATTCCGATGAACGTATCCGGCACTGTCCTCACGGCAGACCGGTGATGTTCACAATGACAAAATCAAATATAGAGCATCAGTTCGGGCGCTCATGAGCGTCCGGCAGACAGGAGGAAATAATTGCATATCCATTTCGATTCTAAGCTTAGGTTCGCTTTGTTATCATTTGCTGCGGCATTTGCAGCGGTAATGTTCCTTTTTATAAAAAAACCGCATATCGTCCGCAGCAGGAATAAGTATATCCGGACTTTTTTCGTCTTTGCCATCGCTTTTATACCGGGGGTCCTGGCGGCATCGATATGTGCAAAGACTATCACTACTGTCTTTGACGGCACTTCTTCAGAGGGCTCTGTATTAGCAGAGGCTCAGGAGCGTGAAGTTGAAGAGGAGGAAAAGGAAGAGGAAGATGAATATAGGGATATTGCAGGCTGAAACAGCCGCTCTGGAGCACCGCTCCGGGATATTGGAGTTCTCATACGCTACGGTGATTCTGTTTGCAGTAATAATGGCAGTGGGAGTACTGCTCTGCGTGGGGATAGCAGCATTCGCTTCACACCGGCAGCTCAGAAAGCTCCGTGAAGAAATAGAGGAAAAAGAACATGAAAAGGATAAATAAGCCGAGGGTACTTGCTGTGGTGGGACCTACCGCCTCGGGAAAGACTGCACTGGGCGTTGAACTGGCTAAGATATATGGCGGAGAGGTCATCTCCGCCGATTCCATGCAGATATATAAGGGTATGGATATAGCCTCCGCAAAGCCCACAGAGGAGGAAATGCAGGGTATCCCGCATCACCTTATCGGCTTTCTCGATATGGGAGAGACCTTCAGTGCCGCTGATTACGTCAGGCTGGCCAACGAGAAGATAAGGGAGGTCATCAGCAGGGGAAAGCTGCCGGTTATAGTGGGCGGCACAGGTCTGTATGTTGACTCACTTCTCGAAAATGTAAGATTCTCTGAGGGCGGCAGCGATGAGGCCTACCGCCGGGAGCTGAGAGAATTTGCTGCACAGGAGGGAAATGAGGCTCTTCACAGCCGCCTTGCAGCTATCGACCCTGAGGCAGCAGAGGCTATCCATCCCAATAATGTGGTGCGTGTGATCCGTGCGCTGGAGGTATGCCATGTTACCGGAAGAAAATTCAGCGACCTCAAGGCTGAGAGCCGTACTGAGGAAAGTCCCTATGATTCCCTTATCATAGGACTTAATTATGAGGACAGGAGCATCCTCTACAGCCGCATCGACCGGAGAGTGGATATAATGGCGGAAAATGGTCTCGTACAAGAGGCGGAGGAGCTCTGGAAGCGCAGCGGCATGACTACTGCCGCCAATGCTATAGGCTACAAGGAGCTTATCCCGTACTTTGAGGGAACTATGTCTCTGGAGGAATGTATCAGCATAATCAAGCAGGAGACCCGCCATTACGCTAAACGACAGCTTACATGGTTTAGGAAAAATCAACGTATTCAGTGGATTATTTTGCACGAATTTGATAAATTGAATGAAATTTCAGAAAAATCTCAAAAATGTATAGCAAATTATTGGAAGTTATGATATAATATATTGTGTGTATTTCCGCATAAGTGCAGAGATCACTGACATAATTCTAAAAGGATAGGAGAATGTGTATGAACAAGACGATCAACCTTCAGGATGTTTTCCTGAATCAGTGCAGAAAAGACAAGATAATGGTGACTATAATACTCACTAACGGATTCCAGTTCAAGGGAATGGTCAGAGGCTTCGACAGCTATGTTGCGATCTTTGACTGTGACGGAAAACAGCAGCTCGTGTATAAACACGCTATTTCAACTATAATCCCCGTAAGACCTGTTTCTATTCTTGACGCATCCGAAAAAAGCGAATAAGGTGATCTGAATGCGCTTTGCTAAATCGGAAGGCAGCATTATGGTCAAGATACTGAGGAATACTGTTCTTGTACTGTTCCTCGTTATCTTTATCAGTATCGTCTATAACTTCCGCAACAGGGAAAGTGATACTGTTACCGCTCTTATCGCAGAAGCTACTGCCTCAAAGGAGTTCAAGGGCGTGTTCATCAGGGATGAGACACCTCTGCCATGCAGCGCAAACGGAGTCCTCAGCTATAACGTTTCCGACGGCGGAAAGATCGGAAAGGGCACTATTGTCGCTCAGGTCTACCCCAATGAGGAGCAGATAAGCGTTAAAAGAAATATCGATAAGCTCACCAGGGAGCTGGATATCCTTAAAAAGATCCAGAACCCCGGTACTCAGGAATCTGTTCAGCCAGCGGCTCTCTCTGAGAATATCAAGGAGAATTACCGCAATCTGGTGCTCTGCCGTGATCTCGGTGACCACAGCGGCGTGGAAGAAACGGCTGAAACTATGCTGGTGCAGCTCAGTACCTACCAGATCATCACCAATGAGGTGGAGAATTTCAATCAGCAGATATCTGACCTCGAAAAGGAACTGGAAGAACTGAAAAAACAGCCCCGTCAGCCGATAGAGTCCATAATCTCTCCAAAATCTGCATATTTCGTCAGCTATTGCGACGGCTATGAGGGAGAGCTTACAAGCAAGACTCTGGACAAGCTGACTATCGCAAGACTTTCTGAGATAAACGATAACCGCAGCGAAAATCAGTATGTTGTGGGCAAGCTTGTGGACGGATACTGCTGGTATCTTGCCGGAGTTGTGGATAACAGCCGCAAGGAGTATAAGATCGGCAATCATGTCAAGATAAGACTTGCTTCTTCAGCTGAGTATTACGATACCGAGATATATGATATCCGTGACGAAGGTGACCCGGCAAACAGTATTATCATTCTCTCATGCAGCCAGTTCAGCTATGATCTGGTCCAGCACAGGGCCGAGACCATCGAACTCATAAGAGGTGAGTACAAGGGCCTTAAGGTCCCCCGTGAAGCTATCCGCTTCAGGACCTCTGCCGAAGAAGTGCAGGAGACCTCTGAAAGCGGCGAAGAGAATGCTGAGACTGCCGAGACCACTGAAAAGGGCGTCTATATCCGTAAGGGCGAACAGATAGAGTTCAAAAGGATAGACGTCATATATGAGGGAAGCGATTACGTTCTCTCAAAGATTCACGATGAGGACAACTCGTATCTTGCCCTCTATGACGATATTTTGCTGGAAGGTGATGATTAATATGGATGCCTCATTCGGTTATATCGATGAGAATCTCCGGATCATCAGAGAAAATATAGCCGATGCTGCGGAAAAATACCGCAGTCCCGGCGACAGGATACGCATCATGGCAGTTACAAAGACTGTCCCGCCTGAGGCTGTGAACCACGCAGTCAGCCTTGGTGTGGATCTCCTCGGCGAGAACAGGGTGCAGGAGTATCAGTCAAAAGCAGATGCCTATGATAAAAGCGCAGAAGTGCAGTTCATAGGGCATCTTCAGACAAATAAAGTCAAGTATATCATAAGCTCTGTCAGTATGATACAATCTGTGGACAGCATCAGACTGGCTCAGGAGATCGACAGGCTTGCCGTAAAGAACGGCCTCGTAATGGATGTGCTTTGCGAAGTCAATATCGGCGGCGAGGAATCAAAAAGCGGTATAGCTCCGGCTGAACTGGAGGGACTGCTTAAAGAGGTATCCTCACTGGAAGGCCTCAGACTGAGAGGACTTATGACTATCCCGCCTCCCTCAGACAGCGATGTCTTTCTGGGCAGGATGCAGGAACTGTATAACAGATTTGCCCCGGAGTACAGCTTCGATACCCTTTCAATGGGAATGACCCATGACTATGCTCAGGCCGTAAAGTACGGCTCTACGCTGGTAAGGATCGGTACAGGCCTCTTCGGTGCAAGAAACTATAATAAGTAACTTACAGCGGTATGCTGAAACAGCACGGAATGTTCCGCATTTGTTCTGTGTAAAGATAAAAAAATATATCAATAATGCGGAGAAACGGAGTAAAAAATGAAACTGTTCGAGAACATCAAGGAGTTTTTCTTCGCTCCTGAAGACGATGATTTTGATCCCACTGATGTGCCTGCACGTCACAATCCGGCACCTGAGAGATCAAGCTTCCAGTCTATAGATCAGGATGAGCCTTCCATGGCTTCAAGCGAGAGAGAAAGCACAAACAGAAGAAATAAGGTAGTTAATATCCAGACTACAGCTCAGCTTCAGGTAGTGCTCGTAAAGCCCTCTGCTTTCACAGATGCTAAGCAGATCGCCGATCACCTTATCGCTAAGAAGACTGTCGTTCTCAACCTGGAGACCGCTTCTCCTGAGAACAAGAGAAGGATCATCGACTTCCTCGTTGGCGTTGCCTATGCAAACGGCGGAAGCCTCAAGCCTGTGGCTAACCTCACTTATATCATCACTCCCTACAATGTGGGATTCATCGGTGAGGACCTCGTTGGAGAGCTTGAGAATAACGGCGTATTCATCTGATGAACGAGCAGGAGGATAAGCTCTTCACCGCAAGACTCAGCGATATGGTAAACCGCTGCGAACGTGACAGCTGCGCTCAGTTCTCCGGCTTTCTCGATGAGAGACAGTGCGCTCTGGCTCAGCAGTGGTGCAGAGGAAATGCCGGCGGACTGCATAGTATGCTCTGGGGAGGCTTCCCCGAAGCAAGAAGAAAAATGCTGGCAGTCTATCCGGATTACTACGACGAATATATCATCGATGACTTCCCGATGAAATGCCTGACTTTTTCATTCCGAAGAGAGGACAGGCTCTCTCATCGTGACTTCCTCGGCACTTTTATGGGACTGCGGCTGAGACGTGAGACCATAGGGGACATTGTCACAGATGAAGGGAAGGCTCAGGTATTCGTTACTGAGGTCGCTGCAAGGCTTATCACCGCAGATGTTTCAAAGATCGGAAGAGTGGGCGTAAGGATAACTGACGAGCGCCCGTTTGAACTGACCGTGAAACAGGAATTTCAGGATATCAGCGGAACTGTGGCATCCATGCGTCTGGACTGCGTTGTGAGCCTGGCTGCAAAGCTGAGCCGTGAAAAGGCTGCTGCACTTATCCGCTCTGAAAAAGTTGATATAAACCACTTTACCGCTTCATCCGTTTCGGCGGAACTTCACGAGGGTGATGTGCTCTCGATAAGAGGATGCGGAAGATTTGTTCTGGCTGGCATTGACGGCTCCACGAAAAAGGGCCGCCTACACATTATTCTTCGGAAATATATTTAGAGGTGAATTAAAATGATTACTTCAAAGGATGTAAGAAACAAGAGATTTGAAAAGGCCGCTTTCGGCTATAAGCAGGAAGAGATCGACGAATTCCTCTCTCAGCTCGAGGCTGAACTGGATGAGATGGAAAGAGAGCGCACTGAGGCCAATAATAAGATACAGGTGCTCGCTGATAAGGTAAGAGAGTATATGCGTGACGAGGACGCTCTCAAGGACGCTCTTCTCGGCGCTCAGAAGCAGGGCCATCAGGTTATAAATGAGGCTAACGAGAAGGCTGAGCAGATCCTTGCTGAGGCTAAGGCTAAGGCTGATGCCCTTGAGGATGAGGCTGTCCGTCAGCACGCTGAGGCTATGGAAAAGAACCGTGAGGAGATCGCTAAGGAGAAGGAAGCTCTCATCGAGGCTCAGCAGCAGGTCGCTGACTTCAAGAAGAGCCTCTTCGATATGTATAAGAGCCACCTCGAACTCATCTCTTCTATGCCTGAGACATTTGAGGAAGCTGCAGGAGATGAACCCCAGACTGCTGAGGAGATCGCTGCTGCTGTTGCTGCAGAGGAAGAAGAATAATCATCCGGCACCCTTTGTCCGGATAACAGGATAGTTTCAGGAGCGGCATCCCATCAGAAGGAAAGCCGTTTCTCAGTTTCATAAATCGCTTGAAAGGAGGATCCCTCAGGCTTTGAAGAGGGATCATGGAAAAATGGCACAGGATTATAACAATACCTTAAATTTACCGAAAACTGACTTCCCGATGAGGGGAAATCTCCCTAAGAGAGAACCGGAAACTCTTGCAAAGTGGGAGAGCGAAAGACTCTATTATAAGATGATCGAAAAGAATAAGGGCAAAACTCCCTATGTTCTCCACGACGGACCTCCCTATGCAAACGGCGAGATCCATCTTGGTCATGCACTCAATAAGTCTCTCAAGGATTTCATTGTTAAGTATAAGAATATGACCGGATTCTGTGCTCCGTACGTTCCGGGCTGGGACACTCACGGACTTCCTATCGAGCTTAAGGCTATGAAGACCATCGGCATCAAGGACGGTGCAATCCCGCCTACAGAGCTCAGAAAGCACTGCCGTGAATATGCCATGACTCAGGTCGCAAACCAGATGAAGGGCTTCAAGAGACTGGGCTCACTGGGCGACTATGACTATCCTTACCTTACACTCCGTCCTGCTTATGAGGCAAGACAGGTCGAGGTATTCGGCGAGATGGCTAAGAAGGGCTATATGTACAAGGGCCTCAAGCCTGTTTACTGGTGCCCTGATTGTAATACCGCTCTCGCAGAGGCTGAGATCGAGTATTCAAATGATCCCTGCTATTCAATCTATGTAAAGTTCAATGTTACCGATGATAAGGGTATGTTCACTTCTCTCGGTCTTGATCTTTCAAAGGTTTACTTCGTTATCTGGACCACTACTACCTGGACTATCCCCGGCAACCTGGCTATATGCCTCGGCCCGGAGTATAACTATACACTCGTTCATGTAGGCGATGAGTACTATGTCATGGCTGAGGAGCTTGTAAAGACTACTATGGAGACTGCCGGCATCACCGACTATACCACAGAGCATATCTTCACAGGCGCTGAGCTGGAGGGCATGAAGACAAAGCACCCCCTCTATGACCGTCCGTCACCTATAATCGTCGGAGACCATGTTACTCTCGAATCCGGTACAGGATGCGTTCATACCGCTCCCGGATACGGTGTTGAGGACTTTGAGGTCTGCAAGAATTACGACGACATCGGAATAATCGTCTGCGTTGACGCTAAGGGCAGACAGACTGCCGAGGCCGGCGAGTTCGAGGGAATGGACACCGACGAGGCAAACAAGGCTATCGCTGCTAAGCTCACAGAGCTGGGCGCAATGCTGGCAACTCAGAAGATCGTCCACCAGTATCCTCACTGCTGGAGATGTAACAGCCCGATCATCTATCGTGCTACAGAGCAGTGGTTCTGCTCCGTGAACGGATTCAAGGATGAGGCTGTAAAGGCTATCGAAAGCGTTAAGTGGATCCCTGAGTGGGGCGAGGACCGTATCAAGGGCATGGTCCGTGACAGAAGCGACTGGTGTATCTCCCGTCAGAGAACATGGGGCGTTCCGATACCTGTTATCTACTGTAAGGACTGCGGAAAGCCTATCTACAACGATGTTACTATAAAGGCTATCGCTGACCTCTTCCGCAAGGAAGGTTCAGATGCATGGTGGACAAAGGAAGCCTCCGAATTCATCCCTGCAAGCGTAAAGTGCGACTGCGGCTGCGGTGAATTCACAAAGGAATACGATATCATGGACGTTTGGTTCGACAGCGGTGTTTCTCATACCTCTGTTATGGAAGGCGATGACTTCCCGAGCCTTACATGGCCTGCTGACCTCTATCTTGAGGGCGCTGACCAGTACAGAGGCTGGTTCCAGTCATCACTTCTCACATCTGTTGTATTCAAGGGCTGCTCACCCTACAAGGCTGTTTGTACACACGGCTGGGTAGTTGACGGTGAGGGCAAGACTATGCATAAGTCCCTCGGAAACGGTATTGACCCAAGTGAGATAACAGACCAGTATGGTGCTGATATCCTCCGTCTGTGGGTAGCTTCTTCCGATTACCACAGCGATATCCGTATCTCTAAGCCTATTCTCAGCCAGCTTTCTGATGCTTACAAGAAGATCAGAAATACTGCAAGATTCATCCTCGGAAACCTTGGCAACGGCGAGGGATTTGATCCCGATAAGGACAGTGTTTCCGATGACAAGCTCACAGAGCTTGATAAATGGGCACTTATGAAGCTGGATAACCTTATTGATAAGGTAAAGGAAGGCTATGAGGCATTCGATTTCCATATCGCATTCCATGCTATCCATAACTTCTGTGTAATAGATATGTCCAACTTCTACCTGGATATAATCAAGGACAGACTTTACTGCGAGAAGGAAAAGTCCGAGCTGAGACGTTCAGCACAGACTGTTATGTACCGTATCCTCAGCGCAGTTGCAAGACTTGCAGCACCTATAATCTCATTCACAGCAGAGGAGATCTGGCAGTTCATGCCTCATACCTCCGACGATGATACAGAGAGTGTATTCCTGAATCAGATGCCTGAGAAGTCCGGTATCGAATTCAGCGCTGATTTCGTTGATAAGTGGAACTTCATCTACGAGACAAGACTTGCTGCAAATAAGGTTCTTGAGGACGCAAGAAATGAGAAGCTTATCGGTAAGTCTCTTGAGGCTAAGATCATCATCAAGAGCTCAGAGGCAGACTTTGAGAAGTATAACTCTCTTGCAGATCATCTGGCTGAAATACTTATCGTATCCGGCGTAGAGGTAGTCAAGGCTGATGGCGAGACTGTATTTGAGGTCGCTAAGGCTGACGGTGAGAAGTGCGAGCGCTGCTGGTGCTACTCCAAGTACGTTGGTACAAACCATACACATCCGACACTCTGTGAGAGATGTGCAATGGCTATTGAAGTCTGATTTGTAACTATATTGCCTGCTGTCTGAAGGGCGGCAGGCGTATTGTTTGATTGAAAGGATAATGATCTTGGGAGCAATTCTGCTTGTTTTGGCGATCGCAGCTCTTGTGGGAGCGGATCAGCTTATCAAATACTGGGCTGTACATGAGCTTCAGCCCAAGGGATCTATGGAGTTCATCCATTTCGGCAGCTTCAAGGTATTCGATCTGACTTATCTGGAAAATGACGGAGCTATTTTCGGAAGTATGTCCGGACAGCGCTGGTTTCTGATAGGGTTCACGGGGATCGTTCTTGCGGCGGGAGTTGTGGCGCTGTATCTGTTCAGAAAGCGCTCAAAGCTCCTGACAGCGGCAATAACACTGTTCATAGCCGGAGGCATAGGCAATATCATCGACCGTGCCCGCTATGGATATGTAGTCGATATGTTTGAATTCAAGATCTTCAAGTTCGCTATATTCAATTTTGCCGATATATGCGTAACATTTGCATTCATAATGCTTCTGGCTTACGGCCTGTTCATTGATCCTAAGATCGAAAAGGCAAAGAAAGCCGAAAAAGAGGCTGCTGAAAATGAGTGAGACAGTTCGCCTGACCGCAGCAGATGAAGCTGCCGGCAGCAGGATAGACAAATATATTTCGGATAATATTGCTGAGCTGACACGCTCTGCTGTCCAGGGGCTCCTGTCAAAGGAGAGCGTGCTTGTGAACGGAAAATCAGTCAGCAAGAACTATAAGCTCCGCAGCGGCGATGAAGTGACTGTTGAGATACCGGAGCCTGAGCCCATGGACGCTGTCCCAGAGGATATCCCTCTCGAGATCGTCTATGAGGACAGTGATCTGCTGGTGGTCAATAAGCCGAAGGGCATGGTGGTCCATCCAGCCCACGGAAATTATACGGGTACTCTCGTAAATGCACTGCTCCATCACTGCGGGGACAGCCTTTCCGGAATAAACGGAGTGATCCGTCCCGGGATTGTCCATCGTATCGATAAGAATACCAGCGGACTGCTGATAGTTGCTAAGAATGATGCTGCTCACCTTCATCTGGCAGAGCAGATAAAAGCTCACAGCTTCACCCGTGAATACGAGGCAGTGGCAGTCGGAGCTTTCAAGGAGCCCTCAGGAACAGTGGACGCACCTATAGGCCGGCATAAGACCGACCGTAAAAAAATGTGCGTGACGCAGGAGAATTCCCGGAATGCAGTGACACACTATGAGGTGCTGAAGCAGTACGGAGGCTATGCTCATGTGAGGCTGCGCCTGGAGACCGGAAGAACTCATCAGATCCGTGTTCATCTGGCCTATATCGGACATCCTGTGCTTGGCGACGATGTTTACGGGAAGCCATACAAGGGACTGGAGGGACAGTGCCTTCATGCCCGGAAAATAGGCTTTATTCATCCGTCAACCGGTGAATACATGGAGTTTTCAAGTGAATTGCCGGAGTATTTTCAGGCAGTCCTGAGAAAGCTGGAAAAAATGTAGGGGGGCGGCTTCTTGTTTGAGGATATAACAAAAGTTATCCTGCTGAGTGACATGGACGGCACTCTGCTGGATTCAAAAAAGAATATAACTGATGCCGACAGAAATGCTATAAGGCGGTTCACAGAACTGGGAGGCCATTTTTCCGTGGCCACAGGCAGAACTATTCAGTCCTTTGAGCAGTATCTTGAACTGCTTGAGCTGAAGGAGCCTGTTATCATGTATAACGGAGCGGCTATCCACGATTTTACTGCCGGAAAGACGCTTTTCACACATCCTCTTCCGGAGAGCGCAAAGAAAACTGCACTTTCCATTCTTGAGGCAATGCCCGAGCTGGGCGGAGAGGTGCTGAAAACTGACGGCACTTACGTTTTCAGAAATAACGATTATCAGATACTCCATACCAAAATATGCGGGATAACTCCTTTCTATCAGGAGCTTGAAAGCATTGAGGAGGGCGGCTGGCTGAAGGTATTGTTCTCAATGTCGCCTGAGGATATGGATTACATACAGGTACTCGTGAAGCATATCGACTGCTGCGGACTGAGCTTCGTAAAGTCATCGGATATGTTCTACGAGATGCTCCCTGAGGGAGTTAGCAAGGGCTCGGCTCTTGAAGAATACAGGAAGCTTCCCGGATTCGAGGGATTCACCTTTGTATCTGTGGGAGACTTCGACAACGACATTGAAATGATAAAGGCTGCTGACCTGGGAGCCTGTCCTGCCAATGCTGAGGATTCAGTCAAGGAAAAGGCTGATCTCATACTGACCAGGACAAACGATGAGGGCGCAGTTGCCGAACTGATTGACGAGATCATCAGGAGGTGCGGAAATGAGCATTAAAAAACTGACAGCTCTGCTAAGTGCTGTACTTCTTGCCTGCACCGCTTTCGGCTGTTCAGAGCCGGAGGAGGATAGCTCATCGGATGAAGTCATGGTAACTGTGGAAAGCACCGAAGCTTCAGAGGCGGAGACCACATCTGAGGCCAGTCTCCCTGAGGTCACTCCGGCTGAAACTCTTCCGACAGCAGCAGATACCAGTGTGGATCCTGTGGTCTGGAAGAAAGACAGCTATATGCCGGAATTCATTGGTAAGAAGGTCAGCGAGATCTCCGCTCTGATGGACGGGGAATTTGAGCTTGAAATGGACTATCTGCCCGGTATATATGCCATGTACAACTATGAGATCTTCCCTAACGTGAAATTCTACTTCACAGATAAATCCCAGAATGATCTTATCGAGGACAGGGAGAATTTCCCGGAGGTCAGCGATGATATTAAAAAGCTCCTGGCAGACAGCAGCTCCACAATAGAGAAGATAAACATTTATTCCGGCGGCCCGGCGGTGGATGATTTCCGTGTGGGGATGACGTATAAGGAATGCAGCAATTTCCTTGGAGACTTTCCGGTTTCCGGCGGAGATCTGGGTGAGTACTTCTGCGGCGCACCTGCTTCGGTATACTATGGCTATATGAACAGGGGATCCAATGCTGAGATTGAGCTACATTTCAGTCTTGAAGGTCAGCTTATCCGTGATCTAAACGAAGGCAAGCTTAATAGAGAAGGATATATGGACATAGCCGCAAAGGATATAGTGAACTATGACCCGAAGCTGGAGGTCATCTGTATAAAGGATATGGGCAGCAGTGATCTTAGTCCGTCTGCATCAGCAAGCTCAGTGATGGAGCCTATAAAGGACGGCAGCAAAACTCATACCTATGGTCCGGAGAATCTCTTCGACGGAGACCTTAGCACCTGCTGGTGCGAGGGCAAGGAGGGCACAGGCAAGGGCGAGTATGTCGATATCAGCCTTTCAGGAGGGCCTGCCGGAGGATTCCTGGCTATATACAACGGCCTGCTTACGGATTCTGATACATTCTACAAGAACTGCCGGCCTTCTGAAATAGAGATAGAGACCAACGGAGAATATCCGATGAAGAGTAAATTCTGCCTTCCGACCAGCTACATCCCCAAATATCCCAGGTGCCTGCCTGTCGGACTATTTGGAGTTACAAAGCTCAGGATAACTGTGACTGAGGTCGAAAAGGGAAATAAATATGATGATATGACGATCTCTGAGATCGTCCTCAAATAATAAAAAGACGGTTCCTGCCGTTGAGTAATAAAACTGGAGGTTATTATGGACGCATCAATGAAAAAAGATCTGCAAAAGATCGCCTGTAAGGTAAGAATGGGCGTTATTGAGGGAACTTATAACGCTAAATCCGGACATCCCGGCGGTTCGCTCTCAATAAGCGACACTCTGACATACCTTTACTACAACAAGATGAACGTTGACCCTAAGGACCCTGAAGCTGCTGACAGAGACAGATTTGTGCTCTCAAAGGGACATACCGCTCCCGCACTCTATTCTGTACTGGCTCTTAAGGGATATTTTCCGGAGGAGGAGCTGAAGTCTCTCCGTCATATCGGAGCGCTTCTTCAGGGACATCCCTGTATACACATCCCCGGCATTGATATGTCAAGCGGTTCTCTTGGACAGGGTATCTCAGCTGCCTGCGGAATGGCTCTTGCAGGAAAGCTTGACGGAAAGTCCTATAATGTATACACTATCCTCGGCGACGGCGAGATAGAAGAGGGTCAGGTATGGGAGGCAGCTATGTTTGCTGCTCACTACGGCCTCGGAAACCTCGTTGCAGTTGTTGATAACAATGGCCTCCAGATCGACGGCCCTGTTACAGAGGTATGCTCTCCTGAGCCTATCACAGATAAGTTCGCTGCTTTCGGCTGGCACGTTATAACTATGGACGCTCACGACTTTGACAGCATTGAGGCTGCTTTTGACGAGGCTTCAAAGATCACAGACAAGCCTGTAGCTATAATCCAGAAGTCCGTAAAGGGCAAGGGCGTATCATTCATGGAAAATCAGGTGGGCTGGCACGGTACAGCTCCCAACAAGGAGCAGTATGAGCAGGCTATGTCCGAGCTCAAGGCACAGTTAAAGGAATTGGAGGGCTGAGAAAATGGCAGATGTTGTAAAAAAGGCTACCAGAGAGAGCTATGGTGAGGCGCTCAGAGACCTCGCAGAGGAGTACAAGGACTTAGTTGTACTCGATGCAGACCTTGCTGCTGCTACAAAGACAGGTATATTCAAGAAGGCTTATCCAGAGCGTTTCTTTGACTGCGGTATCGCAGAGGCAAATATGATGGGTGTTGCTGCAGGACTTGCTGCCTGCGGAAAGATACCTTTCGCATCAACATTCGCAATGTTCGCTGCCGGAAGAGCATATGAGATAGTCCGCAATTCCATCGGCTATCCTCACCTCAATGTAAAGATAGGTGCAACTCACGCAGGTATATCTGTTGGTGAGGACGGCGCTACACATCAGTGCAATGAGGATATCGCTCTGATGAGGACTATCCCAGGTATGACTATCATCAATCCCTGTGATGATGTTGAGGCAAAGGCTGCTGTAAAGGCTGCTCTGGACTTCAACGGCCCTGTATATATGCGTTTCGGACGTCTTGCAGTACCGGTAATAAACGATGCTGCATCATATAAATTCGAGCTTGGCAAGGGTGTTACTATGAAGGACGGCAGCGATGTTACTATCGTTGCAACAGGTCTTATGGTAAACGAAGCTCTTGAGGCTGCTAAGGCTCTTGAGGGTGAAGGCATATCTGCAAGAGTTGTGAATATCCACACTATCAAGCCCCTTGACAAGGAGCTCATCTGCAAGTGTGCAAAGGAGACAGGTCTTATCGTAACAGCCGAGGAACACAGCATTATCGGCGGACTTGGTTCTGCTGTTGCAGAGGCAGTTACAGAGTGCTGTCCAGTACCTGTTGTCAAGATAGGTGTTAACGATGAATTCGGCCACTCAGGTCCCGCAGTTGACCTGCTGAAGGAATTCGGACTTTCTGCTGAGAATATCGCAAAGGTCGTAAAGGAAGCAGTCAGGAACAAGTAATTACAAAGGGACAGCTGAGTGAAGCTGTCCCTTGCTTTTATTGGCTAAACATAGCGTTTTAATATGTGTTAGTTCAAGCTATCTATTGGTTGCAAAGCATTGAGAGTTGTAGTATAATATTAATATGTGTGATCCTGAAAGAATATGGAAGGGATCATTGAGACTTGAGTAAAAATAAGGAGAAATATAATGATATACGAAAATGTACTTGATGCTATCGGCCATACACCTATGATAAAGCTGAACCGGATGAATAAGCCAGGCAATGCAGATGTACTTGTTAAATTTGAGGGACTTAATGTGGGCGGTTCCATAAAGACCCGTACTGCATATAATATGATACGTCACGCCGAGAAAGAAGGCCGTATCAATAAGGATACCATAATCGTTGAACCTACCAGCGGAAATCAGGGCATCGGTCTTGCTCTTGTGGGAGCCGTAAGAGGCTATAAGACCATAATCATAATGCCTGACTCAGTAAGTGAGGAACGCAGAAAGCTTGTACGTCACTATGGTGCGGAGGTGATCCTCATTCACGATGACGGGGATATCGGAAAATGTATCGAGGAGTGTCTGAATACTGCACTTCGCATGGCAGCTGAGGATAAAAACGTTTTTGTTCCGCAGCAGTTTGAGAATCCCAATAATACCAACGCTCACAAGTATCATACAGCACTTGAGATACTCGAACAGACTGCTGTAAAAATAGACGGATTCTGCTCAGGTATCGGCACCGGCGGTACGATCACCGGTATAGGTGAGGCACTGAAAGCTCAGTATCCTGACATGGAGATATGGGCTGTAGAGCCGGAAAATGCTGCTATACTTGCCGGAGGAACTATCGGTACTCATCTTCAGATGGGTATAGGCGACGGTATCATCCCGCCCATCCTCAATAAGGAAATATACGATAATATCTACATCGTAACAGATGAAGAGGCAATACAGACTGCCAAGGATCTTGCTTCCAAGGAAGGCATAATGTGCGGTATATCCAGCGGTACCAATGTTGCGGCAGCTCTTAAGCTTGCAGAGAAATTAGGCGAGGGAAAGACTGTTGTAACTATCCTTCCCGATACTGCCGAGAGATATTTCTCCACTCCGCTTTTTGAGGACTGAGCAGCAAAACAGAATTACAGAAAATGAGAGCGCCCTGAATACACAGAGCGCTCTGTTTGTTTCATATATCGCTCAGATCCTGTACTGAGCATTGTATACCTTTTCTCCGAGGCTGAATCTGATCCTAAGGAATTTATCATCTGCTTCAGCGGAGATAACTTCTGCGCTGCGGAGTTTCATTATTCCGTGAATGAGCTTTTTCTGCTCGTCCGAGTACTCTGCGGCATTATCAGATGTGAACAGTACATCTCCGGTCATTGCATTGACCTCTGCAAGGCATTTTTTCTGTTTTGCGGTCAGGGATGTATTATCCGAACGGAGAATGAATACATCCGGGTCATTGAGGAATGCTCTTCCGCTAAGCTGTCTGCGGAAAACAGAATTCAGGATCGAGTTCCTGGTGCTGACACGTTCACGGTGCAGCAGCCTCATGTGGGGCTTATCGTTCCAGTCAAGGCTCACATCGCAGCCTATACGGCAGTAATCGACTTTTCCGAAGGCCGATGCCAGAGGCACTCCGCAGCCCAGTATCAGCGCATCCCCGGCACATTCACGCAGGAAGCTCATAGTGTCAGACATTATCTGTCCACGGGTCCTGTCTGGACGAGGCTGGATACAGGCGGCATAAAGGAAATCAAGCTTCAGCAGCCGGAATCCCCATTCCTCAGTTACGGTGCGGAATATGCTCCTTATGTGATCACGGAATTCGTTATTATAAATATCAAGAGCATAGAAACCGCTCCAGTTTGAGCCGCCCTTGACAGGATCACCGTTTTCGTCCTTGACGAGCCAATCCGGATGCTCATTGAAAAGCAGTGATTTTTCCTCACATACCATAGGTGCAAGCCATAATCCGGGAATAAGACCTGCGGAGGCGATGTTTCCGGCAATGGACTTCATACCGTCAGGAAATTTGGAGCTGTCAACGGACAGCCAGTCTCCTACGGCAGTCTGATAGCCGTCATCGATCTGAAATACATCTGATCTGTGCTTTTGTGAAGTCAGACCGGCGAGGTCAGTTATCAGGGTATCGGAATTAATATTCTGATAGTGCCGGTACCAGCTTGTATATCCTGAGATAGGTACTGCCTCCTTACGGAGTTTGATCCCGAGAGTATCGAAATAGCGGTCAAAGACTTCCTTTTCCGTTCCCTCAGTTATGAGCAGGTCTATGCCTCTGTAGTCTTCCGGGAGTTCAAGTCCTTCGCAGTCCTTTGTTACAATAATGACGTTCCCATCAGTTTCCGCAGTTATCTTTGTGAAACCGGTATCCTCACTGAGAGAGCCTATAAAGCAGAAGAATTCTCCTGTGCGTATGTAACCGTAAGACCAGCCGTGAAGCTGACCTTCCGGGACGTAGCTTGTGAAGTCATAGTCACCATAGCGGTTCAGAGCGTATTTTTTTACAGCCGCTTCCGGTGCACGCTCCAGTCCGTACATACGGTCTGTGACACTGTGCTCTGTGCTGTCAGTCCAGGACTGATAGCCGTTCAGGAAAATCTTGTCTATAGCGGAAAACTCATGCTCGAAAACGGCGGTGAGCTTTTTTATGCGGATAGGGCTTTTGCAGCGTATATCAGCCGAAAAAACGTCTCCGACAGAGTGTATCTCCAGATCGGCGATATCGGTGCTGACGGAGCGGCAGGTCGAAACGAAAAAAGTTTCTTCACCTGCGCTGAATGAAAAGTGTACCTGTTTTAGTTTAAGCATCTGATCCATCCTCCTGAGCTTCAGAGATGCGGGAGATCACCTGAGTTTCGTTATATCTGAGGAAAACGAGGCCTCCCATAAGGCAGAGAACTGCGGCAATGACTGCGGTGAGCCTGTAGCCGAGCCCCGAACTTTTCCCGATAGTGGCAACGCTGGTGAATATAAGCATTGCAACTGACTGTCCAAGCTTGAAAGCGAAGGTGCGGGCAGCGTAGAACATCCCCTGACGGTTCTCGCCGGTCTCAAGCTTGTCCGCCTCTGAGATATCGGCAACTACTGCCTGTGGGAGAATCCCGAGTATAGCCATCGGCAGTGCAGCAAGCACAGCTATTATGATACCGTATGCCAATGCCGGAACAGCAGTTTTTCCTGCAAATGATGTGACAAAGAATGTCAGTGAGAAGAAGATAAATGCAAAAGCCACCGGCTTTTTCTTTCCTGTCTTTTTTGAGATCAGATTTACCGGAACGTAGAAGCAAAGGGATACCACTGACATTATCATGAAGAGAAGCGTGGACATCGACTCTTTGAGCCCCATAAGTTCTGTAACATAATAAAGCAGACCGGTCTGGAAAAGGGTCAGGGCTATCCAGTAGAGGATATCCGAGGCTACAAAAGTGCGGAACTGCTTATTGCGGAAAGTAGCTGACAGTGAGCTGAATGCGGATGACTTGCTCGGAGTTGTATCGGCATACTGATTCTCATCGATAAGAAAGGCAGGTATCAGCATACAGATAACAGCTATGACCGCAAGCACAGCTATCGATATGCGGTAGCTTCCGGCATATCCGACAGAACCTCTCAGCATACCTGCTGCAACAGGTATCACATAGGCCATTGCGGTGCCGAAAAAATAGGTTATAGATATGAATGTGGATAGATTTATGCGTGATTCCTGAGTTCTGCCCAGCTCCGGTATAAGTGCATTGTATGGAGTGCAGTAGCAGGTCATGCATAGATAGAAAAGCATGGCACAGATGAAAAGTGCCGCTGAATTCAGTTTGCTTTCACCGTTTACGGGAGATATGAACATGAGAACAGTTACAGCGCCGAAGGGGATAGCTGCGTATCTCATGAAGGGGATGCGTCTGCCGAGGCGATGCCGAAGCCTGTCTGAGCGTCCGGCGATGAGAGGGTCGGTGACAGCGTCGAACAGACGGCCCACAGCCGATATCATGCCAATGACTGTGAGTCCGATAAATTTGCCCTGAGAAATGAATATCTGCTGACCGTCGCTGAGAGCCTCTTTTCCGGGAAGATAAAAGAACACCAGCAGGTTAGTGACGATACCTGAAAGCATAGACCAGCCCAACTGTCCCACGGCGAATATCCAAAGGAGCTTGTTAGAGGCGATCTTTTTATTCATGATTCAGTCCTTTCTAAGGTAATAAACAGCGGTCTCGATAAGAGTTTCCAGCTCCTTAGCACCGGCGGAGAAGTCATCGGAGGGGAGTAGCTCGCCCTGAATGAGCTTCTTGCTCAGCTCCATGAGGGAGTGGGCATATGCCAGATAGAAGAGCTTGAAGTCTATCCCGTCCCTGATAGTGCCGTCAGAGATACCTGTCATGAATGATTTCTCTATTATGGGGTAGAAATTAATGACAGAGCGGTCATACTCCTTCAGCTCATCTTTTGATACTCTCTCACGCAGGATAAGGAGATCAAACTCACTGAGCAGTTTCATAAATGAAGGGTGAGCCTCGTAGAGAACAAGGAACATCCTCATAAGGTCGGTCACTTGTTTAAGGCCGGATTGCCTGAGAAAGATATCCGACTCGAAAATGCCGCTGAACATACTCTTCATGTCGTTCCAGAGATAGGTCATTGCAGCAATGGCTATGCCGGTCTTTGTGCCGAAATAGCGATAGAGCGTGGCGACACCGATCCCGCTTTTTTCAGCGATATCGGTCATTTTAACGTCATCGATGCCTCTTTCGAGAAATAGCTGGACACTGATCTCCACGGCCTTATCGAAGCGTTGATTTTTGTTTTTTTCCTGAGTTATTTCGTTTTCCACTTGACAATCCTCCTTTTTTGTGATAGACTATATATCACATCTTATTGATAGTAAGTCTATCATATTTTTATTGTTTTGTCAAGTATCTGGAGGTTTTTTATGGACAGATCGGGGAAAATTTTCGGGAATGACATTCCCGGAAGGGTGTACAGAAAAGCCGTGCGGCAAAAAGAGAGATTTATCCGCAAATACGGCGATGACTCTGAACGTATCTATCACCTGTCAGCTGTTCCTGCACCGGCTGTGGGCAGGCCGCTGGGGGTTCAGAAGATAGTGTTGTCAGAAAAAACAGGGGTGGATTTTGATGACAGGAGCGTTATCATAGGCAATATCCGTATGGGCTTCGGCCATTACAGGATCTCTATGGCGCTTGCTTCAGCAGCACATTCTATGGGATATGTGCCCTATTGGTTCGACCTTCACTCCTTTGCAGAGGCTTCCTGCGGAAAGATAATCAGCGGTCAGAATCAGCTGTATTCGCTGGGTTCAAGACTATCACAGAAGTCGTTTTTGTTCAATAAGCTTTTCTGGGAGCCGCTGAACAGCGAGGGCTTCAGGAAGCTTTCGTACAATGCCTGCGACCAGAAGACTGCTGAGCTTATGACGGCTGTTTACCGGGAGCTCCCTGAGGATATCCCCTTTGTGGCAGCTCATGTCTGGCCTGCACAGGCAGCTGTCCATGCAGGGCTGAAAAATGTGGTAAATGCAATACCGGATAACTGGCCAATGGCACTTCATCTGTCTGAGGGAGCTATACATACCGTCCAGACACCTTCATCCTATCTGGGCTACAGGGCACTCAGGGGAATGGACAAAAAGCATCCGCTGAGGCCGATGCCGGAGGATTCACTGGTGTATACGGGACACTATGTGGACCATGAGCTTGTGAGCAATATAGAAGAGGACTGCCGCCGCAGGACTGAACGTGCAGAAAAAGGCGGCCCAAGGCGCTGGCTGATGTCCGTAGGAGGGGCAGGCGCTCAGAAGGAAATATTCAGGGCAGTAATAAGACGGCTGCTTCCGGAGATAAAAAAGGGAAGAGCAGTGCTGATGATAAATGTGGGTGACCACGACAGTGTCTGGCATGAGCTTATAAAGGATGTTCCGCAGATGAAGGGCTGCCTGACAGAGCATTTCGACGATTTCAGCGATACCATGAGGTTCTGTGCCGCTGCCTATGACGGCGGGATAAGCGGTATACACGCTTTTTGTCACAGCGATATTTTTGCGGCAGTATACTCCACAAATCTGCTTATGCGTATAGCTGATGTGCTTATAACCAAACCCAGTGAGCTTTCATTCTATCCTGTGCCTAAGCTGATGATAAAGCGTGTAGGCGGACATGAGGCATGGGGAGCCATACGCTCGGCAGAGGTCGGGGACGGCACTTATGAGTGCGCTTCAGCTGCTGAGACAGGGGCAATGCTTTCGCTTATCCAGAACAACGGAGATATAATAGTGAAAATGTGCGAAAACATCATAGCGGCCAAAAAAGCCGGTATCTACGATGGTGCCTACAAAGCTGTAGAGCTTGCAGTCAGCAGGAAAAAGCCAAACAGTCCTGTACAGGCTTAGTCCGTGGCACTTGACTATTTTTTTCGTATAGTTTATAATAAAACCGGGATCTGTTTTAAGACCCGGTTTTATTTTGTTTGGAGATGAAAGAATGGTAAGAGAGATAGTGAAGGATACATCCTTCCTGAAGATCAGGTCAGTTCCGGCCACCCGTGAGGATATGCAGCTTATCCGTGATATTGCTGATACTCTTGAGGCGAATAAGGAGCATTGTGTGGGACTGGCGGCAAATATGATAGGCGAGAGCAAGACTGTTCTTGCAGCAACACTGGGAGGAAAGACTGTTGTAATGGTAAATCCGGTCATAACTGACCGCTCAGCCAAAACATACGATACTGAGGAGAGCTGCCTTTCACTTACCGGCAGCCGTCCTGTGAAGCGCAGGAGCATGATAACTGTAGAGTACCGTGACAGGAATTTCAAGCGCAAGAAGGTGCATCTCCGTGACTTTGAGGCGCAGATCATACAGCATGAAATGGACCATT
Source organism: Ruminococcus flavefaciens (assembly GCA_002371825.1). GTDB lineage: Bacteria > Bacillota > Clostridia > Oscillospirales > Ruminococcaceae > Ruminococcus > Ruminococcus flavefaciens_L. Next base: position 62,077 of record DFHF01000053.1, on the reverse strand, counting down.
TTGAAGGGATACTGATCTGAAAATGGGGAAAACAGCAAAATTTATCAAGGCACAGCCGGTGCTGACCATAGCATTCATTGCAGCTGTGGTCACCATGTTCATTATCCCGCCTGACGGGAAATATGCCGGCTACATAAACCGAACCGTCCTTATTGAGCTTGCTGCACTAATGGCTGCTGTTGCAGGTTTCAGGAGCATAGGGATATTTGATTCAGTCACCGGATTCATCCTCCGCAGGACAGGTAATGTCCGGAGACTTGGGGCAGTTATGGTGCTGATATGCTTTTTCAGCGCAATGCTCGTCACAAATGATGTGGCGCTGATAACATTTGTTCCGCTCACACTGCTCATATACGGACGTATAAACGATGAAAAGAGCCGTATCCTGACCATTGTACTGGAGACTGTTGCGGCTAATATTGGAAGTATGCTCACTCCTGTGGGAAATCCGCAGAATCTTTATCTGTACGATGAATTCGGTCTTACAGCCTCTGCTTTTGTAAAGACCATGCTTCCGGCAGGAGCGGTGGGTCTTGCCGGAGTGCTTCTCCTGACGCTTTTTCTTCCGAAAACACCATGCAGTGCGCCTGAGAGAGGCAGCGGAAGGATACCTGCCGCAAAGGGAGCAGCCTACGGGGCAATGTTCCTGCTCTGTCTGCTCACAGTATTCAGGATAGTCCCTGACCTTATATGTCTTGCAGGAGCGCTTGCTATAGTGCTTATATTTGACTGGAAGCTGCTGGGAAAAGTGGATTATGCACTGCTTGCCACATTTGTATGCTTCTTTGTATTCGTTGGAAATATCGCAAGGATAGATGCTGTAAGCGACTTTTTCTCAGAAGTTCTTGAAGGGCGGGAGCTTCTTATATCCGCAGGGCTTTCACAGGTGATAAGCAATGTTCCTGCAGCAGTAATGCTGGCTGGCTTTACTGAAAACGGGGAAAAACTCATGCTGGGAGTTGACCTGGGCGGACTGGGAACAGTTATAGCTTCTCTTGCAAGCCTTATATCATTCCAGTTCTACCGCAATGCTGAAGGTGCCCGCACCGGACGCTATATGCTTGTGTTCACGGCAGTAAATGCTGTGCTTCTGGCAGTATTGCTGGGATTTGAATATGCTATCGGAAATATATGATATGGTGAGGACTCTCACCGCAAACAGGATCATGGAGGGATCAGCATGAGCAGTAAGAATAAGAATATCTTAATAGCAGTATTGTCAGCAGTGATAGTACTTCTCTTTATTACTATAGGAGTTCTCGTGTCAAGAGGCGGAGATGCTGATAAAGGCACTTCTTCCTCGGCCAGCTCTGATATAATAGACAGCGGCCACTTCCAGGATGCAGAGGAGAATATCACAACTGCTGCTGAGGTTCAGACGACTGAGAAGATAAAGACTGTGACTACAACAGCTTCAGATGAGAAGGATACGGTCACTACTACAAAGAAATCCAAGAAGAATAAGAAAAACAAGACCACAACTGTCCCGACTGAAACAGCAGCAGTCACTACTGCTACAACAGCTGTACAGGATACAGAATATGTGGAGTACCGCTTCCGCAATTATAAGCTTCTGGATCAGCATTTCGAGAAGCACGGCGGTGAATTCAGAGACGATTTTGGATATGAGACCGCTGAGGAGTACGAAAAGGGCGCCAGTGACGTTATAAATAATCCAGACGCTCTCTATAAGACAGAAGCTGAGGACGGTGACGGTGTTTACTATCTTGAAGCTACAAATGAATTTGTCATACTGTCAACTGACGGCTATATCCGCACATATTTCAGGCCTAACGGCGGTATAGACTACTTCAACAGGCAATAATGCAGGCGAGCCGATCATATAAGCTTAATGTCGGAAAACAGCCTCTAAAATAGTGAGGAATGAAAATGAATCCGAGACTTCCGTATCTTAGAAATAAAACATCAAGGCTCACCCAGTCTCCGGGAGTCTACATAATGAGGAATAAGGAGAATGGGATAATCTATATAGGAAAGGCCAAGAATCTGCACAACCGTGTCAGCAGCTATTTCCGTGAGAATCCCGATCATACCCCGAAGGTGGCAGCAATGGTCTCCAATGTCTTTGACTACGATTTTATCGTTACTGACAGTGAGTATGAGGCTCTGCTGCTGGAGTGCAGTCTGATAAAACAGCACAAGCCCAAGTACAACATCCTTCTTAAGGACGATAAGGGCTACCACTATATCCGCATTTCCGATGAAGAGTACCCCCGTATAACCAACGAGAAGAACACCAAGCAGCCGGGAAAATATCTGGGGCCATATACCAGCGGATTTATCACAAAGGAAACTGTCGATGAGGTTAATAAGGTCTTCATGCTTCCAACCTGCCGGAGAAAGTTTCCTCAGGATTTCGGAAAGGGACGTCCCTGTCTGAATTACCACATAAGGAACTGCATGGGAGTCTGCCGGGGCAGGATAAGCAGCAGTGAGTACGGAGATATCATCGGGCAGGCTGTTGAGTTCATCAAGAACGGCAGCGCAGGTTCTGTGGAACGTATGGAGGCTGAAATGAATGCCGCTGCTGAGGAGCTGGATTTTGAGAGAGCTGCGGTGCTTCGTGACCGTATAAATGCTGTGAAAAAAGCGGCTGAGAAGCAGAAGATAATCAACAGCGGAGTCGATTCCGCAGATGTTATCGGCTCGGCTGAGTACTATAACGGTATATATATATCTGTGCTCATGTACCGTGAGAACCGCCTTTTTGACAAGGCTGTATTCGGCTTTGACAAGCCGGAGGCAGGGGAGGATATACTGGGTTCGTTCATGCTTCAGTTCTACTACAGCAGGACTGATATACCTAAAACTGTGGTCATAGACCATATCCCGGAGGACGGAGAGCTGCTGGCTGAGCTTATGGAGCAGCAGGCTGGTCACAAGGTGGAGCTCCATGTGCCTCAGCGGGGCAGACAGCTTGAACTGCTCAGACTTGCTGTAAATAACAGTGCTGAGTATGCCGCACTGAAAAATGACCGCACCGGCCGTGAGGTCATAGCACTTGAACAGCTGGCAAAAAGTCTCGGTCTTTCGTCTCCGCCGAAGTATATCGAGGCTTACGATATATCCAATCTCTCGTCAGAATCAATGGTAGCAGGAATGGTAGTATTTGAGGACGGACGGCCGCTGAAACGTGCATACAAGAGGTTTACCATAAAGGAACAGGAACAGCAGAACGACTACGGCTCCATGCAGGAGGTGCTCCGCAGAAGGCTGATGCATATCATTACAGGTGAGGGAGACCAGTTCTTCACCCGCAAGCCTGACCTGATACTCCTTGACGGCGGACAGGGACACGTTCATGCCATAGAACCCATACTCCGTGAGCTTGGGCTGGATATACCTCTCTTCGGCATGGTAAAGGACAATAAACACCGTACCAGAGCCATAGCTGCCGGAGGCCGGGAGATACAGATAAACAGCATAAAGGCTGCCTTTGACCTTGTCACCAGGATACAGGACGAGGTCCACCGCTATTCAGTCAGCTTCATGCATTCAAGGCACAAGAAAAAGACCTACAGCTCTGAATTGCTTGCGGTCAAGGGGATAGGTGAGAAAAAGGCTGCAAAGCTGATGATAAAGTATAAGACAATAGCAAACCTGAAAGAGGCATCTGCCGAAGAGCTGGCAGTTACTGCGGGAGTAAATCCCGAGGTGGCAATGGAGCTCTGGAGGGTCATCCAGGAGATGTGATACAGGAAAAGCTCTGCCATCAGGCAGAGCTTTTTCATACTTTTATCAGTTCCTTTGGGATGAGGTCATAATCGAACATGACCTCGGAGTGGTTATCGAGTACCAGTTCTTTTTTAACAAGTTCACCGGTCTCACGGTCAAAGGAATTCTTGTATATTTTTGATATGCGGTAATACTTTCCGTTTTCCTCAGCGAAATGGTGACCCTCTTCTGAGAGCTCATATCGGCAGGGAAATTGTTTCATGCTTCTGAGCTGGCCGTGGAGATTGTCCTTATCGCACCAGAGCAGGAGCTGAAAGTCCTCATCAGTATTGTTTCTGAAGCGGTAGTCTATGTAGTTATAGCTGACAGAGGTGCCGGAGCTGAAGGGGACTCTTTTACCTTCGTCAGGAGCAAGGGCATCCGAGTGACTGTGAAATTCGGTGACCTCCAGCGGACTGTGGAGTATCAGGCGGTGGATGGTATTGCTCAGGTTGCAGAGGCCTCCGCCGATACCGGGTATCAGCTTATCTCCGATTATGACACGGCCGTCCTTGAAGCCTCGGCGCTTTGTAGTTTTTCCGACGGTGTGCCAGAATGAAAAAGTCTCACCTGGATGGATGATGAGCCCATTCAGCTTTTTGCAGGCGAGTCGGATATTGACAGCCTTGTTGTACTGAAGCCTCATATCGATGCCCTTGCCGTGCTTGATAAGGTGGGAATCCTGTGCAGAGACCAGATTCGGCAGTTTTTTCCGGGAGTGCTGCTTGGCAAATTGCTCCTTTCCCAGAAAGTCGTGTATATGTCTTACGCATATTTCCTTCTGCTCCGATATAGCGTAGCAGGTAGGATTTATATCGCAGAAAAGTTTGTCTTTATTCCAGAACATTATGATTACCTCTTTGATGATTTTTAATTAATGTGTCCTCAATAACCGTCTCAGGGAGGTTATTGCCCCGAATTTAATCACATATATTGCCCAGCCCTTTTGCGGAGCGGTCATGTCTCCACAGGAAGAGCAGAATTTTTTCGATATAGCGTTTTTTACCTATCCAATGCAGACCGGGGAGCTGTATATAATGCACGAGGATATTGGGGATACCTGCTCTGTTTGCGCCGATGATGTCAGTGAATATCTGGTCTCCCACATAAACTGCCTCTTTCCGGCTTATGCCAAGAAGTTCAAGAGCTTTTTCATAACCGGCAGTTTCAGGCTTGTCCGCATCACATACATAAAGCGTATCGATATTCCTGATGAATCTCTGAACTCTTTCCTCATCGTTATTGGTGAGGAGGGCAGTCCTAAGGCCGGTGCTGTGGATATGCCTGAAAAGCTCATCCACTTCAGGTGTTGAGTTATCGCCATGGTGGACCAGAGTATTGTCAATATCGAAAATGACAGCTTTGAACCCCATAGCCCGGAGCTTTTTATAGTTGATAGAGAAGACGTTTTCCGCATATGCACCGGGATAGTATTTTCTTATGAGGGATCTCATATCGTCACCTCGCCATATAGTCACAGACCTTATTGATCTGCTCAGCAAAGGTGCCTGAGAACTTGTTATCGAAGAAAGCACTTCCGATAGTGAATGACCACGGACCGGCTTCTTTTATCTCATCGAGCCTGTTGAAGCTGTTTACGCTTCCTGCGATACAAACCGGTGCATCGACTTCAGCGGACATTCTGCGGTTGAGCTCAACAGCATCTCCTGTATATCGGTATCCCAGAAGGTCGATACCGTAAGCGCCTCTGCCGATATAACTCTTTGCTTCTGCGATCATCTCATCGATATCGCCTTCAAGTACAGAGGGCCTTCCCCATACTTTCCCCACAAAGGGCATATACTTAAGTCCGTGCTCCAGGCAGAATCGGTTTATCCTGTCTGAGAAGACAGTACCCATGAGGATATCGCATCCGCAGGCAGCAGCAGTTTCAGCTCCGGCGAGGCCTTCTTCTTCCGTATACGCTACCACTTCAAGAGAGGTGGTCTTGCCGCACTGCTTCATATAGTTATATAATTTTTTCATCTCACCAAAAGGGAGAGGCAGCTCTTTGAATCCCCAGATGGAGGCCTTGGAGTTCCTGCACTCTTCAAATATATCGGGAGCATTCAGTACAGTCTGATCGTTATAAGTCAGCATAACGATCAGTTCGGGATGTTCTGACATATATCCACCCATTTCCTTATTTTTATATGTATTATGATAGCATAAAAAATTAACTTTGTCAAATTATCGGCGATAAATGACCAAACAAAAATGATAATATATTTTAAGCGGCTTTGGCCGGCAGGGCTGAGTGCCATATGCGGAGGGTATATATTGCTATTTTTAAGGCAATATGTTATAATTAATGTGACTTTAATAATTGCTGTAAGGCGGTTATTGCCCTGAACTGAGTTCAGGGAGCGCAGATCAATGTCAGGCTCATTTTGTCCATAGACCGAAAAAAGCTGAGCAGACATTGATCGATGCAGTGTATCAATATAAAGGAGTGACCATGTGAATAAATATAAAAAGCTTGCCGTGAATACAGTGATATTCGCTATAGGCAGCTTCAGCTCCAAGATATTCTCTCTGCTGCTGAACAATCTTTATACCCGCCATATCAGTCCGGCCGGATTCTATACAAAAACTCTTATTGAGACTATGGCGTTGTTCCTGCTGCCGGTATTTACATTTTCTCTTACTGAGGCAGTGGTCAGATATGGTCTTGATAAGGACTACGATAAAAAACAGGTATTCACTACAGCCAGCATGATGTCTTTAGGAGGACTTGCGGCTATGCTTGCAGCAGTGCCTCTGCTTCAGTTCATACCATTTCTGAGGCCTCTGCGGGGATATACTCTGTTGCTGGGGATATACGTCTGCACATCAGCTGTAAGGGCGCTCTGTTCGCAGTTTGTAAGAGCCAGGGGAATGGTAAAGCTGTTTTCACTGGACGGTATACTCACAACATTTACCCTGTTCATATTCAATCTTGTATTTATATCCGGACTTGGCCTTGGGGTGCGGGGATTTATGATATCCACTATCCTTTCCGATGCTTGTTCTGCGGTATTTCTTACATTGGCGGCAGGCCTGCGGCGATTTTTTGTGCTGAGCTCCTATAGCCGCACACTTGGAAGAAAAATGATGAGATTCTCTCTCCCCCTTATACCTACTGCGGTCATGTGGACATTCACAGGTTTTTCCGACCAGATATTTATAGGAAATCTAAGGAGCAGCCGTGTTAGTCTGGGAGAGGATGCTGCCGGTATATATTCCGCAGCTTCAAAGATACCTAATCTTATATCCATGATATCCACAATATTCTTTCAGGCCTGGAATATGTCCGCAATAACGGAAAACAGTTCCAGGGACAGAGATATTTTTTACGAAAAGGTATACAGCGCCTATGAGGCGATTCTTTTCGTCAGTGCGGCCGGACTTATGCTTCTGGTAAAGCCGATATCAGCTATACTGATAAACTACGGGACCTTTCCGGAATACAGCCGGGCATACCTGTATACGCCTCTGCTGATAGCTGCGGCGGTCTATACTTGCCTTGACCTTTTCCTGTCGAGTATATATACGGCGACACAGCATACAAAAAACGCATTCTATACCATACTTGTGGTGTGCATAGCAAATATCATACTGAATATATGCCTGATTCCGGAATGGGGAATACAGGGAGCGGCTCTTGCAACTTTTCTCAGTTATCTGCTCTGCTTTTGGATAAGGATGATAGATGCAAGATATTATGTTCCCTTTGCATTTTCAGTCAGCAGGAATGCACTCAATACAGCAATGCTGCTGGGGATGTGTGCTGTCGGAGTATTCCGCCCGGCATTGGATATGCTGTGGCTTACAGTTATTGCAGCCGGGATATGTGTTCTCAATTACAGTGCACTGATGACAACAGTGAAAAAGCTGCTTAAGAGAGGAGCTTAATATCAGAAAGAAAAACGGGGCAGCCCTTCCTTTGAAAGGCTGTCCCGTAATTATTATTTCAGGTCATTTCTCTGCCAGAGATCATTGCTGAAACTCAGGATCGAGAGAAGGGATCTGGTGCAGGAGGAAGCTCTGTATCTGGAGAGCGTCCTTAGGAGTAAGTCCGCTGGTGTAGGTTTCAAATACATTGCCGTTGCGGCTGCCCTTATCAGTGATATGGGAATCCTGATCTCCTTCAATGCCGTATCTGTCGGGATTTGATATTGACTGCATGATGAGAACAGCGTCATTCATCTTTACATTGCCGTCGCAGTCAGCATCTCCCCAGATGATATTCTCTGGCTGAGTAGTAGTTGTGGTTGTAGTGGATGATGTAGTTGTGGTAGTTGTAGTAGTGATCGGCTCCCTGTATTCAGCAGCGAAAGCTGTATAGTTCATGCAGGCGCCGCTCATACCGTTTGTACCGAGGACAATGCTCTCACCAGCCATCAGCTTCTTCTCATAGACTATGAAAGGTCTTAAAGCTTCGGTGTCGTTTATTTCAACAACACTTCCGTTCTTTGTAAAGCTTCCGAGCCATGAGGGAACGGATGTAACTCTTTCATCGAGAGCAACGTATACGATGATATCCTTTGCAGCAGTAAGAACTGCCAGATCAGAGTCGGTTTTCTTTGAATCGCAGGCTGTGACTATCTGTTCTGCACCGATGATGCCGGAGGGGAGTGAAGCGAAAACGTGCTCACGGTCTCCGAAAGCCTTATCACCGGCCTGAACGTTCTCCTTGATAGACCATGAGGAACCGTAAGCGGTATCCTTGATATCGAGCTTTGCAATGAGATCGCTCTTTATGGGCTGATCTATGACAACAGGCGGATCATTGTCAGAAGAACCGCTGTTATAGGCCTTGCCCTGTCTCATGCGTCCTGAGTACTCCATTACCTCTGCCTTTGCAGCATCGGGAGTCTGAACGTTATATGAGCCATAGATCTTTGAGGAATCGGTGTCGAAATTGTCGTATGCGTCTCCGCCGGACTTGAGGTTGCCGACGCTTACCTTTTCTGTGCGTGAACCAGCTATCTTGTATGCAAGATTGCTGCCCATTGTACATCCGTCGAACTTGTCTCCATAGGACTTGATAGTGCCGGAGTAGGCATCGCTGCCCATGTTTACAGCGTCAAGAGGCAGATATGTTTTTTCATAGTAGTTTGCCTCGGAGAAGATCTTGGAGTTGTAGGATGCGCCAAGACCGTACTGTTTATTATTTGTGAAATAGTTGTTATAGCTGTGGATATGAGCATTTCTTGCACGGGGGTTACGGGACTCAGTATTGCTGAACCAGTTGTGGTGATAGGTGATCCAGTCCTGCATCTGTGTAGGACCGCCGCCTACCAGAGAGGTCTTGTGGCAGTCGATATAGTAGTTATAGGATATAGTAATATATTCTGACCACTTGATATCAGTTGAGCCGTCGCCGTCAGCCTTATCAGCGTCAACAGTACCGTTTCCTGCATAGGCATTGTAGCCCTTTTCGATAGTATTGTTGTGTATCCACATATGTGTGGACTTGTTTGAGCTGTCACCGGTCATGGAGATACCGTCATCGGGATACTGTCCCAGCCAGAGGTTGCGGACTTCACAGCCTGTGCAGCGCTTCATCTCGAAGCCCCATTTGTTCAGGCTTGCGTCATAGCCGATACCCTCAATAGTAACGTTCTCACCATACTGGAGGTACAGCATACTTGAACCGTCGTTCTGCTTTCCGTCATTTGCCTTTGCTCCGGAGGGAACGTCTATCTTGCCAATGAATCTGAATACCACATTCTGTGGCTTTGCACTGTAGAAGATATTGTAAAGACCGGTTTTTCCGCCGTAGGAAATTGAGTCCTTATTTGAATTTGTGACATAGATCACAGTAACTCCTGATTTAAGGGTACCGTCATTGTTATAGGCTCCAACACCTGAATTGTAGTTCCAGTGAGCGTAGCCGGAGCGGTCGAAAGCCATAGTCTTTATTGTACACTGAGCTGAACCTGAGGAGCCTTCTATCCTGAGGGTATAGCTTGTGTTTCCCTTGAGTCCGGGGATATCCACACGGCTGCCTCTTATCAGTTCTGAGTCAGCTGCGGTAAATGAGGAAGTTCCTGCGGGAGCATAGCTTACCTTGACATTGCTGCCTATCTTTGAGCTGTCCCACTCTGCAAATGCCTCTTCATACCAGCCTCCGCAGAGAGTAATTGCACCGCTGACGTTAGTTCCGGGGTCAGTGCTGCCGGGAGAGGAGTTGAGATATGTGGGGGTCCAGTTCTTCATATAGTTTGTGAGCTTTATCTCCTCAGCATCGGAGGCTGAGATAGTATGACCCTTTCTCTTTGAGAGGTCAACAGCTGAACCATTTGAGAGCTTTGTGCCGTACTCCTTGAATCCGGCAACATTTTCCGGCTGAACTCCGCTCATGGAGTACCAGCCTGTGGCATCGATACAGTCAGAGCTCTGAAGGGTAGTGTTGATAAACATTACCTTTGCAGTATCTCTCCAGGGACGGCCAAGGTAGCCGGTCTTTACTGTAAGTGAAGGATTCTTTGTGACCTTGCAGTTGCTGAAGAGGTATCCGGAATCATTATTTCCGTCATCTCTTGCAGCGGTGATATATCCGACTGCTGCATTGGAGCTATAGCCCTTCCAGCATAGCTCACAGCCGTCGAAAACTGCGGAGCTGTCGCCGAAGATATAGTCAGTCTGTCCTTCGATATGACAGTTCTTGTAATACTGAGGTGAGGCTCCTGTATAGAGCGTATCCTGACTGCTGAGGAATTTACAGCCCAGGAATTCGCAGTAGCCTGCATCAGCAGCGAAAGCCGCAGCTCTCTCGGTTGCTGCCTTTGACTGAACATCTGTGGAAGAATTTCTGACCTGTGAGATGTTGGATACTGAAGTATCGCCTACCAGCTCGACACCGTCAGCAAGTTCCTCCTTTGTGATATAGCGGTTGAAGGAATTTTCAAATACGATATTCTTGGCCTTGAAGTACTGGGCTTTATTCTGGAGCCATACAGTAGCACCCCAGCGGTAGGGAGTGTTCTTCTGGGACTTTGCTGAGGCCAGAGAAGCATCGTATGTACCGTTGTTCTTGCTTGTGTTTACACTGTAGTACTTATAGCCGATACCATAATAGAAGGTTATAAGTGCATCTCCCTTTGAAGGCTCATCATTAACGAATGTGATGTAGGGAGTGTTGATGAGTACCTGCTCACGGTATGTGCCGGGAGCGATGTGGATAGTGATTCTGTCGTTTTCGCTGGTGGGGTTGAGGCTTGCAGCCTTGTTGACTGCTGCCTGAACGGTCGAGAAGTTATTGCTTTTTCCGGAATAGCCTACATAAAGGTCTGTTCCTGCTGCATTAGCCTCTTTGACAACCGGTGATATCATCATCATTGTCAGCATGACGAACACAGCAGCAATAACAGCGACCGCTCTCTGTGAGAGTATCTTTGTTTTTTCTGCCATAATAAAACTCCTTTTTCTGAGAGGGGCGGCAGTCCATAAGTGCCTAATTTACGGCTGCCTTTACATACTTATACATCATGATTATAGCACAGCGAAATAGAAAAGTAAATACAAATTGTGAACAACTGTAAAATTTTGTAAATCTTTCACAACCTATCCTTATGCCCATTGGTGATATTGCAGAATGCCTCCTGGCAGGCCTGTTCCTGCATAAAAAAACTGACCCCGCTGAATATGCGGAGCCAGTATCACATCAGGCTGATGGTGAGTGTTTCATATGCCTGAACTCAGTGGGGGATATTCCCTCGCAGGCACGGAACTGTCTCACAAAGTAGTTGTATGAAGAATAGCCGCACCGCTTTGAAATCTCGGTAACGGACATATCTGTTTCAATCAGCAGCTTCTTTGCATTTTCTATTCGGAAACCGATCATCTCCTCGATAATGCTCTTGCCAAAGAAGGTCTTATATATTTTTTGCAGGTAGCTTTTGCTGAGATAAAGACTATCGGCTATCTCGCTGATATTCCATGAGTATTCCGGATTCTTCATGATCCTGTTCCTCAGTGCACAGAGCTTCTCAAACTGCGGATTAGCGCTGTTTTCCGAGACATTGTATGAGTAGACCCTGTTTACTGTTGATTTGTACATTGCATCGCTGAGACTGACAGTCTCGCTGAGAGGCTGAGTAAAAATACCCACTGAGAAATCGATATCCAGATCCTCATTCTGCTCGAAATGCTTTTCCTTCAGCCTCAGACAGAGTGCATCGTAGATCTCTGAGGCACGGTTGGGCTTGAAAGCGATAACGCACATAGTCTGATTGTTCCACATACCGCAGATCTCGTTCTCCTTAGTGCAGCTTTTCAGCAATCCGGCAAAGGCTGCTGAGATCTCGTTGCATTTTTCCTCGCCGCTGCGGTAGTATGTATTTTTTATTCCGATCAGCTCTATCGTGATGAAGTCTGCAGAGCCTGTAACAGAACCGGAGCCGGTGCGTTTTGCAAATTCCTGTTCCACACCTCCACGGTTCAGCATACCGGTTATCTTGTCATAGAGCAGGGCACGGTTGGTGCTGAGTATGGTATGGGACATAACATCCTTTATTCTTACAAGCTCCAGTGCAACATTGACGTAATTTATCCACTGTAAATATATTGAGCTGAAAGTAACAGGTATCTTTCCGAAGGATACAGAGCTGTAGCCGAAGAAATTATCGTTATAATGAAGGGGAGAAATATAGAAAGCCATAGGATAATTCCTGTCCGCAGAGTAATCCGGGAGAAGGTCAGAAGAGCTGAAGTAATCTCCGGTGTCGTACTCACGAGCCACATTGGACTTTGAAAGTATTATCCTGACATCATCTCCGCAGCGGAAGCTGAGCTTGTCATGGTAAATGCCCTTTGTTGAGTCGAGATATTTTTTTGTAAGGCATATCCTCAGGTGAGCCATCCTGTACAGCAGATATGTGTAGTTGTCAAGCCTGTCAGAAAAAACTGAAGGACTGTCTGCATTTGTTATATCGAAGAGCATATCCCCGTAGAGCAGATTTGTCTCATAGAGGCTGTTTATGGTATCTATACGATTCGGCTCCTTATGAGAGGGTACAGCTACATGGCAGCCGCAGCTCCGGCCTAAGCGTATAGAGCCGTTTTCGTTGGGTACCTTCGGACAAAGCTTGCCTGTTATGACTCTGTACAGTCTGCGGAATGACTCTGACCCCAGCTGAAAATTGGGGCGGCTGAATGAAGTGATAGAAGGGTCAGCCTCCGCACCGTCAGATGAAGCGTCATAGCCGGTAACGGCAATATCCTCAGGGACTCTTATACCTGCTGCGGCAAGAGTTTTGCAGAGGGAGATAGCAGTGATATCATTTCCGCATACAACTGCATCAGGACGAGGAAGACGGCCGTCGATTATCTTTTCGGCGAATTGCTTTGCAGCGTCTATCCAGAAGTCTCCGTAGTGACAGCAGGATTTGTCCACGGGGAGGCCGTGTTTTTTCATGGAGTTCATATATCCCCGCAGTCTCTCCTCGGATACATATATCTTTTTAGGGCCTGTAAGGCAGTATATTTTTTTACAGCCGTGGTCATCGATGAGATGGTCAGTAAGCTCCTCGAAAGCATTGCAGTCGTCAACGGATGTGGTCTCGAAGCTTTTATGGTCACTTGAATCGAGCAGCATAACGGGCTTTCCGGAGAGTGTGAGAAAATCGTCGATATATGTGCGGATATCATCCCCGAAGAAGGTGTTGCGGTCGTATAGGAAGCCGTCAAACCTGTCTGAGAGGATAAGATCAAATATCAGACGCTCTGTATCCTTATGAGCGGAGCCGAGATAGAAGTTGTGAAGCGGTGTAATAACAGCGATATCGCAGTCGCTTTTAAAAGCCTGAGTAATTATACCACGCATTATTTCTTCCTGAAAATCAATATGGCAGTCGGTAATAATGACACCGATCAGAAGTCTTTTTTTCAATTGCTCATCCTCCTTTCCGGCTGATACCTCACGGAACAGTCTTATATATGTACTATTCTATCATAGATCTGAAAACAATGCAAGACTATTCTGCATATTTTTTTCACGGATTTACAATAATCTTCTTAAAATGATAGTTTAGTCAATTGTATTAAGCCGAAAAAAGAGTATAATATTATATGTAGATCACGCAAAGCCGAAAAAGGATACCGCCGCTCTTCAGGGGATATGACTGCTGATTATGCAGCAGAGCAGAGGTATATCGGAATCAAAAAGGGATCTGCAAAGCCATTGCCGCAGCGGGGTTCGTGCAGGACGGAGAAGAATAGGCACTTTTCCGGCCATACTAAAAGCTGCGTCGGTGGTAAAGGTGTTTAACAGGCACATTTTTTCCCCTCTATTACTGCTCATTGTCAGTAATGGCAGTGAGAAGGGTCTTTCGCAGCGGTTTATCCGTGAAGTGATGTGAAAAGACTCAGTACTCTCCATATATCTCTCTCCGAAGACTCCTCCTGATATCAGTGAGGAGCATTTTTTCGCTTATGACACTGATCATATGCTCCTGCATAAAATAAAAGCTCCTGCATGGTGAGCTGCCTCCGGCGAAACGCAGATCGCATTTTCGCTCAGGAAAGCAGCCTTGATGCAGGAGCTTTTTGTATACATACGATTATCTTATCTTTGAGCCTACGGGGATAGAGTCATCAACAAAGATCACCTTTACACCGTCAGGAGTATCAGCAGCACAGATCATACCGTTGCTGTCAACACCTCTGAGCTTGACAGGCTTGAGGTTTGCAATGAGCTGCAGCTTCTTTCCGATGAGATCCTCAGGTGAGTAATACTGTGCGATACCGGAAACGACCTGACGTCCGCCCATGCCGTCATCAAGCTGTAAGCAAAGGAGCTTGTCGGACTTCTTTACCTTTTCGCAGGCAGTTACCTTAGCAACTCTTATCTCGACCTTAGCAAAGTCGTCAATTGTTATCTCAGGCTTAAGCTCGATAGGCTCAGCAGCAGCTTCTCCCTTTTCCTCAGAGGAGAGCTTTGCCTGTGCCTCAGCCATATTCTTTGCAAGGATGGAGTTGAGTTCTTCAATCTCCTTGTCAACGTCTATTCTCGGGAAGAGTATCTCGCCCTTGTGAACAGTTACGTTCTCGGGAAGAACACCGAACTTGTCAAGCTTATCATACTCAACATCAGCCTCTGAAGCACCTATCTGCTCCCATACCTTAGGCATAGTTGAAGGCATGAAGGGTGCCAGGAGTGCAGAAGTGATACGGATAGCTTCAAGGAGATTATAGAGTACAGAAGCAAGACGAGCCTTCTTTGATTCGTCCTTGCCAAGCTTCCAGGGCTCAGTCTCGTCAATATACTTGTTTGCACGGTCAACCACCTTGAATATCTCTTCAAGAGACTGTTTGAGCTTTGTCTCGTCGATGTACTTGTCCACCTCGGGGAGGAGACCTGTGACAACTGACTTGAACTCCTCGTCAAGAGCATCGACCTCACGCTCGGAGGGGATAGTGCCGCCGAAATACTTGTCCACCATTGCAACTGTACGGGAAACAAGGTTTCCGAAGCCGTTTGCCAGGTCGGAGTTTATGCGGTTTATCATTATCTCATTTGAGAAGAGGCTGTCTGCGCCCAGAGCCATCTCACGGAGTATATGGTATCTTATAGCATCCTGACCGTATCTCTCACCCAGTACGAATGGGTCAACAACATTTCCGAGAGACTTGCTCATTTTTTCGCTCTCGCCGTTTTTGCCAGCCATTGTTATCCAGCCGTGTACAGCAAGGTGCTTAGGCAGTGGCAGTTCAAGCGCCATGAGCATTGCAGGCCAGATGATAGCGTGGAAACGCATGATGTCCTTTGCTACCATGTGAACATCGGCAGGCCAGTACTTCTCAAAGTCATTGTGAGCGGAGTTCTCATAGCCGAGAGCTGTGATATAGTTTGAAAGGGCATCTATCCATACATATACAACGTGCTTGTCGTCAAATGATACGGGTACACCCCACTTGAATGTAGTTCTTGAAACGCAGAGGTCCTCCAGACCGGGCTTGATGAAGTTGTTTACAAGCTCAACAGCTCTTGTCTTGGGACGGAGGTAGTCAGTTTCGAGGAGAAGCTTCTCGATGCGGTCTGCAAAGGGAGACATCTTGAAGAAGTAAGCCTCCTCCTTAGCGTACTTTACAGGTCTGTGACATTCGGGACAGCAGCCGTTCTCGTCCAGCTGAGAATCAGTCCAGAAGCTTTCACAGGGAGTACAGTACTTGCCTGAGTATTCACCCTTATAGATGTAGCCCTTATCGTAGAGAGCCTTGAATATCTTCTGAACGGCTTCAACGTGGTAGTCGTCAGTTGTACGGATATATCTGTCATAGGAGATATTCATATATTCCCAGAGTTTCTTGAATCTATCGACGATGACATCAACGTACTCCTTTGGAGTAACGCCCTGCTCAGCAGCTTTCTGTTCGATCTTGAGGCCGTGCTCGTCGGTACCGGTAAGGAACATTACGTCATGACCCTGCATTCGTTTATAACGGGCTATAGAATCGCAGGCAACTGTTGTATAGCAGTGGCCTATATGGGGATTGCCCGAAGGATAATAGATAGGCGTGGTGATGTAAAAGGGTTTCTTTGACATAAAGATCGCTCCATTCTGAATGATTTCCTGCTCCTGATGGAAGAGCAGTTTCTGTTGATGTGCCAACTATATCCCGGATCCGGTGCTTGACAAAATTCATTTTTGTCTTAGTCGGACATCAGGATCTAATTGCCTTATCAATACATTATAACATATATTTTCAGATTTGTCACGCATTTATTATAAATAATCGAAAACGGCGAAAAAGCATGAAAAAGTGCGAAATAGTGAGATAGATAGTGATAAATTCAGAAAAAATCAAAAAAATACGCAAAATTATCACAGGAATAGATTTGCGGTTCATATGAACCTGTGATATAATCATAACATCACGAAAGGAGATGATTTGACAATGGAACGTGTGATACCGGGCACTACTTTAAAATTCACTGAACAGGCCAGAGAAGAGGCTTTCTCGCAGATATCACCTGTGCTGGAAGCTACCGGCGGTCTGACGCTCTCACAGTTATCAAAGCTCACCGGACTTGAAGGCACGACCATTCAAAACTGGATAAAGCGAGGCTGGGTATCCTCAACGAAGGGGAAAAAATACTCAGAAAAGCAGATCCTGAGAATATTGCTCATCAATATGTTCAGAGGAGCCATGAAGCTGGAGGACATTGCAAAGCTTATGAATTATGTCAACGGCGATGTGGAGGATACTTCTGATGATATTATAGAGGATATCAATCTTTATAATATTCTCTGCCGGATAATATTCACAGCCGAGGACGAGGGGGCTTTTGATACGGACTCTGTAAAGAAGCTTGTCAAGCAGGAAATATCTGAAAACACAAAAATAATTTCTGACGATGAAAAGCTTGCCGGGGCGATGTATGTAATGGTGCTTGCCTACAGAAGCGGCTGGCTGAAGTCGGAAATGGAAAAAGGATTGGATAAGCTCATCAGGCCATGATATTGATGAATGAGCGGAGGGATGATAATGAAAAAGCGTACAGAAGAAACACTGTTTCAGAAAATAGTCGTTTTGATATTTGAGATAGCTATTGCTGTTATATTGCTTGCCTTAGCATTAGTATTCGATTATGAAGTAGGATTTTTTATTGGTCTGCCGTTTATTTTGGCAGTGATATTTGAATTCTTCCGCAAGGATGGACAGAATATTACTTTCGGAGGCTCAAGGGATGATTCTTCTCCATATGACGGAGAGCTTGTTAGCTATCAGGAATATCCCGAAGAGAATAAAGGGGTAAATAATTCTCAGGGCTTCGACAAGTACAGGAACGTTAAGCAGAACAATGAAATGGATGACCTGTATTCAGGCAAAAAATGAAAATCAGCTTTAAATGAACGTGAAACATGATATGGGAAAATGGCAATGCCTGATGTGTGTTTCTGAGTTGGGGAACTCGTTTATAGGGAGCGCACATCAGGTATTGAAGTATAATTCCTGAACGGAGGATAATTATGGCAGTTGATATAAGAGATATGAAAAGAAATTCAGTTGGCGGCCCTTCAAATCTCAAGGGCATAAAATGGATAGCAGCAGGAATTGCAGCAATTTTTATCGCAGCCAATTCGTTTACTATTGTACCGGCCGGAAATACCGGAGTTGTACTGACAATGGGTGAGGTCAACAGCAAGCCTCTCTCAGAGGGCTTTCACCTGAAGGCTCCTTTTGTTCAGCGTGTAGAGGATATGTCCAATCAGATACAGGTCTATGAGACTCCTGCATCCGCTGTATCCAAGGACCTTCAGACAGTAAGCAGCAATATTGCTGTAAACTACAGCCTGACCTCAGATAAGTCTCCTGAGATGTACCGCAAGGTAGGCATTGACTATCAGAAAGTGCTTATCGCTCCGGCTGTTCAGGAGTGCATGAAGTCGGCCACATCACACTATACTGCTGAAGAGCTTATCACAAAGCGTCAGGAGGTAAGTGACACGGTAAAGGAGAGCCTTGATTCAAGGCTCAGTGAGTACGGTATATACATTGAGAAATTCAATATAGTAAACTTTGATTTCTCTGATGAATTCAACAGCGCTATCGAGTCAAAGCAGGTAGCAGAGCAGAATCTGCTCAAGACCCAGACAGAACAGCGCCAGACAGAAGTTATCGCTGAAACCTCAGCAAAGAACAAGAGAGTTACTGCACAGGCTGAGGCGGATGCAATGCTCGCAAAGGCTCAGGCACAGGCAGATGCCAACAAACTCCTTGAGGAGTCCCTGTCAGATAAGGTCATCGCCTACGAGCAGATACAGAAGTGGGACGGTGTAATGCCTAAGGTCACCGGTTCTGAAAGCGGTATGCTCATAGATATCGATCTTGACAGCCTCGGCGGTTCTTCAAATACTGCAAAGCAGCCGCAGACTGAAAATAATGCTCAATAATGAAAGGATAAATAATAATGAAAAAAGTTATATCTTCGATCCTCATTTGCCTTACAGCTGTTTCCGCATTTGCGTCCTGCGGCAAGGACGACGGTTCATCCGATAAGAAAAAGGATAAGGGCATAATCGGCAAGTGGGAAATGACAGAGGAGACAAAGAAAAAACAGTATGATGAAGGCATGAAGATCGAATCAGCCTCCATGGAATTTGAAAAAGACAGTGTAACTCTCAGTGCAAAAATGGATTCCTCGGAATATATGGCTCTCTATGATGACAAGATCACTGTCAGCGGAATGGATCTTGAGATACTTGATTTTGATAACAAGGTGCTCTCCGCAGGCAAGAACGGACAGGAAGTCCTGAAATTTGAGCGCAAAGAGGAAAGCGAGGATATGTATGGTGATTATGAGATACCTGAAAAAATGAACGCCTCCGGAGAAGAGGGCTTCCTTACCTTTGAAAAGGAAGGTGTGTCCTACATGACTGTCGTTGAGACTCATTCATATACATATGATGAGGAAAGCGGCGAGATCAGACTTGACGAGGATGAGGCTGGTGATAAGGATACAGTAAAGGTCGACGGGGATACCCTCACATTTACTGACAGCTTCGGAAATGAGCAGGTCTTTGAAAGAGCAGACTGACGGTAAGAATTTTCCCTCTCACAGGGGATAGAAGCAAATCTGCCAAAGGGATAGATATATGGGGAATGAAGTCCTGAGAGGGAGACTTCAATACACAAGAAAACAGCCGCCGTGGGGTACGGAGGCTGTTTTCATTTTATATTTCGGAGGCTCAGCGGGAGCTTTTAGCTGAAGCTGTCTGGTATTATTTGAGGTTATCAGGCTCGGTGTAGAATGTGAAAGTCCTGAGGAAATTGCCCTCTTCATCGTATAAGTTAACATCTACTGAAACTGCTGTATCTGAGATATTGTTTAATGGCTCCTGCATATCGAATGCTGCTTCACAGTTAACAAATGTGTCGATGAATTCCTTGGTATTGAGATATGTTTGCTCAGTTTTGTCTATTCCGCCGTTTATACCGAAGCCGATAAGGTCAGGGAGCAGATCGATGTTTTCTTCTGATATTGTGTAGCCTGCACCGCCGTAGGTCTGACCCTTGGAGTTTACTTCATATTCAGGTGATGTTGTATCATCGGCTGTGGAGTCTTTATAGCTGTACTCATCTGTTGGTGTTTCTATTATTTCTTCTGATCCGGCAGCGTCCTCATCAAGTGCGCTCAGATCAAATTCTGCAGCCTTATCGCTGACAGGGGTAAGTCCTTCGATCTTTTTCTTTATATAAGCACCGTTGGGAGCAAGCTCAGCGTCATCATTGAAGAGTATTTCATCAACGTTAAATTCTTCAGTGTAATCGCCGATAGTGGTCACAGCTTTGAGGATGAAACCGGTCTCGTTGTCAACAGTGATGATCGTTTCTCTGGTCAGGTCTTCATTTGATGCACCGGGTTCTGTCATCGGATCTCCAAGGTCATATTTCTGTTTCAGACGCTCCTGAAGTTCTTTCTCCACACCGTAGATGCGTGCTTCAGTACACTGTCTTCCGAGGTAAACAGTGCTGCTTGTAGAGTCATCAATGTTATATATGTCGAGGTCAACGGCGATGTTTTCTGAATACAGATTCCGGAATACAGTGGGATCGTCAAGGATCCAGTCGGAGCGGTCAGTTACTGAATACTCAGCAGGAGCATCAGTTCCGTTGCTGTATATGCAGATGAAAAGATCCTTGTAGAAGAACATCTCGTTGCAGGTGTTTTCTTCCTTCATAAGCTCATCAATATCATATTCTTCAGGATCGAATTCCTTGAAGTAGTCGGCACTGTGAGTCCAGGTCTGTGTAAGGGATTCATTGCCTGTGATACCGTCTCTTATGGCTATACCGTGTTCAACAGAAGCTCCGGAACCGCTGGAAAGAGTATATTCGATGCTTAAACGATCATAATTTTCATATGCTCTGTTGTTGATCTTTTCAATGAGCTCATCCTTTGTCAATAACATAGGCACAGTGACTGCCTCAGTTACCACCTCTGTGGCCGGTTCCTCCACAATAGTTACAGGGTCTGTTATTTCAACGGACTCTGATATTTCTGATGCAGGGACTAATTTATCCGAATTCTTTGAGGACTTGTTCATAAGGAAGTATCCTCCGCCGACAGCTCCGGCAGCAATAACAACAGCAGCTGCTGCGGAAGCGAATCTGAGGTATGGTCTGGGACGATAGGTCTCAACGCCTCTTACCTCATCACCTGAGCCGGAGAAGCCTTCACCAACACGGCGCTCTACTTCTTTGTAGACACGGTCACGGTGCTTCTTATCGCCAGTTGGATATTCTTCAGCGATCTTTTCTGTAGTTTCATCGTTCATATTGCTGAACATCTTGTCAAAATCATTATTTTTCATATTGATCTCTCCTTTAATAGAAATCCCGCAGAAGGCTGCGAAGCTTTTTAACAGCTCTTGAACAGC
Organism: Ruminococcus flavefaciens; assembly: GCA_002371825.1. Taxonomy (GTDB): domain Bacteria; phylum Bacillota; class Clostridia; order Oscillospirales; family Ruminococcaceae; genus Ruminococcus; species Ruminococcus flavefaciens_L. The sequence goes on along the minus strand of DFHF01000053.1, from coordinate 40,970 downwards.
GCATCCTTACTGCTGCGTGGTTCATGCCGATCAGACTGCTGATCTCTTTGGCATTGCGTTCGTAGAAATATTTCTGGATTATGATAGTGGAGTCCGGTTCTCCCAGCTCTTTAACTTTATTTAGCAGAAGCTCTTTCAAAGCGGAGCTCTCTGCATTTTTGTCTACCCTTTCATCTGATGACAGCTGGCTGAATTCCTCTTCCTCAATGGAAATGCTTTTCCCTGATCTTGCTGCAAGGGATCTTCTCATGCTTATAGCGCTGTGCTTTGCGACTGTTCCGATAAATGGCTTTATCGAACCAACATTTCTTTCATCCAGCTTGTTTATAACAGAGGCGAAGACGTCGATAACACATTCCTCAGCATCCTCGGCAGTACCGTAGTTTCTGAGAACATTGATCGATATAGCATAGACGTAGCTGTAGTATTCTTCAAATAGTGCTCTGTGTCCTTCAGACGGTGAGTTGTGTATCAGATCCATAATTTCTGTGTCTGTCATTGCCTTCCTCCTTTTCCAGCAGATCTGCTTTCATTATACACATACGCAGACGAACTTTCAAGTGCAACAAAAGATAACAAAAAATTTTTTTATGCAATAAAATCCTGTACTGCTGTTGACAAAATTCCCAGGAGGTGGTATAATATTTAAGCACTGTGCCGGTGTGATGGAATTGGCAGACGTGACGGACTCAAAATCCGTTGGTAGCAATACCGTGCGGGTTCAAGTCCCGCCGCCGGCACCAGACGGGGTGTCCCGGATACAGCTCTGCGCTTCACATAATGTGGAGCGCAGGCTTTTTTATTTTGAAACTATACATCTCTTGACTTTCCAGAGCCGAAGGGCTATAATTGTAAAAAAGGGCTTGTAGCTCAGTTGGGAGAGCGCTGCGTTCGCAACGCAGAGGCCGAGGGTTCGATCCCCTTCAAGTCCACCAGCGCCGGGCTTATGTTCGGTACAGATACACAGAAAGTTTTGCGCCTCACATAATGTGGGGCATTTTTTATGCACTGATCTTTTTATCTGTATAGGTATAAAGGCAGAAAAAAAGCGATGCTCATTGAGCATCGCTTATCGTCCCATGAAGCGGGATATATCATTTATGTAAGTTTATATAAAAGATGTTGCGTTATTGTTATTGATCGATATTTAGCTGATAAATTAGAAAGGTTATGTCCGGGATCAGTCGTTCCTGTATATGGAGCCGTCTTCTATGCTGTGGAGAACGCTCTCACAGAGTCCCTTCCACTGATCGACCTCAGCCTGATCGTAGGAAATGACCTTTTTAGCCCATGTGCTGCAGTGAGCGCAGGCATTGGGGGCTGTCTGACCCTCTTCGAGGATGTCGTTTACACAAAGTGACTTTGAGCAGTTATTATTCTTGATGAAGTGCTCAAGGAAACCGTCAAGCTTTTTGTTGTCAACATAGAGCTTGGGAAGGTGCATTGTTCTTCCGTAGTTTATCATAGCTTCAGGCTTGAGCATTTCCATCCATCTCATTATAGGAGCACCGGGAGGAGGTCCTATAGGAGGCTTGCCGTCAGGACCGGCTGCAGCCCATGGAGGAGGTCCGCCTGCACCGGTAGCCCAGGGAGGAGGTCCGCCTGCACCGGTAGCCCATGGAGGAGGTCCGCCTGCACCAGTAGCCCATGGAGGAGGTCCGCCTGCACCGGTAGCCCAGGGAGGAGGTCCGCCAGCACCTGTAGCCCAGGGGGGAGGTCCGCCAGCACCAGTAGCCCATGGAGGAGGTCCGCCTGCACCAGTAGCCCAGGGGGGAGGTCCGCCTGCACCAGTAGCCCAGGGAGGAGGTCCACCTGCATTTTCAGCAGCAGGTGCACCTGCGTTTTCAGCAGCTGCCTGAGGCTGAGCGGCAGGTGTTCCGTCGGGATTTACATTGGGGTCCTTCTGGTCAGGACGTGTAACTATAGTCTTAGGCTGAGGCCAGTTAACGATATCGAGAAGGTTTCCGTCGTAGGATTCTTCCATATAACTCTTTATAACTCTATGGAGGAATTCGGTAGTTCTTGTTCTGTCGATGAGCTTGATAGAGAAGTTCTTGTTTCCGGTCTCTTCAGCAAGCTCTCTGTAGTAGTGAACATCTTCAGGACGGATGAATTCAGCAGTAAGAATAGCTGCCGGGTGAGTTACCTTCTTATAAGCGCAGTTAACAAGTGAGTAGTCCATAGAGAACTTGTCGGGGTCTGAGTGGCCTACGAAGCAGCCATGAGCAAGACGGAACGGACATTCTCTGAGGCAGAGATTGTTTGCGATAACACGAAGGTGGAGATCAGAATCCTTATACTGAGTAAGGAGATCTCTGAGGACATCGAATTTTCTGTTGAATCCGTGATCGAGAGTGATCTCGTCAACGCCCCAGTTGCGCCAGTACTCAATGTGCTGGATAGTGGTGGGGTAAGCATAGAGGCCAAGGGTAACGAAAACGTCCTTGAATTCGCTCTTTACATACTTGATAAGTATGGGTGAGTTAAGAGTGAAAGCTCTTATGCCGATGTCGTATGCAGTGTGGATGAAGTCACGGATCTTCTTTCCCATTACAGGATCGATCTCGTTCTGATCCATTGAAAGCGGATTTATAAGATAGTTGAAAGTAATATCACGCTTCTGACATTCCTTGACGTAATCAGCCAGCTCATCGAATGTGAAATCTGGTATGATGGAGGCGGTGCGTCCGCCTGGAAGTCCGTCATGCTTAAGCTTTCCGAAGAAGCTTGTTATGGCGTGCTTCTTATCATACTTATCCACATATTCAAAGAGCTTGTAATCAAAATTACATCCAAGATCGAATGAAATAGAATCAGTATTCAAAATAACACAACTCCTTTTTCCAAAGAAATTTGTCTGCTTATATGGAATTTATATATGTATATATACAGACAATCAAATTATACCATTGTTATCCGTTTTTGTCAATAATATGTCCGCACTGTTTTTAAGTTGTAACATAATTTTTTTTGTTAAAATAAGATAATTTGATGTGATAAAAAATAGTCAATGCTTACATTTTTTAAAATAATGTTGACAAAAATGAACCGTGGTGTTATAATGTGCTTATTAAACGCGTTTAACAAACACAGGAGGCATATATGGAAAAGAGAGATCTTGAGCGTACTAAGGAACTGCTCATCACAGCTGCTGAGGAGCTTATGAATGGCTGTGATTCAGCAGATAAAGTGACTTCAAGAGCCATAACTCAGCGGGCGGGAGTTAATCTTGCAATGATAAATTACTGCTTTGGTTCAAGGGAGGAGCTTCTGTACCGTGTTTTTCTGAAGCTGATGGCAAAAGCTCAGAACAAGGAGCCTGAACTGGCGGAAATTCTCCGTTCTGAGGCGGCACCTGCGGAAAAGCTGATAGGTATACACTGCACAATGATGAAGCTGATGATAGAGAACTTCAATTACTCCAGGGCTGTCACCGGATTTATACTGATGAATCGTGATATCAGCCGGGGTATGGACGGACTGCCATTTGTAGAAGCTCATTTTGCCGGCAGGAAGACTCCGGAGGAATGCAGGCTCATCACCTTTCAGCTTACAAGTCTGAACGAGCTGGCTGTGCTGCGCCATAAAGAGCTCAGGGAGATGTGCAGCATAGACCTTTCGGATGAAGTGCAGCGGAAAAAATTTGTCACTGAAAATATAATGAGATTTCTGGAGGGATAAAAATGTCAGGAAAAAGAGCACTTATAGTTGTGGATATGCAGAAGGACTATCTTGGGAACGGAAGAAAAAATATGTTCAGCTACGATACACCAAAGCTTACTGCGGAGGTCAACCGCTGCATCAGGGAGTTCCGTGAAAACGGCGATGATATTATATACATACGTCAGGTATTTCAGAATATTATCACCAACAGATTATTTATAGGATTCACAATAAAAGGGACAGAAGGGGCAGATATCTACGAAGGGGTGGAAGTGGTCTCGGATAATATATTTGAAAAATACTTTCCGGATTCGTTCAGCTCAGCTGAGTTCAGAGAGTTTGCAGAGGCTCAGGATTATTCAGAAATTGCGGTATGCGGACTGGATGAATGCGGCTGTGTCGGAGCAACGGCAGCCGGTGCGGTCAAGCGTGGGTATGATGTGACGCTTATCAGCTCCGCCACAGGCACGAGATTCAGCGGTAAAAAGCTGGAAAAAAAGAGGATAAAGCTGAAAAAACTGGGCGTCAGATACAAATAACAAAAATGTATCAGATGCACAAAAATTGACTTGACATTTTGTTCAAGGTGTGGTAAACTTTTAAAGCAGTTTATATTAATTGTTTTACCAGTAGTAAATATTTTTTTAAAGTTATATAAAACAAAGGATGGATTATACATATAGTTATATAAACTGCGCATAAGACAATCACTACTACACTTTATAAGGAGAATAAAAATGGAAAACAGTTTTATTCCTTTTCAGGGAAAGAGGTGGTCATGGTGCTGAGAAAGCATAGGAACAGAGTTTCCGCAGTTCTTGCAGCGGCATCTGTATGCAGCTTTGCAGCAGCCGGCTTTTCTATGAAGCCTGTTGTGACCAATGGTATCAGTATCCATAACGATTACCTTGAACTCACGGTCCAGGATGACAGTGATGCAAAGGATTTCGGCGGATATATGCTGAGAAAGAACAGCGATGATCCCTCGGAGACCCTTACCTACTCACAGTACTGCACCTCGTTCGCACAGGTGAACATAAACGGTACAGTAAGACTTTTCAGTGAGGGAGAAAATGTCAGGAAGCCCTATACAGACAGTGACGGTGCTGTTATCACAGTTCAGGATTTCGACGGAGTTGAGATAACTCAGAAGCTCTCTTTCTCCACCGGAAACACTTCCAGCTATGATATGCTCAGGATTGAGTATATCGCTGAGAACAAGACTGAGGATGATGTGAAGATATCCGTCCGCACTGTTATCGATCCGACTATTGCAGATTCGGAAAGCGATGCTGTACAGGTAAGCGGAACAGCATACACAACTGAGACCTCATTTTCCGGCAGCAGTCTTCCTGAGACATGGTGCATAAAGAATTCAGCGGGAGCAATAACTGCTTACGGTATAACCTCAGACGGCAGCAAGGCCCCTGATGTTCTGGATGTGGCCGACTGGAAGGATATCTATAATGCTCAGTTCGGATACAAAGCCGGCGGAGAGGTTTCTGACAATGCTGTTGCACTGACCTGGTCTGACAAGACCCTTAAAGCAGGCGAGGATATGACCTGCGGAACGAAGTACGGCCTCTACAGTGAGAAGGCAGGCACAGGCAGCAACGAGACAAAGAAGGATTCTCCCAAGACCGGAGACAAGGGCGTATATGCCTTTGCCGGTGCAGGAGCAGTTTCTCTTGCAGCAGCTGCGGTCTTAAGGAAGAGGAGGGCTGAGGACGATGAATAAGTTGATAAGAAGAGCCGCAGCCTCTGCAATAGCTCTTACTACTACAGCAGCATATATGCCTCTGGCAGTATTTTCAAAGACCTTTGCCGAGAACATCGCAGATATCGACGCTGAGACCGCACAGATCGCATTGTTTGCAGAAAACAGTGTAAAGCTCAATGAGAAGAGTGTGTCTGTCAGCGGCGGTATGTACTCCGGAAAGGATACGGATTATACAGGCAAGCAGGAGAACTTCAAGGTATCCGGTCTGAAGTCACTGGGCGACCAGAATACTGACTGTGATATCCCTGATTATGTTGAGCTTATCAACAAGGCTGATACATATGATTTTGAATTTGAGGGCGACAAGGAACTCTTTGATTCAGCTATCGACCTTACAGAAAGCTCTGTATACACCAGCGGTGCCCTTAAGATAGAACACGCTGACCTGAGAGGCAGCGGAAGGTTATCCGCAAAGGGCGATATCGATATTAGCATTGCAGATAACAGCGAGCTTTCCCAGGCAATGATAATGTCTGAGGACGGTGATATCACAATTGATGCTGCGGAGCTTGATTATACCGGTATCATCTATGCTCCCAACGGAAAGGTAAGCATCAATGCCAAGAATATCTCAGTTATCGGCGGTATCTATGCTGACAGCATAGAGATAAACGGCACTTCTGTAAGTGTTGCCTACAGGAACTTCTTCGGACTTGAGTGCAAGGCTCATACCGAGGACAGGGTATTCCTTAACAAGAACGGAAAACTGGTGCTCAGCGGAACTGTTTCAAATGAACAGGCTGATCTGCTCTATTCAGTGCCTGCTTCTCAGGCAGACAGAGTCAGGATCGAAAATGCTGACACACTCAGCCCGGAGCTCAGCTTCTCAGCCTCCGGCGAGTACGACATAACACTTACAGCTGATCTGGGAAGCAAACACGCTTCTGATACTATCAAGGCTGTGGTTACTGACGGTCCTGTCGTAACATATACATCTACCGAGGATTTCAGCTCAGGCAGACTTGATTCATCAGACGGTTCGGGAGACGAGCTTAAGATCGCTCCTGCCAAGGATACACCTGCTGCAAAGGAAAAGAAGTACGGTAATTCCAATGAGAGCGGAGTAAATGTTACTGCTAAGCAGAGCAAGTCCTCCATAAATGCCGGCGGAGATAAGCTGGATCTTAATTTCTCTCTGGAGGGATACGGACAGCTCGTTACAGGAAACGGAAACGACGTTGTGCTCTGTATCGATAACTCCGGAAGTATAGCTGAGTACAGGCCTACTATCAAGGCAGCAGCTCTACAGATAATCGAGTCAATGGGACCCAATGACAGACTGGGAATAACCTCACTTGACAGACTCAATACTCCTCTTACCAATGACAAGGAAGCTCTTATCGCTGCCATAGATAAGTATGATCTCGGCGGCGGAAGCGACTACGGAAACGGTCTCCGCATCGTAAATAATGAAATGTTCGACGAGGAGAGCGCAGACCGCAGCAAGTATATATTCCTTCTTGCTGACGGAGAAAACGGCTGGGAATATGCAAACGATGATGAGATCGCTATGGAGCAGGCCGCTGTATTCCGTGAAAACGGCACAAAGGTATATGCATTCGAGATAAATCCCTTCTCATACAATTTCAGCGATACCAGCACAGTTCAGGATGTGGCAATAAAAACCAACGGAGCATACAAGCTCTGCCCGGATGCGGATGCCATTACAAAATTCCTGCTGAATATAGCTGATACAGTATATAATCTTGCAGCAAGAAATGTAACATTCACTACTACAGTTACAAATGCTGACTGGATAAAGAATGGTGCCCTCAAAAAGGCTCCGGATTCCACAGTATATAACGATGACGGCTCAGTAACTCTCTCATGGAATTACAATACTTTTGAGATAAATGCCGTTGACGATATCGGACTTGACCTTACCACAGGACTTATTTCAGATAAGGGATATGTTCAGGTCACAAGGGATACAAAGCTCATATCCTATAATTCTGACGGAGAGGGAAGCGTTGTATATCTGGATGATATCATCGTAGGCAATGACGGATTTGCTGACAGAGGAAGCTGGCAGAGCAAGACATTCGACAGCGGAGTCAAGGACTGCCCCTGGTCATATATCAAGTGGAATGCGGATTACTGCGGTGATTCCGCAATGGATATCTACATCAGCACAAGTGATGACGGAGTTGAATTCTCAGAGAGAACAAGAGTCACCAACGGTCAGGAGCTTGACCTCAAGGGCAGATATATCCGTGCAGAGGCAGAGATGAAGGCCTCAGGCGACGGAGAATCACCTGTGCTCTATGATCTGACTATATACTCAGATGAAACTGAAGTATCTGACCTCCGTCAGGGCGCAGATGCAGTTATAAAGGGCGGCAGATCGGTTTCTGTTGATGAGCCTGTATCATTCTGGCTCGATATAGACGGAAAATACGACAGCGTAACAGATATTAAATGGTCTGCTGACGGCGGAAAGCTTGTTGAAGGCAGCAGCAGCCTGATAAGCACAGCTGTTTTCGATAAGGAAGGTGAGCATACTGTTACTGCCGAGATAACAGCAGGCGGTATAAAGACCGAGGCCTCAGTTGTTGTAACAGTTCTTCCTAAGACTACTCTCTGGCAGGAGGCAGAGAAGGAAGAGTTCAAGGCAGTAAAGATGTCACTTACTGAGACACCGGAATATGCCACACAGTATCAGGAGCCTCTTACATTCAATATAAATTTTGAGGATCCCGAAAAGGTAGCATGGGTAAGAGCACTCTATAAGAATCCCTCCGTATGGGGAGAGACACTGCGTATAGCAGAGATCAGAGAGGACGAGGATTACCTTGTATCTGTACCTCTTCCTTCAAATAATCTTACCGAGACAACTATCATAGTCGATGCATTTGACTGGTACGGCAACAAGACTACTGAAGAGCGCACTATCAAAATGGACAGACAGGCTCCGAGCGTTAATATCAAGTCTGACAGAAGCTGGGTATATCCTGAGAATGAGGCACACCTCACAGTCACATCCAGCGATAACGACGAGATCGCAAAGCTTGTACTCACCTGCAACGGCGAGGAAGTCCCGCTTTCAGAGGAGAATACCTACACCTTCTCAAATAAGCAGCCCGGTGAGTATGTATTTGAGGCTGCAGCAACAGATAAGGCAGGAAATACATCCACATATAAATACACAGTTACTGTACGTCCTGATACAGGAATGCCGTATGTCAGCCTGAGCGGAAGCTCTAATATCATAATAGGCAACAGCGCAGACTTCAAGCTGAAGGCATATGATAACGAGACAGAGCTGGATTCACTTGTACTCAGCGTCAAGAAGTCCAATGCAGCGGGCGAGCCTGAGAATGAAGAGACAGAGCTCCTTAGATTTGACCGCAAGAATGGTGCTATCGAGAAGGAGTACTCATATACATTCACACCTGAAAGCGCAGGGACCTATGTGTTCACACTTACCGCTGCTGACAGGGAGGGCAATGTCAATAAGTCAACATACAAGACAAATGTTGTTGAGGATAAGTACGGACCGAATATAAAGATAGCTCTCAGCAAAACAGAAGTCATAGCCGGCGAGAGCACTGATGTAACAGTAACTGTTACTGATGATGTTGCAGTAAGAGACTACAAGCTGTATGTCAACGACAAGGAGGTACAGCTCAGCAGTGATGATACATATCATTATGTATCAGATGATACCAACCTTGACAAAAACGGTACAAAGAATGATGTATTCAAGGTAGTTGCAGCTGATACCAGCGGCAACGAGAGAACTGCAACAGCCCGCCTCAGAGTAATAACAGAGGATAAGACAGCTCCTTCTGTAAATATCAGTGTCAGCAGCAGATACGAATACAAGTACGATAAGGCTTATGTGACAGTTACTGCCAGCGACAATATCAAGGTAGGATCCCTTGAGGTGACAGTCAACGGTCAGCCTGTTGAGCTTGACCAGGACGGCAGATATCTGCTTGATACATCTGAGCTTAAGGAGTATGTTATTTCTGCCACTGCAGCAGATGCAGCAGGAAATCAGAAAACAGCTGAGAAAACAACAGTAATTTCTGATACTACAAGACCGGTCATCAATGTAACTCCCGATAAGAGCAGCTACGGTACAGGTGACAGTGCTGTGCTCACAGTGGATGTTACTGATAACTATAAGCTTGACAAGGTAACTGCTGAGCTGGACGGAAAGCCTGTTGAGACAGGCAGCGGCAGCTTCACCTGTACTGTCCCTGAGGCAGCAGCAGGAAAGTATGAGCTTAAGATAACAGCAGCAGATACATCCGGAAATACTCAGGAAAGAACATATACTGTTACAGTAAGAGATACAGTCGCTCCTGTGATAACAGCATCTGCTGATAAGGAGACCTATAAGAAGAGTGAAACTCCTGTTGTAAAGTGCGAGTACTCCGATAACGTAGGCGTAACAAGAGTTACAGCAGTTATGGACGGAAAAAATCTCGACTTCGATATGGAGTCCGGACAGGTAGTAATGCCCGCAGATATAGCTGCCGGAGACAAGACAGTTACTATCAGAGCTTATGATGCTGCCGGAAATGCTTCCGAGCCTGCTGCAGTCAGCTTCTATATGTCTGCAACAGACGATATTGAGTGTCCTGTGATAGAGGAGATATCAGTTATCCCCGAGGTCATACGCAAGGGCGATGAAGTGACCCTTAAAGTCAAGGCAACTGACGACAGCGGCGAGGTCATCCTCAAGGTGACTAAGGACGGCAGTGAGCTTAAGGAAAATGCCGAGAGCGGTACATACATATTTACAGCCGAGGAAGTCGGAGAGATCAGACTTGTCATCAGAGCAGAGGATCCTTCCGGTAACTATACCGAGAAGGAAGGAACACTTACAGTATACAGGAATACTGAGAACCGCAAGATAACAGCGGATGCTCCTTCTGTAGTAAAGCCGGCAGAGTCATTTACCATAAAGCTTTCATCTGCTGACGGAGTACCGTTTGATGCTACAGAGCTTTGGATGGGACAGCAGGATCTTACATCCGGCCTTACAAAGAACAGTGACGGAAGCTCATCTGTCACACTTTCACTGGATAAGACAGGCAGCTACAGCTTCAGGGCAGTCGGCAAGGACAGCGACGGCTATTCCGATGAAAAGGTATTCGATATACAGGTAGCCGGCTCATACGAGTCAGAGCTTGCTGAGCCTGAGATGCAGGAGGCTCTTAAGCAGACTTCCGAAACCCAGCTCAGCCCGGAGATCAAGGAAATAGCAAAGAACTTTGAATCACCGGCAGATGCCTATGAGTATGTATACAACAATATCAGCTTCGAGCCGTATTCCAACTCCAGAAGAGGAGCAGCAGGTGCATTTGATCTCAAGCGTGGAAATGACTACGATCAGGCCAGCCTGCTCATAGGAATACTCCGTGAGATGGGATATCCTGCAAGATATTCAGATGCAGATATCATCCTCACATCCGATCAGCTCAGATCACTCATGGCAGTTGATACATTTGATATCGGCCAGAGAATAATTGCCAGCAACGGAAAGAATGCAGGCATAATGACAGCACCAGACGGTTCAAAACTCCTCAGGATGGAAGAGGTATTCGTACAGGTATATGTTCCGGCCAGCGAGACCGGAGAAACAGATGAAGCTCTGAAAGACCTGGGAGTATGGGTATCACTTGATCCGTCTATAAAGAGCTCAACTCTCGTTTATGAAGAGGTAACACCTGCTTCTGAGGAGACTGTTGATATAGTTTCCGAGAGAGACAGCTACGCAGATACAGATCTTGGCGAGATACTCGATTCTATCGAGCCTCATGTAGCTGCACTTACAGAAAAGACCGGCGACAGCACTCTCAGTGATCTGTTCAGCGGTCCAGTGTCAGTCAGCAGTGAGCCAGCATATGCATACGGCAGAACAACTGACCAGAAGGAATTCAACAGACTTCCTGCCTCACTCAGCTACGCACTTGCAAGCGATAATATCAAAAACTTCAATGAGATCCCGATAAACAAGTGTGATACAGTAGAATTTGCAGTTTCAAACAGCATATCCGGAAAGAATATGGGCAAATACAAGATCAGCGATGTTTACAACAAGCGCATGACCCTCCGCTTTGAAGGAAATATGGGCGGAAAGGCAAACATATTCGATATGGACAGGAACTCGATCTACAGAAACACATTCCTTCCCGCACTTTATGTAGACGGTGAGGTAGCTGCACAGTATACTCTCAGCGATCACAGCGATGAAGTGGGAGAGTTTATCGAGCTTGAAGATGAGTACTACTTCTTCCATAACGGTGCATGGAGACTTGGTGAGAACTGTACTCTTACAACACGCATAACCACAAATGGTATGAGCAATACCTGGACTGACGAGCTCAATATCGGAAGCACCTATGCAATGGTATTTGATATCGGCGGCATATCAGAGAATCAGTTCAATGCTTCACTCAAAGCAGCTGCTGAGAATAATGGCCTTGATATAAGCGATCCCTCAGCACCTAAGCCTGCTGCGGAAGCTCCTGATCCCAAGAGCTACTACGATGAGGATAAGATCGGCGCATATCTTAATTTCGCCGGAAACTATTACTTCCTCAACTGTGATGCTTATGGAAGCACTACAGCAAGCATGAACAATATCGAGCTTGGCGGACATACAAAGATGCTTATGACAGCCTACAGGACAAACTCCCTTGAGGACGAGATAACAGGCTATACACTCGGTATGCTCCCCGGCAGATTCCTTATCGACGTTTCCTATAACACAGGCATCACCTTCAGCAGAAGCGGAGATACTGATGCAAGAAACGACTATATGTTCAATGTTTCATACATGGAGTCCTACTACGAGGGATCCATCTGGGACGATCTGCTTCTTTCAAACGGTGTATCTACAGTAGAGGTATTCAATAAGGCTGCTGAAGAAGGCATCGGAATGATAAATATCAACGCTGATAACATCGATACCGAGCTTGCAAAGGCAGAGCTTGATGAAGATGAGAAGAGCGAGATACGCAGCAGTGTTGAGAAGGGCTATTCGATCATAGTTCCGGAGAAGCGTGTCACTATCAATAAGTGGAGCGGTACAGGATATATCATAGCAGACTTTGTTGGCTACGATCATTTCGTATTCAAGCTCTCAGGCGGAACAAACGGCGGCTCTGAGGATGAAGATACCGATCTTTACGGTGATGCAATGGCTCAGAGGCTTATCGACCTTGATGTAGATACAGACAGGCTTTATACAGGTATGTTTACCGGAGCTCAGTCCATGTACTATATTCTCCTTGAATTCAGTATCGGAGTAGAGTTCAATCAGGCAGTAGCAACACTTACTGCTGCAAGCGGCGGCGGAATAATCCCCGTATTCCTTGGAGGAATGGAGCTTTACAGAGCTGTCAAGCACCTTTCAGACATCATCGGCTACAGAGTAACTCTTCTTGAAACATTCTATGACTACTGCGTGGCAGAGACTAAGGAGGATCAGGCTAAGGCCTGCGTGGCACTGATGAATCTGATAGTTGATATGCTCAAGGATCTTAAGGATATACTTCTCGGAATGATAACACCGGATGATTCCACAACGGCGGATCAGATCAAGGAAGGCCTTAAGGAGCTTATCAAGGATACGATCGGAATATATGCAGAAGAAGATGAAACAAGAGATGATATTATAGATCATGTCATAGACGAAGTAGTAGACGCAGCAGATTCAGACTGATAAAAAATTAAGGGAGGCTTTCGGGCCTCCCTTAATTTATGGGTCAGAATATTTTATCAGGGCGCACTGAAAAGATCAGGGCGCCCATTTTTATGAGCGCCCTGTATAGCTTTACTGCCTGAGTTTTTTCAGTGATCCGATCCGGCTTATCATTTAGCTGCCGGCATTTTCTTTCTGATATCATTGAGACGTTCGAGAGCATTTTCGAGGGTCTCATTTTTCTTTGCAAAGTGAAGTCTTATGTAGCGGTTTTCAGGCTCCTTGAAGAAGCTTGATCCCGGAACTGCTCCCACACCAACGTATTCTGCCAGCTTTTCGCAGAAGTCAAGGTCGCTTGCATAGCCGAATTCTGAGATGTCAAGAAGGATATAGTAAGCTCCCTCCGGTACAGTATGTGAGATGCCGATGCGGTCGAGGCCTTCGAGGAAGAGCTGACGCTTTTCGGTATATTTATCCTGGAGCCATTTATAGTAATCATCACCGAAGCGGAGACCTGTAACAGCGGCCTCCTGCAGGGGAGCAGCTGCTCCTACAGTGAGGAAGTCATGTACCTTCTTTACTGTATCGATTATCTCAGGAGGAGCGATAACATATCCCAGTCTCCAGCCGGTAATTGAGTAGGTCTTTGACAGGGACGAGCAGGAGATAGTTCTCTCCCACATATCCGGAAGGCTTGCGAAGTATATGTGTTTATGCGGAGCGTAAACGATGTGCTCATAAACCTCGTCTGTGATAACGAAGGTATCATATTTTTTAGCCAGACCGGCAATTATGCTGAGCTCCTCATAGGTGAACACCTTACCGCAGGGATTAGAAGGGTTGCAGAGGATTATAGCCTTTGGGTGCTGCTTGAAAGCAGCTTCGAGAACGTCAGCATCAAAGCTGAATGAAGGCGGTATCAGCGGCACATAAATAGGCTCAGCTCCCGAGAGGATAGTGTCTGCACCGTAATTCTCATAGAAAGGGGAGAAGACGATGACCTTGTCTCCGGGATTTGTAACGGACATCATGGCAGCCATCATAGCTTCTGTACTGCCGCAGGTAACGACTATCTCACCGTTTGGGTCGATATTCCTGCCCATGAGTCTGGACTGCTTTTCAGCAAGAGCCTCACGGAAGTTCTGAGCTCCCCAGGTTATAGAATACTGGTGGAAATCCTCTTTTGTGACCTGAGCGAGGCGGTCGAGTATCTCCTTGGGCGGGTCAAAATCCGGGAATCCCTGGGAGAGATTGACAGCTCCGTATTTATTGGATATTCTTGTCATACGTCTGATGACAGAATCGGTAAAGGTTGCTGTTCTGTTAGATAATTCTGGCATATTATTTTCTCCTTACACTGCATATACGATGCGGGCGCACAATGTGCGCCCGTGATTTATATAAACTATTATTATTATACAACGATCAGATGCTGTAGTCAACATTTCTCTCGTCGATAACTCTTCTTGACTTGTGCTCTGAACGTGTATTCAGGCCGCCGTCAGGGTGAACTACTACCTTAGCAGGCTTAACACCTGTACGAGCCTTGAGTGCTGCACTTACCTGCTCTGCAACTTCATCGTCGCTCTTGGTATTGTCAGCATTCTTCTCTATCTCAACAGCATACTTGCTGGTGAAGTCCTTCTCGAAGATACGGATAAGGTATTCGCCGGTGATGCCGCTCTGTTCACGGATAACAGCCTCGATATCGCTGGGGAATACGTTAACTGCTGAAACAATGAACATATCGTCCTTTCTGCCGAGGATGCTTATTCTTCCGTGAGTACGTCCGCACTTGCACTTTGTAGTGTCTATACGGCCGATATCGCCTGTCTTGAAGCGGATGAGAGGTCTTGCGTGCTTACGGAGAGTGGTGAATACCAGCTCACCTACCTGACCGGGCTCAAGTACCTCGCCTGTGTGGATATCCACAGTTTCAACGAGGATATGGTTCTCAGCGATGTGGAGACCGTCGTGGTATTCGCAGTGTGCAGCGCAGGCACCGAATATATCTGAGAGACCGTAGAAATCGTAAACCTCAGCGCCCCAGAGCTCTTCGATAGCCTTTCTTGTAGCGTCGATAGAACCGCCAAGCTCACCTGCAACGATTATCTTCTTGATATTGAAGTCCTTCTTCGGGTCGTAGCCGGCCTTTACAGCCTTTTCACCGAGCTGCCATGCGTATGAAGGAGAAGTCCAGATTATAGTAGGCTGATATGTCTTAAGGATGAAGAGAAGTCTCTCGCTGGGGAGAGTACCGCCCCAGATACACAGTGCTCCCAGGTTCTGAGCACCGATTACGTCAGGACCGCCAACGTAGAGTGAGAAGTTAAGAGCGTGAACGTAACGGTCATTAGGTCTCATTCCGACCTGCCAGAACCAGCGGCTCTCTGTCTCCTGGAATTCATCGAAGTCCTTCTTTGTGAAGGGGCTCATTGTAGGAACTCCTGTAGAACCTGAGGAAGTGGAGATGAATACAACATCCTCTTCCGGAACAGCTGCCAGCTCACCGAGGAATGAACCTACGCCCTGAGTGTCACGCTGAGTTTTCTTGTTTATGAACGGGAACTTCTGGATATCCTTCAGTGTCTTGATATCCTCGGGCTTTACACCAGCCTCATCGAAGGAGCGCTTGTAGTAGGGAGCATTGTCGTAAGCAAATTTTACGATCTCCTTAAGGTCTTCAAGCTGTCTCTTTTCAAGTTCTTCACGGGGAAGTGTTTCCAGTTCTTCGTCCCAGTATTTGCTATTGATATCTCTGCTCATGATAATTTCCTCCATTTATTCAATAATTATTTTTCCTATCTGTTTGGTATGCTTTAATTATACACCAACATTTCCAATATGTCCAATACTAATGGACTATCATCTGTTATAGGAAAAATTTATAAGTTATCTGTAAATAAAATTCTTTTCTATATGATCCCATTTCTTGTCACGGGAATCGGTTATGATCTTAATATCCTCATCAGTGAGGTGCTTGAAGCGGCCCTGTTTTTTCAGGTAATCCTCAACGCTTGTGAAGCTCTTTGGCTTATGGTTCAGAGTGAACTGACCGTTTTCGTATTCAGCAAGATACCAGAGGCCGCTGTCCACAACTTCTTTTGCGATATTTATGGTCTCGTCAACAGGGATACCCCAGCCTGTAGGGCAGGGTGCGATAACGTGGATATACTTTGTACCCTGTATCTGAGAGGCTTTTCTGACCTTTTCTATGAAGTCCGGAAGATAGCCGACACTTGCAGTAGCAGCATAGGGGATATCGTGTGCAGCAGCTATCTCGAACATATTCTTTTTTGGTCTTATATTTCCGTGAATATTCTGTCCGGCAGGAGTAGTAGTGGTCTTTGCTCCGAAGGGAGTGAGACCGCTTTTCTGGATACCGGTATTCATATAGGCCTCGTTGTCGTAGCAAATGTAGATGATATTGTCATTGCGGTCAATAGCACCTGACAGTGCCTGTATTCCGATATCAGCAGTACCTCCGTCACCGGCGAAGCCTACAGCGGTAAAGTCCTTGTATCCCTTTGCCCTGAGGCCGGCCTCTACACCTGTAAGCATAGAAGCAGTACCTGCAAATGTAGATATAATAGAATTATTTGAGAAGCAAAGCTGCGGGAAATTGAATCCTACAGCTGACATACATCCGGCAGGAAGGACTGAGACTGCATTCTTACCCAGTACCTTTAGTGCAGCTCTTACAGCGAGACTGCCTCCGCAGCCTGCACAGGCCTTGTGACCGTAGAAAAATTCCTCACGGGAAATGCTGTCTGCGACTTTATTAGCCATTGTTAACGCCTCCTATTCCGATGAAATTAACACTGTCAGTGCCGTTGATAAGGCCGCTGAAGATATCCTGGATATCTCCGGCAGAGATATTTCTTCCGCCGAGTCCGCCGATGAAGTTATATCCGCTGATATTGATCCCGGCTTTTTTCAGTGCTGAGTTAACATTTGTGAAAACAGCTCCTTCATTTCCGAAGCTGATATCCTTTTCGAGGACACCGTAGGCCCTGGCATTTTTGAGTGCCTCAGCTATTTCCTCATTGGGGAAAGGTCTCATATAGCGGATGCGGACCACACCTGCTTTTACACCGTTTTCACGGAGCTTATCCGCAGTTTCACGGCAGAGTCCGGCAATGCTTCCGAGTGTTACAAGTATATAGTCTGCGTCATCTGTGAGATATGTATCGATGAGACCGGAGTACTTTCTGCCGAAAATCTCAGCAAACTCCTTTTCAGTGTCTCTGATGACCTGTCTTGCAGCGAGTACTCCCTGGTGCTCCTTGAATTTGAAGATGTAGTTGGTATCGGGACCAGCTGAGAAGGCCATATTCTTCGGGTTATCGAAGTCTATACGGTTATCGGTCTCATAGGGCGGCAGGAATCTGTCAGCCTGCTCACGCTCCGGGATATCCACGGTCTCGTAGGTATGGGTGAGGATAAATCCGTCAAGATTTGCCATATAGGGAGTAGAGACCGCTTTATTTTCAGCGATCTTATAGCTCATGAGAGCAAGGTCAAGCGCTTCCTGAGCGTTTTCGGCATAGGCCTGTATCCAGCCGCTGTCCAGCTGAGAGAGGCTGTCACGCTGATCGCCGTAGATATTCCAGGGCAGTGCTGTGGAGCGGTCAGCATTCATCATTACGATGGGAAAACGTCCGCCGGCAGCGTAGTAGAGACATTCTGCCATATAAAGCAGCCCCTGTGAGGAAGTGGCTGTAAAAGCTCTTGCACCGGCAGCACTTGCGCCGATCGCACATGAAAGAGCTGAATGTTCAGATTCAACATGAACGTACTCAGCGGTGAGGCTTCCGTCCTCCACCATTTCAGAAAGACGTTCAACAACTATAGTCTGCGGAGTGATAGGGTAGGCAGAAATGACCTCCGGCCGGGCAAGTCTGATGCCCTCAGCAAAGGCCTCATTGCCTGAGAGAAATTTTTTACTCATCAGTTTTCCTCCTCCATTCTGACTGCACCTATCCTGCAGATCTTAGCACAGATGCCGCAGCCCTTACAGAAGTCGTAATCAATGGCTGCTTTGCCGTCTTTTATTGATATCACGCCGTCCGGACAGTACAGATAGCACTGTTCACATCCGACGCATTTTGCATTATCTATAACTGGTCTGATGCTTCTCCAGCCGCTGTTGACTGAAACAAGATATCCTGCCTCAAAAGAGGTATTTTCGGGGACTTCCTGAAAAGAGAAGCTCTTTTTTTCTCTGATAAATGGTCTCATTGAAGCACCTCCTGCACAGCTTCCTGAAAAGCATTGATATTGCGTTCCTGTATTTTAGCCGGCATATGCTCTTTTATGGCACAGACAGCGTCATCCGCAGAAATTATTCCGGAAATACCGGTAAGCAGTCCCAGCATGACGGTATTTACCGTAGGAAGTCTGAATTCGGCAGCTATTCTTCCGGCATCGAAGGTCTCTGCGCCCTCTGCCGGTGACTTTGAATTAATGATTATTTTTCCGTCCTCTTTAATGAGCTTATTGAGCTCAGGGGAGTAAAGAGTGTCATCAAGGACAACGATATAATCAGCCTTTTCCGTCTGACTTCTGTCCAGGACAGGCTTTGTATCGAGCTTAGTGAAGGCTCTTACGGGAGCACCTCTTCTTTCCGGACCGAATGAAGGGAAAGCGAGTGCATAGAGGTTTCCGCCGGAAGTATAAGCAGCTCCGAGCAGCTTAGCAGCTGTGAATGCGCCCTGACCGCCTCTTCCTAACCAGATTATCTCTTTCATAGCAATATCTCCTATCGTTTTGGTATGTTTTAATTATACAATGGCATTAATTAAATGTCCAATATAAAAGGATTATCATCAGTTATAGGAATGACCTATAACTGATGATACTGTTCCTGTATTCAGTCTATGTTGAGGTAGGCTTTCAGTTCTTTGATATAGATCTCAGCCATCTCGCTGAGGATGACATTTTTCAGTGTGATATAACCTATCTCCATAGCCTCATCAGTGTCGCCGCAGTCGAAGGGGACAGCTGTATAGTCGCTGCCATTCAGCTCCTCGCAGATTATTCCTGAGCAGAGGGTATATCCGTTAAGACCTATCATCAGGTTAAGCATAGTTGCACGGTCATTGGCTTTGATTATCCTCTGATACTCATTGGTGCTCAGTATCTCTTCAGCCAGATAGAAGGAGCTGTTATCGCCCTGCTCGAAGGAGAGACATGGGTAATCAGCCAGCTGTTCAAAGGTTATCTTCTTCTCATCAGCCAGCGGGTGGCCTTTCCATAGGTATACATAGGGGCTGCACTTAGTAAGGCTGTGAAAATCAAGACCGTTTGAGCTGAGCAGCTTTGTAATGGATTTCCGGTTGAAGTCGTTCAGATAGATTATCCCGATCTCACTGCGCAGCGTAGCCACATCGCTGATTATCTCAGCAGTTTTTGTCTCACGGACTGCAAACTCATATTTTGAAGTGTCGAACTCCTTTACCATTTCAACAAAGGCTTTTACAGCAAAGGAATAGTGCTGAGTGGAGACTCCGAACTTTTTCTTGATGCTGCCCTTGTTTATGTATTTTTCAGAGAGTATATCGAACTGTCCGACTACCTGTCTTGCATATCTGATAAACTCGGATCCGTCATTTGTGAGAGTAACTCCACGGCCGCTGCGGTTGAAGATCTTGATACCGATCTCTTTTTCCAGCTCCTGAACAGAGGAAGTCAGTGACGGCTGTGAAACATAAAGCTGTTCAGCGGCCTTATTCATTGAACCGGTCTCGGAAATTGCCAGGATATATTTAAGCTGCTGTAAGGTCATATCAACGCCTCATTTCAAATCAAATTTATTTCTGATCGAAAAGACCTGTGCTGAAATAGCGGTCTCCACGATCGGGGAAAACAGTAACTATATTTCCTTCTGCGCCGCTGTCTATCAGCTTCTGAACAGCAGCCATAGCTGCACCGGAGGATGAACCTGCGATTATTCCTTCTGCTGAAGCCAGCAGACGAGCGCTGCTGAAGGCTTCGTTATCGTCTATTTTAATAACTTTGTCCACAAGAGTCATATCCATAGTATCAGCTATGAAGTCATTGCCGATACCCTCGATGTTGTAGTCGCCGTGCTCTCCGCCGCCCATTGTAGAGCCTACCGGGTCTGCGAGGACGCCCTTTACTGACGGAACACGTTCCTTTATATACCTAAGGATACCGGTATAGGTGCCGCCGCTGCCTGCTCCGGCAACAACATAGTCTATCCTGCCGTCCAGAGCCTCAAATATCTCACGGCCTGTAGTTTCATAGTGTGCAAGAGGGTTGCTCTGATTTTTGAACTGTTCAAGAGATACCGAGCCGGGTATCTGAGCTTTTATCTCGTCCGCCTTTCTGACAGCTCCCAGCATACCTTCCTCACGGGGAGTGTTTATCACCTCAGCACCGAGAGCTCTTAGGAGAGCCTGTTTTTCAGCAGAAAACTTAGTAGGCACTACAAAGATTATTTTGTATCCTCTGTTCAGAGCTGCAAAAGCAATACCCAGACCGGTATTGCCGGCGGTAGCCTCAACAATGGTACCGCCCTTTCTGAGTATGCCCCGTTTCTCGGCATCATTTATCATATAGAGGCCTGTGCGGTCCTTGACGCTGCCTGAGGGGTTATAGAGTTCCAGCTTTGCAAAAACGTTGACCCCGTTTTTTCTGACGATATTTCCGAGCCTCACAAGGGGAGTATTGCCTATGAGGTCCTGCATGGAATCATAGTAATTCATATCCGGCACCTCACTTTATCTCAGCTTTTGCGATGGCCTGAGCTATATCAGCGAGGATATCATCAATGCTTTCGATACCTACTGAAAGGCGGATAAGGCCGTCGGTGATACCTACCTTCTGACGGATATCAGCAGGGATAGAAGCGTGGGTCATTGTTGCGGGATGGCATACAAGAGATTCAACACCGCCAAGGCTCTCAGCGAGGGAAACAAGCTCCAGGCTTTCAAAGAAGCGTTTGATATCATAGTTCTCATGGAGCTCAAAGGATATCATAGCGCCGCCGTTTTTAGCCTGTCTGCGGTTCACAGCATATCCCTGACTGCTTTCAAGGCCGGGGTAATACACCTTTTTGACTGCTTTGTGAGCTGACAGAAATTCCGCAGCTTTTTCAGCATTGTAAACGTGTCTGTCCATGCGTACAGCGAGAGTCTTGATACCTCTTATAAGAAGGAAGGAGTCGAAGGGGCCGAGCACTCCGCCGGTGGAGTTCTGAATAAAAGCAATTTTTTCAGCAAGCTCATCTGAATTAACAACAGCAAGACCGGAAACCACATCGCTGTGTCCGCCGAGGTACTTTGTAGCACTGTGAACAACAATATCAGCTCCAAGTTCAAGCGGCTTCTGGAGATATGGGGTCATAAAAGTATTGTCAACGATCACCAGCAGGCCGTGTCTGTGTGATATATCAGCGATAGCTTTGATATCGGTAATAGTCATAAGAGGATTTGCAGGGCTTTCAATTATAACGGCCCTTACATCATCAGTTATCTCAGTCTCATATTTTTCCGGGTCATCAGTATCAGCGATAGTGTAGCTGATATTGAAGTGGTCGAATACCTTATTGAGAAGTCTGAATGTGCCGCCGTAAACGTTGCTTGAAATGAGTACTCTGTCGCCGCTGTGAAGGAGGCTGAGCACTGCTGTAAGAGCAGCCATTCCGGAAGCAAAAGCAAATCCTGCTTTGCCGCCTTCAAGTTCAGCGATAAGAGCTTCAAGAGCCTCACGGGTGGGATTGCCTGTACGGGAGTATTCATATCCTCTCATTTTTCCGAGGCCGTCCTGCTTGTATGTGGATGTCTGGTAGATAGGTACATTTACGGCACCTGTACGTTCGTCAATGGAAATTCCTCCGTGGATGAGGGCAGTTTCTGTATTAGCAAATTTACTCATAATAATTCTCCTTATTCATATTGATAGCCTGCGGTATAAGCTGCCGATATCAGGCTGACGTTTTCAAAAGCTTTCATATTGTCATGTCTTCCGCTGAAATAGGCTCTCTGCACCTTTTCAGGAGGCATATAGGTGTTTATCTGGAAACCGAGGGAGTACAGTGCACGGGACACCTCGTTATAATCGAAGCCGCCCTGCATGACTTCTCCCAGTGATTCTGTTATCTCTTCAAGTTTTTTTACTCTTCTCGGGAAAACTCCGCTTTTGATCGGATAATCAAATACCACAGTGCTTTCGAGTGCTGAAAGCTCAGCGATCTGAGCGAGAGTCTGTGAGAAAACATCGAGGGTAAGGTAGTAGGATACGCCGAGTATGCTGAAAAATGATGGTGCTGAGGGATCAAATCCCGCAGCCAGAAGCTTATCTGACATCTTTTCTGTCTCGAAGTTTACAGGAACAAAGTGAACATTTTTAGGGATGTTCCATTCGAGGCGGCTTATTTTTTCAAGCTTGTAATTCTGAGTATCCGGATGGTCTATCTCAAATATCTCAATGTTCGGGTCGGTATTTCTGAAAGAGAAGGTATCCGAACCTGCACCGCAGATAACATATTGTATCCTGCCGTGACTGCGGGCGAAGTTAAGCAGTCTGCTTTCAGAGAAGTGAATTCTTGAAAGCGGTATAGGGGCGATATATTCATTAATGATCTGCTCGGTATCCTCAGGTGAATATTTAACGGGACCGTCTGAGAATCCCCGGCTTATCATATCATAGAGTTCGTCATATTCCTCCTTGCCCATAAGGTCATAGGCAAGATAGTCGTCATAAATTTTCTCGCGTGATCTGTTAGAGTGCCATGCTCTGACAAAGGCACAGAGCTTAGCGGTCACGCTTTCACGTTCATCGACCATAAAAAACCTCCAAAAAAAGCGTGAAATGCCGTCTGCATCTCACGCTGCTTCAGACTACGAAAGTCTGGTACAAATGCTGTAAATGTTTCAGATAGAGCAACATCGCTGAGCATAAGTATCCGCAGAACGTGGGGCAGAAAAGTACATACAACAGCGAAAACACATTGAGGTAAAAATATATGATCTCATGACCAGCACTCCTTTCAATCAATTCATTGTATTCCTATCGGAACTGTATGTATTATAACTCTCTATTAGTGATTTGTCAATAGGTTTTTGATATATTCAGCATTAATTACAAATTGTCACTTATAGTCGTGAGCTATAACTGCATATTGAACAAAAAGACGTAAACAAGCAAAAAATCCCCTGAACGAAGTGTTCAAGGGGAAGAATACGGTATATATCACTTTTTCCAGCGAAGAAGATAATTCTGGAACTTATTGAACAGAAATGTAACAGCGATAACCACAAAGCCGATAACGAGAAGTCCGGTGATAGTCCTTGTGTAGTCGCCGAAATCCGAGTAATACTTTACATAGTAGCCCATACCGTCACGGGCACCTATCATCTCTGCTGATGTGAGAAGGATAAATGATACGCTCAGGCCTTGATTGCAGCCGAGGAATATCTGTGAGAGTGAAGCCGGAAGAATGACTCTGAAGAGCATTTCAGGCTTTTTAACATTAAGTACCTTTGCGGAATCTATGATACGCTTGTCAACTCCGAGAACACCGCTCATAGTGCCGGCGAATACAGGCCAGAATGTAGCCAGGAAGATGACGAAAACTGATACTGACTGGAAAGTGGGAAGGAGAGCGATACCATAGGGGATATATACTATAGGCGGGATAGAGCTGAAAAACTTAGTGATATAAGTAGCAGCGCTGCCTATTCTTGTGCTCCATCCGATAAAGAGTCCCAGGGGAACAGCTGCTGCAACAGCAATAAGGAAGCCTTTCAGGGTAGTACCAAGGGAGCTTTTGATGTTTATCCAAATTTTATCCCTGTCCTCCACAAACTGTGAGACCACCTTGCCGGGAGCAGGGAACAGCAGGTCATTGAGGTAGTTGTATTTAGCAGTAGCAAGAGACCATAATGCAAGGAAAACGTATACGAATCCGACTATATCCAGAAGCAGGGAAAGGGATTCACGCTTTTTAATGATAATGGAAGCTGCTATCGTAACTGCTTCCACTGCGATAACAAATTTTACCAGTGAGCTGGTGCATACCTCTTTGGTCGACTGATCCGGCAGAAGCTGTATCAGAAGCAGGGCGATGAACAGCAGGTGGGTGACTCTTAGGAAGCGGTTTTTCCATGTCATAATACCACCTCTTCTCCGCCGATACGCTCGGCAATATCGCTGTAAAGCAGGGACAGGAGCTTGTTCCTGAACTTGCTGTACTCATCTGTCCTTACCAGCTCTGAGCGATTTCTCGGACGGCTGAATGGCACCTTTACGACCTCATTAAGAGTGCCGGGGTGAGCAGTGAGAACAACTATCTTATCGGAAAGCAGTATAGCTTCATCTATATCATGGGTAACAAATACCACGGTCTTACGGGGCTCAGAACCGTCGCCCTCCCAGAGTGAGAGCAGGAGATCCTGAAGTATCACACGATTTTTGGCATCAATAGCACTGAAAGGCTCATCCATAAGGAGAATATCCGTATTCATAGCCAGAGCACGGGCAATAGCTGCACGCTGCTGCATACCGCCTGAGAGCTGAGAGGGATATTTGCTGCCGAAGCCTTCAAGACCGACTTTGTTGAGGAATTCGTCAGCTATCCTGAGGCGCTCGCTTTTTTTCAGGCCACGCTGAGCCTGTTTGATGCCGAATTCGATATTATTTCTTGTAGTCATCCAGGGGAAGAGGGAGTAGTGCTGGAACACCACTCCACGGTCCCTGCCTGTGCCGTGAAGCTCTTTCCCGTCGATCTCGACGGAGCCGCCTGCGGCTTTATAGATGCCTTCGAGGACGCTGAGCAGAGTAGATTTTCCGCATCCGCTGGCACCGATAACGCTGACGAATTCGCCGTCAGCCACACCAAAGGAAACATCATGCAAAGCATTGAAGGTCTTTTTGTTTTCTATATAATTGACTGTGAGATTTTTTATCTCTATCTTATTCGTAGTCATTGAAATGCTCCTCTAAAGATTTATAGATATCATCGGAGCCCTCAGCGAGAATGCTTTCAAGAGCCTTTTTGTATATATCAGTGTTATAGAGAGGCTCGATATCATAATCCTCGGTATATCCAAGCTCAACGATGCTGTTTTTGAGTTCGATTGTTCCCTGCTTATCAGGGTCGGGGTTGGAGAATCCGAATCCGTCATAGAGCTCCACCTCGATGGAATCCTCTTCGATGTCGATATACTTCTTGACATCCTTGATGGTCTGTTCATGGTCAGTCTGAGAGAAGTGGTAAGCCTTTATGAAGGCTCTCTCGATAGCGTTATAAGTATTGGGATAGCTGCTGAGGGAAGAAGTCTTTGCGACCTGACGGCAGCATGGCTGATTCTGGAGAGCTTCTTCATGAGCGCAGTAGTAAACTACCTTGTAGCCCTGTGACTTTGCAAGTGAAGCATAAGGTGAGTAAACTGAGGCCGCATCGATAGACTTGTTGAGCAGAGCTGCATAAGCATCCTTCTGGCTGTCGAAGTAGACGATATTGACCTCGTCATCACCCTCACCGATATCTATACCGGCATTTTTAAGGAGTATCTGGAGCTCAGCATCCTGAACGCTGTTTTTAACTGATGCAACATTTCTGCCCTTGAGTATCTCAACACCGAGCTCATCCTCATCGGCATATTCGGACTTGATAACATAGCCGTGACCATTAGTCATAGCGCCGCCGAAAATTGAAACGTCATGTCCCTGGCTCTGGAAAGTAAGGGTAGGTACTGAGCCGATGAAAGCCACATCGAGCTTATCGGATTCAAGACCATTTACCAGCTCTGCTGCACTGGAGAACTGTGTAAGAGTGACATCCAGTCCTTCCTCTGAGAAGAATCCCTCTTCCTTTGCAACGAAAGCAAGGAGGTGAGCGGTAGAGTTGAGATGACCAATATTTATAGAAGTCTTTTCAAGACCGTCTCCGCCGGTTGAAGCAGGAGCTGAGCTTGATGAGTTAAGAGCGCTGCATCCTGTAAGGAGTGCGGCAGCTGTAAGTGCGGATAAGAATTTGATTTTATTATTCATGGTAATATCGACCTTTCATATTATTTGTATTTTTGTTTATAACGAATGGGATTGTTTCAGTTATAACATCGCATTCGTTCCGAATTTGTCTGACATCTTAGTAATTTCATGTTTTCACTTCCTGTTTTTTTCTATGTCTATATCATACCGTAAAGATAGGCATTTGTCCAATACATTATCCTTATCCTTGACTATAGGAAAAATTTATAATGAGTTTATCAGATCTTTGAGAACAAAAAAACAGCTCCCCGAAGGGAGCTGAGACTGTCAGACAACATATTGCGGGATACCGGGCACGGCATCCGTGGCTGATATTATGTTATATTTGATGTTTTATCCTGTTTATTTTTATTCCCGTGGCAGGCCCCGCAGTTACCGCTGCAGCCTCCGCAGCCTTTTCCGTTTCTGCGGCTTTTTATGCAGAAGGAGACTGCCCAGACAAGAGCAGCGGCAATAAGAATGATAAGTACTATATCAACAGCATTCATCAGCCTGCCCCCATAAGAAGTCCGACCAGGTGTATCAGCATTGCACAGGCCCATGCAATGACGCACTGCCATATCACAACAGTTACAGCCCATTTACGGCCGAGCTCACGTCTTATTGATGCGATCGCAGCAACACACGGAGTATAGATCAGTGAGAATACCAGGAGTGCTGCGGCAGAAAGTGAAGAGAGAGAATTTTCAACTCCGTCCGAATAGAGTATCTCAAGTGTGGAAACAACGCTTTCCTTTGCCATGAATCCGCTGAACAGAGCCACGCATATCTGCCAGCTTCCAAGTCCTACAGGCTTCATTATGGGAACAAAGAGACCTGCGGCCTTAGCGAGGATACTTTTCTCAGCATCATCAGTGAGGTTCATGTGCAGGTCGAAGCTCTGAAGGAACCATACGACGATAGTAGCTATCAGGATAACTGAGAAGGCTCTCTGAAGGAAGTCCTTAGCCTTTTCCCAAAGAAGCTGAGCTACGTTCAGAGCACCGGGCATACGGTAATTAGGCAGCTCCATAACAAAGGGCACGGCCTCTCCCTTGAACAGGAAAACCTTGTAGAAGCAGGCTGCGACTATACCGGTTAGTATGCCGAAAAGATAGAGACATATCATGATCAGCGCACCGTTTTTGGGGAAGAAGGCACTTACAAAGAAGGCATATATGGGCAGCTTTGCAGTACAGCTCATAAACGGAGTAAGGAGAATGGTCATTTTTCTGTCACGGTCGCTGGGGAGAGTTCTTGTAGCCATTACTGCCGGTACGGTACATCCGAAACCAATGAGCAGGGGGACTATACTTCTTCCGGAGAGACCTATCTTACGGAGCAGCTTGTCCATAAAGAAGGCTACACGGGCGATATATCCGCTGTCCTCCAGCATTGAAAGGAAGAAGAACAGTGTGACTATGATGGGAAGGAAGCTCAGAACACTTCCCACTCCTGCAAAGATACCGTCTATTATCAGGCTGTGGATAGCCTCGTTTACATTTGAACTGCTGAGAGCACGGTCGGTTTGTTCAGTGAGTTTATCCACGCCTTTTTCGATCAGTCCCTGGAAGAAAGCACCGATAACGTTGAAAGTCAGCCAGAACACCAGTCCCATGATAATAATGAAGGTAGGTATGGCTGTATATTTTCCCGTGAGGATGCTGTCTATCTTTCGGCTGCGTATATGTTCACGGCTCTCGTGAGGCCTTATGACAGTCTGTTCGCATAGTCTGCGGATATATCTGAATCTCATATCAGCAATAGCAGCGCTTCTGTCCAGCGAGCGTTCACTTTCCATCTGAGAGACGATATGGTCTATCATTTCCTCCTCGTTTTTATCGAGCTGAAGTTTTTTCAGTATGAGCTGGTCACCCTCCACTGCCTTTGCAGAGGCGAATTGCAGGGGCAGACCGGATTTTTCGGCATGGTCCTCGATAAGGTGACTGATACCGTGCAGACACCGATGGACTGCACCGCCGTTTGCAGTCTTTTCGCAGAAATCCTGAGTCAGAGGCTTTTCCTGATATTTGGCAATATGCAGGGCATGATCCACCAGCTCCTCAATACCCTCATTTTTTGCAGCTGAGATAGGGACGACCGGTGCTCCCAGCAGTTCCTCCATGGCATTGACATCCACGCTGCCGCCGTTGGCAGTTAACTCGTCCATCATATTGACAGCGATCACCACGGGGATATCAAGTTCAAGCAGCTGCATGGTCAGATACAGATTCCGCTCGATATTGGTGACATCCACGATATTGATGATAGCATGGGGCTTTTCGTCCAGAACGAAATTTCTCGAAACTATCTCCTCGCAGGTATATGGTGACATAGAGTAGATTCCGGGCAGATCGGTTATAAGGGTATTAGGATGCCCCTTGATAGCGCCGTCCTTGCGGTCGACAGTAACTCCGGGGAAATTGCCGACGTGTTGATTTGAACCGGTCAGCCTGTTGAACAGGGTAGTTTTTCCGCTGTTCTGATTACCAACCAGGGCGAATTTCAGTACAGTTCCTTCAGGCAGAGGAGAACCTGAGCCCTTAGGGTGAAATTTGCCTCCCTCTCCGAGACCGGGGTGGTGGTGATTGCGGTGTTTTTTTCTGGTCTCCAGAGCCTGTTCGGAGGGAGAAATAGGTTCCACCTCTATCAGCTCTGCGTCTGCCAGTCTGAGAGTGAGCTCATATCCGTGCAGCCGGAGCTCTATGGGATCACCCATAGGTGCATATTTCATGACAGTGATCTCAGTATCCGGAATAATTCCCATATCGAGGAAATGCTGCCGGAGCGCACCCTCTCCGCTGAGCTTTACGACCTTAGCGGACTCTCCGACTTTAATATCTCTTAATGTAGTCATAGTATCTCCTGAAAAATGATTTATCAACTCATTATACAACATTTCTCGTGCAATTGCAAGTCTGAACGGAGCTTTCGCAGACTTTACGGAGCTGAAAAAGCTCTCCTTCCGGTGCGTGACCGAAGGGAGAGCATATTCTGTATGAAACTGCAAATATATCAGAGAAGCTTGTCCAGGAGCTCAGCGGCATCTGTTACACATCCACGGCATGATCTCAGCGGAGCACCTGTGAGAGCGCCTTTGAGTTCACGGCAAATGACAGAGCGGTTCATATTCTTGAATGAGTCTTCAAATTCTGAACACATCTGTTCAGCTCTGTCAGGATATTTTTTTGAAATAATGTATTCAGCTGCCAGAACAGCTCCGCATTTTCCCATTCTTCCGCCAGCAAATGGTGCAGCGGCAGTACGGGCCTCCTGTTCTGATAAGCCTATTTCATCGGCAAATGCGCAGAGCAGAGCGGCAGAACAGCTATAGAAATTCTTGTGATTATCAATTGCTTTTTCGACTTTTTCTGTCATGTTATTACCTCCTGTTTGATTTCGCTGCCGGAAAGATATTTATATTCATATTTTTCCTGACCGGAAGAGCTTCATCATTTCATTTGTCAGACTTATATCCTGAGGCTGAAGGACGATCTCATCCCTGCTTATCCACTCGGCATATTTCAGCTCGGACTTATCCATGTGTATTTCATCAGAGCCGTCCACATCGCAGAAAAAACCCATGAGCAGATCGCTTGCTGAGCCCCAGGGCTGAGACTTATAGTAGCGTATATTTTTTACTCTGAGACCGGCCTCCTCCATGACCTCACGGGCAACTGTCTCTTCCAGTGATTCGCCGATCTCAGTGAAGCCAGCCACAAGGGCATTATGAGCATAGCCTGTGCGATAGCGTGTTATGAGGATCCTATCTCCGTTCAGAACACCTATTATGACCGCAGGATTAATCCTGGGATAGATTGTATTTCCGCATTCCGGACAGACCATAGCTCTCTCCCGACTGCTGTGAACAGTGGTGTGGCCGCATTTTCCGCAGAATCTGCTTGAACGGTACCAGCACCACAGATGATAAGCGGTAAAAGCTGCAAAAAGGCTGTTGTTTCTGCTGATCTTTAACTGACGGAGCTCCTTGAAGGGGACGAACCGGAAATTTCCGTTCTCACTGCACTTGTGGTCTGATATCAGAAAATAGGATATATCGTCAATTGAGAAGAGATATACTGCATTATCAGCTGAGGGGATGTCATTATTCCCCGGAAATATGATATCTCCGTTTTCGAGGGAGGTATCAGCAAGGAGCTTGTCTTCACTGAAAATAAAGAAACGGCTGGAACTGTCCGGCTGACAGACCTTATAGCTGTTGTTGAATTTGCTTGGTGAGATATCCTGTATCATGCTGCTTATCCTTTCATTTGTACCGATGTTTGCATCAGAATATAAAAAATCCCGGATAAATCACCGGTCACGGCAAATTATCGGGCTTTCGGCAGTGTCAGCTTATGAGCGCTTTTTTACATATAAGCGGCTGAAAGTACATTTCTTCCTGAAAAAAGTGTGCAGCTGTCAAGCCTTCTGCCTTTATAATAGTATACAGCAGGGACTGAGGTTTGTCAAGTCTTATGACCATATGATACAGGGAAACAGCATTTAAGATGAGCGAAAGCAGATCAACCGCCTTGCAAGTGAAGGCGTTCCCTTGTTACAGCGCACAATTTATATGCCTGCGGAGTTACCTCCGCACACAAAAAGTAAATGCTGCTGCCGTGCCATATGATAGCATACAGCTGAAAATAAAAGGCCGCTTGTAAAAGCGGCCCTTCACTGATTATTTTTCAGCGATAACTGTTATCCACGGCTTATCTTTATGGTGGAAGGTTTTCACATTTGAGAAGCCGGCTGTTTTAAGAGCGGAGCTTATCTGATCTTTGGTATAGCATTTCATACCGTCGATAATTTCCTCGAATCTGAGGCTTGTTTTATCAGTACCGTCGGATTCGTTGACTATCATGAAAGTGCCGCCTTTTTTCAGGATCCCTGCAACCTGAGAGAAGCATTTTTCCAGGTCCTTCCAGAAATAAATGGTCTCGAATGCAGTTGCAAGGTCAAAGTGATCTTTTTCCAGATTGAGAGCGGAAACATCGCCCTGTCTGACGATACATCTGCCTGCTTCGATCATAGCCTTGTTGAATTCACGGGATTTTTCCACGGAAAGGGGAGAATAGTCGATAGCTGTCACTTCAGCAGAAGGATATCTGTTAAGAAGTTCGCCTGCATTTCTTCCGCCGCCGCAGCCTATTTCAGCTATAGCTTCCGGGGATAAGCCTTTGAGGTGGCTCATTCCCCAGTCAGCCATTTTTGCATGGCCGCTGTTCATTCCTTTAAGCATCATTTTGCCGAGGACACCCTCGGGTTTTCTTGTCTGACTAACGTAGTTTTTGAAAAGGCCCATGTTATCACCTCATTTATGCAGCTTCTTTTTTCTCAGCTTCTGTGATTTCTTCTGTTTCAGCTTCTTCTGCACCTTCCTGATCGGAGCTTTCATACATCCTGTCGGTTTTACCGATCTGGTCAGTGAGTTCAGCGCCGTCAAGAGTTACCTCAGCTGTGCAGCTTTCGATAACGCTGTTTTCAGCACGTCCTGCAACAGCACCAGGAGTTACAGCGCCTGTGATCTCGCCTTTAACTGAGCAGTCAACTACCTTGAAGGCAGTCTCCTCGCCGTAGTAGTAAAGTCCAGTACCGATAAGACCGCCCACATGAGTTGCGCCGGGAACGTTCATCTTTACAGTAACGCTGCAATTCTTGATAATTCCGGGATAAACGTGAGTTTCAACACCCTCTGTGGCAAGAGCGATATCTCCGACTGAGTGAGTGCCGCTGTATCCGCAGAGACCGCCGATAGCATGGCCGCCCTTTGCAGAGATTATCTCAACATCAGCAGTGCAGTCGGTAACGCTGTCCATCATTTCAAGGCATCCTGCAATGCCGCCCATGCCAACAGGTTCATTGCCCTCAGCAATGATCTTTCCCTGTGCTGTACAGTTTTCGATAGTTCCGCCGAAGCTTCCTCCGATAATGAGACCACCGCACTCAGCAATATCGCACTGGATTATTCTTCCGTCTGAGAAATCATTGTCGCCGAGGACCTTGATAGTGGTACCGTCAACAGTGCAGTCGTGAACGTGATTTGTGGAACCGCCTGTGATACCGCCGATAGCGTTGGCACCAGCGATCTCGTTTTCGCCTGTGAGAGTAACATCATGTATCTCGCCCATGTTGTATCCCACAACACCGCCTACAGCCATAGAGTAGGTATCAGTGCAGTGGATATTGATATTCTTGGCAGTAAGGTTCTTGACCTCTCCCAGGTTCATACCGATGATACCTGCACCGCAGATCGGAGTATTGCTGTCGAAGGTGACATTTGAGATAGTGTGTCCCTGACCGTCAAATACACCCTGAAACATACAATCATGGTTGCTCATGTCATCAAGGTCCATAGTGCCGATAGGAGTCCATTCAATATCAGTGCAGTCGATATCGTCAGTGAGAACAACGGTCTTGCCTGCATATCCGCCCATAGAACCGTCAGTCACACTTTTTGCAAAAGATACAAGCTTCTCGGCAGTACCGATCTCAATGGTATCTCCTTCGGATGCAGCTGAAGATTCCTCGCCCATATCGGAAAGATTCTCCTCAACGAAGAGTCCGATAACATTATCGATAAGCTTGTCATCATAGTCTGCGGGGATTCCGGCTGCCAGCCAGTAAGCGTAGCTGCCCTCAGCATATTCAGCAAGTGCTGCTTCATCGCTGCCGTAGCGGAATTCGATATGGTATGTAGTTGCGGGAGTATCGGGCATCATGAAGAAATATCTGAATTCGCCTGCATTTTCGTCGGATGTTTCATAGAGGGCGCCGTCCATCATGCCGCCGAGTGAAAGATCCTTGACATAGGAATATTCATGCTCGAAAACTTTTTCTCCCTTTTCATCGAGACCTGAGATCGTGCTTCCGTCGAATACGAACTGATCTACACCGTTGATGAAGTAGCAGTCGAACTGTGCTTCCTCAGGATCAGTGTATTTTTTAACTGCCTCTTCACCGTAAACAGTACCTGTACACGCTGTCTTCAGCATCTCGGCACAGTCAGCAGCCATATCAGCGCCTACAATTGCCTCGCACTTATCCAGCCAGAGCTGATCGTATTTCGGATCGCAGATAACTGTGAACAGCTCATCGTATGTACCGCTGATGTCCTGAAGGAACTGTTCCTCAGGAGTAACTGCTTCGGCGGCAGTTGTGCTCTCAGCAGAGCTTGACTCAGAGCTGCTTTTGTCTGAGCCGCATGAGCAAAGTGATGTTACCATTGCCAGAGCAATGGAAAAGGTAATGAATTTTTTCATAAAGACCCTCCTTAAATATATAAGTTAGCAAAAGCTAACCAATTTGCGTAAAATAAGGGATCATATATTGAATAAATGATCCCAGCCGCAGGCGAAAAAGGTTCTGAGCTGAATGATATACCTCAGCGCTTCAGCCTTTTCCATATCATGGCGGACGAATTCAAAAAAACCGTGTACATAGGAACTGCACAGCAGATGTATCAGCTGAGGAGTTGCTCTGCCGGAATTTAAAACATCATTGCCTGTCCGTTCAATATACATCAGGGTGTGCTTTTCATCAACAGCAACGATCTCGTCTATATATCGGGCAAAAGAGGTCCCCTCGCTTTCGCATATCAGAAGTCTGAACACATCGATATTATCATATATATAGTCTATTATCAGCGAGATATAGTCCTTATACTCTGTATCGAAGCTGTCATCGTGAAAAAGGTCCTTCTGCTCATCCACAGGCTTTGTGTCATATTCATCCATATACGAACTGAACATAGCCTTGAGTTTTTCAGCACATTCAAAAACAAGTGCGGAAAAAAGCCCCTCTTTATCCCCGTAACGAGTATACACCGAACGTGGAGTAGTACCTGCATTTTCTGCAATAGTACGCAGTGAGGCACCTGTATAGCCTTTTTCAAGGAATTCTTTCATAGCCTGTTCAAGAAGCTTTTCAGTAACGCCTTCAATGCGGTTTGCCATCAGTTCTCCTCCTGCCGTACAAGATCTGCAACACCGTTGCATATAATATCACGAAACGGACATTATGTCAATAGCAGAAAACAAAATTTGTTATTGTATACAAACTTTTATTGACTAATGTGCGGTTTTGCGTTGATTATTCTTCATACCTCATTACCGTAAGGTAACAGAGCCTTGCATATTGTACCAAATAAAGCTCGAAAATCTGCATACAAACAGATACTAACCAGCCTCTTGGTGTGATTCCATTATAACATCGTAAGTCCGTAATGCCCTGATATTTTGCGGCTTTTGGTGTCAGGTCTCATTCCTCAAAAAGATGTCTCAATATCTGCTTGCGGTCGTTGATGAACATTTTGGTTATCTGGTAGCTCTGAGTTTCCTCATAGTTTATGGGCTGAATTTTCCCCTCGTCAAAGCTGAGGATAGTCGCACCGGGAAATCCCAGAAGAATAGGGGAATGAGTAACTATGATGAACTGTGAATCATTCTTCACGCACTTTGACATTTCAAGCATAAGTGTAAGCTGTCTCTGTGGAGACAGAGCCGCTTCCGGCTCGTCGAGAATGTACAGACCATTCGGATAGAAACTATCCTGAACAACTTTGAGGAAGCTCTCACCGTGGGACTTTTTGTGGAATTCCTGCGGCGGCTTTTTACAGCCCGGAATCTTTGAATAATAGTCCTCGGCAGTAGCCACATTGTAGAAGCTTTCTGCTCTGAGGAAATATCCCCACTTGGCTTTATTGAAGCTGCGCACCAGCCGCATAGCATCGTGCAGCTCAGAGTGCGAATCATAGGTGGAAAAGCTGTAATTTAGAGTTCCGCCCTCGGGATTGAATCCGTATGCAACAGCAATCGCCTCTAAAAGAGTGGACTTGCCGCTGCCGTTTTCGCCTACAAAGAACGTGACAGGCGTATTGAAGGACAACTCATCAAGCTCCCTGATAGCCGCTATTTTTTTCAGATAGCTGTAACGCTCGATCTTGTCCCACTTGATTTTTAGCCCGGTGAGATATAATTCGTTAGTTTCAAGCATGGCTTCACCTCAATCATAAGGAATGTTCTTGCATTCATTATAGTCTTCCTATACATTCTGCGACAAAGTAACTGTGGTTACATTGTACCATAGAGTGTATTATTTTTCAAGTATCAGTCCGCAGGATGCCACGCTCCGAGGTTTGCCTCCTGCTCTGCAAGCGTCATATTGAAGAAACGCTTTCCACAGTCCAGAGCTCTTATCTCAGCCATTTCATCGGTGGTCAGCTCAAAGTCGAAAATCTCAAAGTTTTCCTTCATGTGCTGAGGATTGGTGGTTATCGGGAACACGATAGTTCCTTCCTGGATGTGCCAGCGCAAGATTATCTGCACATTGCTTTTACCATATAAGGTCGAGTGCGGTGCAGATCATCTTATAACACAGCTCTTCCTGGATAACAGCTATTTCTATGATTTCTATGAAAAGGCACAGATCGCAGGTGTGGATGTGCCCATTGAAGCAGGTATCATGCCAGTGGCAAATAAGAGGCAGATCGAACGCATGGTAAAAATGTGCGGAGTTGAGCTGCCGAAGAAATTTGTGCGTGTGCTTGAAAAGTATGAGCATAACGAAGCAGCTCTCCGTGATGCAGGTATTGCCTATGCCGTTGATCAGATCACAGATCTTATAACAGAGTGGAATTGTCAAGAAATGTACAGTCGGAGAATACCCAAAATCTTGGATAGGCAGATATCAGGCAGCGTGATGAGAGAGTTGCTTTGAAGTTCTTAGTGTCACAGGTGGGAGACCACCTGCATTAAAGCTGTTGATCCTTTGTGTGTTGTAGTAACCGAAGATGTATCGGAAGATAACAGTTTTGACCTCTTCACGCTTCATTCGGTATGTAGGTATCTGATACAGCTTTTCTTTTTTCAATGTGGCAAAGAAGCTCTCCATATGAGCGTTGTCATAGCAGTGAGCAGTACCGCTGAGGCTTTGGATGAGCCCATTGGTTACAAGTTCCCGGCGAAAAGCTTAGCTTGTGTACTGGCAGCCACGGTCACTGTGAAGGATAGCTCCGTCGAGCCTGCCGTACTTCTCACGCAACTGTTTTTCGGTATCTATACAGAGTTCTTTCTTCATGTTGTCACGCATTTCAAGAGCGACTATCTCACCGTTATAGCAGTCGAGTAGCCTTGATACGCTTCATACCACCTTGTATTGATGACTGTCGGAAATTGTCACTGTTTGACTTCATAGTAAGACTATAAACACCTATAACAACAGGCTTCTCCTTACTTCTATCAAATTCATTGTGATTCTCATAGCTGTAATATCCTGCTTTTCCAAGAACTCTGTCAGCAACAAAGTCCTTTCTGGTTCTGTTGGACTCAACAATAGCGGACATCATATTCTGAGAAACGTTCTGATAGTTAGCAAGAAGCTGCTTTGTGTCTTTGGGGAGACAGTAGCCGCCGTATCCGAAGGAAGGATTGTTGTAGTAGTCACCCACACGAGGTTCGAGACATATACCTCTGATGATATTTGCAGTTTTAAGTCCCTTGACCTCTGCGTAGGTGTCCAGCTCATTGAAGTAGCTTACACGAAGTGCAAGATATGTATTAGCGAACAGCTTAACTGCTTCTGCCTCTGTGGTAGCCATAAAGAGAATATCAATATTTGGCTTGATAGCTCCTTGCTGTAAAAGTGCAGCAAACTCCTCAGCAGCCTTCATATTATGAATGTCAATATATTTGTGTTGGATTTTTGTAGAAGATAGCACGAGTATTGGAAACAGTGATAAATCGTTGTTGCTACTGTCTTGCATGATTGATTGTGAATATTATTCGGCATCCACAAGTTCCCTGATATCTGATACTCTTTTCTTCAAATCAACCATGTAATGCTTTTCAGGCAAACACAGTGTTCGTATTAAATACTTTCATGTACGATTTCTCCGTTCTCTCAAAGTCATGGTACATACTTATTTTTGTTATCCCCCATAACAGCTCAGATTGCAAGTACTTTCTCCAAGATTTATTGAAAGATTTTGTGTTATGTTAAAAAATAAATCAGAAGACTTGACATCTCACCGGTAAAGTGATATAATAAAAAAGCTGTTTTGTTTACGGGTAGTTTTAAAAATGATTTATTATTCGATGTGTTATTTAATTAGTTATTCTATTTGTTTTTTTCTATTTGATTTTTATAAAGTAATAGCATGAGTAAGGAAAAAGAAGTAACAATGATTTGTACATTAGATTGTGATTATATATAAAATATTTGGTTTGTGTATTGAATTGAATTTTTTTACTGAAACATTTGTATTAGTGATGGACGAAAGTGACGTTTTATGAGGAGCAATAAATGAAATCGTTTTTTTATATTTTAAGCAGAGTGAGTGCTAAAGAAAGAATAATTATATTAATTTGCTTTTTGCTTACATGTCTGCAAGCCTATTTTGAGATACAGATCCCATATTGTATGGCGATGATAACAAAGGAAGCCTTAAAGCAGGGGTGTACGATATCTGATGTGTCACATAATTGTGTTTCCATGCTGTTATATTCAATATGTGCAGCTTTAATCAGAGTTGTAATAGGGTGGTTGTCGACTATAGCAGGAATTGCACTTGCAAGAAGATTGAGCGTAGATCTGTATAATAAGGTCATAGAGTATTCGCCGGCAGATATGGATCATTTTTCGGTTTCAAGTATAATTACAAGACTTACTAGTGATGTCGAACAAATACGTATGGTATACATATTGATTATAACTTCTTTGTTCAAAGCGCCGATTGTTGCGGCTTTGGGATTATGGAGAATATCTGGAAGTGTAATCTGGTGGACCGCGTCAATGTGGATAGCGATTATTATTGTATGTGTAACCTTATTCCTAACATTAATGTATACAACACCCAAATATGCATCTATTCAGAAACTTAATGATAAAATAAATCGTGACGTTCATGAGGCGATAGAGGGAGCGGCATATATTCGTTCATATAATGCATTTGATTATCAGAACGAAAAATTTAGTGCTGATAATAATAAAATAACAGATGATTATTTGAAAGTTAATCGCATTATGCAGCCTTTGACTCCAGCATTAACATTTTTGATGAATCTTTTGTCGCTTATAATATACTTTACAGGAGCATATGTTATTAATAACTCTTCTTTTGAAAGGAAGAGGGAATTGTTTTCTGAGATGATAGCGTTCTCTTCGTATTCCTCACAAATAATAATTGGTTTTTTATTGATGGTTCTTGTGCTTATGGCTTTTCCAAAGGCATTTGTATCGTGTAATCGTATTGTAGACGTTTTAACATACGATTTATCAATAAAAAATGGAACTATAGTAAGAAGACCGGAAAGTGGCGAGATAATTTTTGAAAATGTTTCATTTAGATATCCTGGAATGAATAGAGATATACTAAGGGGATTAAGTTTTTCTGTTAAAAAGGGCCAGACGATTGGTATTATTGGACCGACTGGCAGTGGTAAAACGACTTTATTAAATTTAATGATGCGTTTTTATGATACCACCTATGGCAATATATATATTGATGGAACGGATATAACAAAATATGATCTTAATGCATTACATAGTTGCTTTGGATACGTTACACAAAAACCAATGATATTATCAGGTAGTATTAGAGATAATATTTTATATGGAGAATACAGCTTAAATGAAAATGAAATGATCAAAGCCGCTGAAGATGCTCAGATATCAGATTTTATTGAAGCAAGTAGTAATAAGTACGATTCGGAAGTAAAACAGGCAGGCAATAATCTGTCAGGCGGACAGAAACAACGTATTGCAATAGCCAGAGCACTTCAGAGAAATCCAAAAATCCTTGTACTTGATGATTCTTTTTCTGCATTAGATTATATGACAGAAAGGAAGATTTCTGATGTGATAAGTGAATACAAAGATATGACAAAAGTAATAGTTTCGCAAAAAATCACATCAATTATGAATGCTGATGTTATTTTGCTGCTTGAAGATGGAAAATGCATGGGGATTGGTAAACACGATGAATTAATGTTATCAAGCGAGTTGTATAAGCAGATGGCTGAATCTCAGTATATAGGGGGAGGAAGCGATGCACAATAAAGAAGTTGATATTCATAATTACACGATAAAAAAAGTTTTTCAGAATTATTGGCGAAGAATAAGAAATTATCGTTTGGCTTTTTTTATCGCATTTATTTCTTCATTATTAAATGCGTTTTTATCTGTTATAGGTCCGGGGAAACTTGAAAAGTTAATTGACTATATTTCTGATAATAAAGATGGTAACATTGATATGTCATTTGTATTGTATTTAGGTATAAGACTATCTGTGATTTATGGATTAGCTTTATTGTTTAATGTTGCCAATTATCTTATATTCACATACCTGATACAAAAATTGATGAAAAAAATCCGAGGGGATATTTTTCAAAAAATGAAAACTATTCCAATCGAAAGTTTATTTTCAGATAAAAAAGGTAGTATTATTTCTCTTATTACTACAAATTTAAACAGTATAAATGATAATTTGAATCAGAGTGTAATTAATATTTTTGCATCTATAATTTTATTTATTGGAACGCTTATAGCAATGTTTACCTCAAACTGGATCATGGCGATTGTTGTAGTCCTAACAACAGTATTAGGATTTATAGGGATACTTTTAATTGCAAATATTTCAGATAAATATTATAACGAACAACAAGTTAATATTGGGGAAATGAATGGATATATAGAGGAGAGTATTTCTTCATATGTTATAATTAGTGCATACGGATCGGCTGAAAAATCGAAGAGCAAATTTAAACAGATATGCAATAATTTGTTTGATAATTATTTTAAGGCTCTTTTTATATCGGATTTGATGATTCCATTATTTGGTTTCATAACTAATTTTTCATATGTTGCTGTTGCATTAGTTGGAATTTTTCTTATGATAAAAGGTAGCATAAGCATAGGTGTGTTAACTGCATTTATTGTTTATACACAACTGTTTTCATCAGCTGTTTCAGAAATATCTGCAGTTATGCCTACATTTCAAGCTATTGTTTCAGCATCAAAACGAATATTTTCTTTTCTTGATTTAGAAGAAGAGGAAGATGAAAAAGAAAAAGAAGATCTGCCGGATAATATAATGGGAAATATTTTATTCGACCAGGTTTATTTTGGTTATCCTGATACTGATAAGTATGTAATTAAAGATTTTTCTTTAAATATAAAATCTGGACAGAAAGTTGCGATAGTTGGCGAAACAGGAGCTGGGAAAACAACTATTATTAATTTACTGCTTCGGTTTTATGAGCCTTCAAAAGGCCGCATTACAATAGACGGTATTCCGATTAGCTCTGTTAAAAGAGAAAGTGTTCGTCAGAATATTTCGGTTGTGCTGCAGAATAATTGGCTGTTTAATGGAACTATACGTGAAAATATTGCATTTTCTTCAGATGATTCAAATGATGAAAGAATATTATCCATATGCAGAAAAATAGGGATAGAAGCTTATATTCTTGGTTTGCCGAATGGACTGGATACATTTATAGATAATAATATCCCTATGTCTCAGGGAGAAATACAACTTATTACAATTGCAAGAGCTTTGATGCGAAATACATCTATCATAATACTTGATGAGGCGACAAGTTGTATAGATACAAGAAAGGAGCAGGTTATTCAAAATGCACTTGACAAGCTATTTGAGGGGAAAACTTCTTTTATAATAGCGCATCGACTTTCTACAATAAAAAATGCAGATATTATCCTTGTGATGAAAGATGGAGAAGTTGCGGAAATAGGAACACATGATTCGCTTATTGGAATGAATGGTGTATATTCGAAACTTTATTATTCACAATTCAATAATCAAAAATAGCATTATCATATTAATTAATATGGAATTGTCAAGAAATGTGC
>DFHF01000044.1 GCA_002371825.1 Ruminococcus flavefaciens | reverse complement strand
TTGTTTGGTTTTCAAGATGCTGTTTATCGCTGTCGTTTCAACTTTTCGTTTACCTCGTCAAGCGACTTTTATATTATAGCATGGGTTTTGCCATTTGTCAACTAAAAGAATAATCACATTATTTCCAGTTTTTTGTATATTTTGCCACTGCTCATTTCAGACCCATTATGAGCCACCTCAGAGAGAACACCAGCGC
The DNA here is from genome assembly GCA_002371825.1 of Ruminococcus flavefaciens. GTDB lineage: Bacteria > Bacillota > Clostridia > Oscillospirales > Ruminococcaceae > Ruminococcus > Ruminococcus flavefaciens_L. The sequence continues at coordinate 8,829 of DFHF01000044.1, read as the reverse complement.
TACTGCGATCAGTGCTCCTGCCATTGTCATATTCTTTTTAAGGTCACCTTCAAACTCGAACTCCTCCGGCTTTTCGGGATCAATAACGATCAGCTGAGTTTCTCCCTCTTTGAAGGGCTGACTGTAGCCTGTCCGGTCGTCCTGCTCGATAGTCTTTCCGTCAAGCTCGAACCGGAGAGTGTGGACATATGTGTTCTTTTTCTTCTCCGTCACCTTCACGACCTCCGCAAGCACCACTCTTCCATGCTTCTTTAAATGAAGCTGTTTCAGAAGATAGACCGCTCCCACGGCGGCTATTATGAGGCCTATTATCCCCCATATTATGTCTTTCATTTTATCACCTCGATACGCCTATGATTGCATTTTTTGAGCTGTCAACAGCTGGCAGAGGAATTCTCTTTTATATACAATGCTTATCATATTTGATCTCTCCCTTTGCCTTTTCAGGGTATAGCTTGGCAAAATGCTCATATATTTCGATTATAGCTGTATCCTCTATTTCTTTGTCATTTGTTCCTCCGGATACAATCTCCGGCTCCGCTCTCAGGCAGATATATTTCAGTGCCCCTTCGCCATAGCTCATATTAAATTTGAGCTCCGCCCAGTATTCTGTATGATTCTTCCTTGGATAGCGCTTTATGGCATGGCTGAAGCTTTTTACCCTTGACATTTCTATGTCATACTTCTTCCAGAACCATTTCCAGCATATTCTGCTCTCATCGTATCTTACTATTGTTTTTTTGAATCCGACATAAAACAACAGAAACGCAAATGCCGCCAGAAATATCAGTGCATAGCAGCCCCATAGCTTCATACCAAGTATATGTACCGGCAAAAACAGCAAAAGCGCTCCGCATATTGTAAATAATATTCTGAGTGAGTATATCTCCTCAGGCTTGTACAATATACTTATCTCTTTCATCGTGTTCCCTCATATCATTATTTAAAAGCGGACAGAAATAATCTGTCCGCCTATGTATACCTATATCCTTATGCAGCTTTTCAAACACTTGCTCAGTCTGCCATAAGCTTGACCATAACGGCCTTCTGAGCGTGGAGACGATTCTCTGCCTCCTCGAAGATCTCGTTTGCGTGGCCCTCGAATACCTTCTCAGTTATCTCTTCCTCACGGTGTGCAGGGAGACAATGGAGCACCATTGCGTCCTCATGAGCAACAGCCATAAGGTCATCATTTATCTGATATCCGGCGAATGCCTTCTTACGCTTTTCAGCTTCGCCCTCCTGTCCCATGGAAGCCCATACGTCTGTAATGAGGACATCTGCGTCCTTTGCAGCCTCTGCGGGAACATTTGTCATCTGGAACTTATCGCCGTACTCCTTGGCAAAATCAAGTATCTCCTTAGGGGGCTGGTAGTCGTCAGGGCAAGCGATAGAAACGCTCATGCCGACTTTAAGTCCGCCGACGATAAGTGAGTTGGCCATATTGTTTCCGTCACCGATAAAGCACATTTTAAGGCCGTCAAAGCTGCCCTTGAACTCACGGATAGTCATAAGGTCTGCCAGTACCTGACAGGGATGACAGAAGTCTGTGAGGCCGTTGATTATCGGGATGCTGCCATATTCAGCAAGATCCTCTACTTCCTTCTGCTCGAAGGTACGGATCATTATGCCGTCAAGGTAGCGTGAAAGTACACGGGCTGTATCCTGTACCGGCTCTCCACGGCCTATCTGGAGGTCATTTGAGGAGAGGAACAGCGGGTATCCGCCCAGCTGGTACATACCTGTCTCAAAGGATACACGGGTACGGGTAGAAGCCTTCTGGAATATCATTCCCAGTGTCTTGCCCTTGAGGTGAGGATGCGGGATGCCGTGCTTCAGTTCATACTTGAGCTGATCGGCAAGGTTCAGTATATCGATTATCTCTTCTGTGCTGAGATCCAGCATTTTAAGTAAGTGCTTCATTATATTTATCCTTTCGTGGGTGTTATTTCGTCTTATTCATTTCGCCGAAGGCTCTGTCTACAGCAACAGCGAAAAGCGGGATATAGTCATCGAAAGCCTTGTTATCGATGTCTATATCATACTGAAGATCCCCTGTTACGCCGGTCTTGGTCTCAAGCTTTCCGACGTTATTATCGTTGAAGATTATCTCAAAATTCTTCCTGTCCTTGCTGCGGAGCTCATACTTCATATTCTTTCCGACTGCGGTTATAGTCGGGTCAAGGAACATGGACTTGCATTCCATTTTCAGGAAGGTGTCGTCATTGAGGACGATAGTGAAGAAAGGTCTTCTCTCGTCTCCGGTCTGGATAAGAGTATACAGGTTATAGTTATTCATATCCAGTATGATATATCGCTGACCGAAGCCCTTCTTCTTTATGGTATAGATAGTCCTCTGGTTTTTGTCTTCTACGGTATATCTGTTTCCTCTTGATGCTACTGTTATCTCCATGTTCATTCCTCCAGTATTTCCATCAATATTTTAAGTCCGTCCCTGAGCTCATCATCTGAAATGGTCAGCGGAGGAAGAAGTCTTACCTTTTCCTTTGCTGTCAGTACGAGCAGTCCCCTGTTGAGTGCTTCCTTTGCAACATCTCCGGCTTTCTTTGTTTTAAGGCTTATGCCTACCATAAGTCCCAGGCCTGTTACAGAAGCTACCTCACTGCATTTTTCTAATTCTTTCTTTATGTATCCTGCTTTTTCAGCGACCTTATCAAGGAAGCCGTCTGAATTTATCCTGTCGAGGACTGCAAGTCCTCCGGCGCAGGCGATCGGATTTCCGCCGAAGGTCGAGCCGTGAGTTCCTGCTGTAAGGACTCCGCTGCACTTTTCGTTCATAAGGCAGGCACCCATTGGTATGCCGCCTGCAATACCCTTGGCGAGAGTTGTTATATCAGCCTTCCTGCCGAAGTGGTCTCCGGCCAGGAATTTTCCTGTTCTGCCTACTCCTGTCTGTATCTCGTCTGCGATAACGAGCACATCCTTCTGAGCGCAGAGCTCATATATAGCGTCAACGAAATCCTGCTGGAGGACATTTACGCCGCCCTCTCCCTGAACATACTCTATCATAACAGCACATACTGTATCATCGAGCTTTTCCTTCAGGTCGCTGATATCGTTTGCCTTTACGTTTATGAATCCTTCAAGGAAGGGGAAGAAGTAATTATGGAACACATCCTGACCTGTAGCGGAAAGGGTGGCGATAGTTCTTCCGTGGAAGGAGTTAACGAGAGTGATTATATTATGTCTGCCCTTGCCGTATTTATCAAAGCTATATTTCCTTGCTGTCTTGATGGCGCACTCATTAGCCTCTGCGCCGCTGTTTCCAAAGAATACCGACTTATATCCAGCTGTCTCGCAGAGCTTTTCTGCGAACTCAGCCTGTACCTCAGTATAATAGTAATTTGAGTTGTGCTGCAGCGTCCTTACCTGAGCGCACACTGCATCTGCCCATTTTTCGTCGCAGTAACCCAGGGAATTGGTGCCTATACCGCTTCCGAGATCGATATACTCCTTACCGTCTTCGTCAACACATCTTCTTCCCTGTCCCTTTTTCATAGCAAGAGGGTACCTTCCGTAGGACTGTACCACATGGTTATTAAATTTCTGGATAGTTTTCTCATTATTATTCATTTTTTATTCCTCCTATGGGACAGGTCTGGCCTCTCGCAGACCTACTCTTTAAATCAAAACACACTATAATTATAACGCTGTTTTGCTGTTAAAATCAATAATTTGCACAATAAATTCAGTAAATTTTTTGTGTATTAGTCAATTATGTGAACTGTGTACCGATACCCTCGTTTGAAAGTATCTCTATAAGTATGGAGTGCGGAACTCTTCCGTCAATGATAACAGTCTTGTGAACTCCACGTCTTACTGCCTCAACGCAGCAGTCTATCTTAGGTATCATTCCGCCGGAGATTATGCCCTGTCTCTTAAGGAAAGGCACCTCGCTGACATTTACCTCAGGGATAAGTGTGGAAGGATCATCCTTATCACGGAGAAGACCTGCAATATCAGTCATAAGGATAAGATTTTCAGCGCCAAGCTCAGCAGCTATTCTTGCTGCGGCAGTATCTGCGTTGATGTTGTATGTATTGCCCTCACTGTCTGTTGCAACAGTTGCGATAACAGGTACATTGCCGTTGTTGAGAGCATCAAGGATAGGCTTTGTGTTGACCTTTGTTATCTCGCCTACCCAGCCAAGGTCCTGACCGTCGTCTGTGGTCTTTTTCTCAGCCATGAGCATCTCGCCGTCGATTCCGCAGAGTCCTACTGCACTGCCCTTGTGCTGTGCAAGAAGCTGTACCAACTCCTTGTTTACCTTGCCGGAGAGCACCATTTTTACTACATCTACTGTAGCATCATCGGTATATCTCAGACCGTTGACAAATTTGCTCTCGATCCCCAGTCTCTTAAGCATATCGTTTATCTCAGGGCCGCCGCCGTGTACCAGCACTACCTTTACTCCTACGAGAGAGAGCAGCACGATATCTGTCATAACAGCGTCCTTGAGCTCTTTGTTTGTCATGGCATTTCCGCCGTATTTTATAACGAGTATCTTATTATTATACTTCTGGATGTATGGCAGGGCATCTATGAGCACCTGTGACTTATCCTGATTTGATATCTTTTCCATTGATTCACACTTCCTGATAATTGTTTTGTGTTCAGCCTTATTACGGCTGGATTTATGGGAATGACCCTGTAGGCCAGGCCGAGGGAAGATATAAACTTTCCTCCGGCTTTATTATATCATCAATATCCCTGCTGCATATTATTCACAGCCTGACCAGCTTCATAAGCTGTCCTGCATATCAGCTCGCTGACTGACTTTGGGTCCTCAACACCACGCATAGTATATTGACCTCTTTCGTATATCATAAAATCAATAAATCCTATATTGCGCTTTGATTCAAGATACCTGACGTTTACTATCCTGCCTATATCATAAGAACGGCTGCTTGCTTTATCCACGATAATGAATCTCTTATCCGTAACAGCATAGGCGGCAGCTGCGTAGGAGCCTCTTATGCCCATGCAGAAGAGCAGTCCCATTATCCCGAAAAACAGCAGTGCTATTACTGCGGTTTCTGTATCATCTGTAAGCAGAGAAACTATGATGACCGCAGCTCCTATTGCGAAAAGCACTCCCGGTATTATATAGAACAGCCTCATGAACCCCGCTTTTCGCTCCCACATTGAGGACTTTTTCAGAGTTCCGCCTGTCCAGAGCACTTTCTCACCCGGCATTATCATGGGAGCGGTCTTTCTCTCAAATTTTGCCTTTTCCCTTTCGCTCATGGATACTGCCTCATGAACGGTAATCGCCGTTTATCTTAACGTAATCGTATGTCAGGTCACAGCCCCATGCTACAGCACTTCCGGGACCGTTTCCAAGACTGATGATAACCTCGATGACTTCTTCTTTCAGTATCTTTGCTGCTTCTTCCTCGGAAAATTCAACAAGGCATCCCTTTCTGCCGAGAGCGATCCTTCCAGCCTCGGAAGCCATATCGACATCGACCTTGTTTATATCGAAATCAGCGTCGGAATAGCCTATTGCACAGTAGATACGTCCTGCATTAGCGTCCTGACCGAATATCATAGCCTTGAACAGGCTTGAACATATAACGGATTTTGCAACAGTTTCAGCTATCTTCTCTGTCTCAGCGCCTGAAACTGCACACTCGATGAGCTTTGTAGCACCCTCGCCGTCCCTTGCCATCATTCTTGCAAGGTTCATCATTATAGCATAGAGAGCGTTCTGGAACTTCTCGAACTCCTCGTCCTCTTTTGTTACAGGCTTGTTTCCTGCGCTTCCGGATGCCATTACGCATACCATATCGTTTGTGGAGGTGTCTCCGTCAACGCTGGCACGGTTGAGAGTTACCTTTACTACGTCGCTGAGTGCTCTCTGAACGAGCTCCTCAGAGATAGCAGCGTCAGTTGTAATGAATGTAAGGGTTGTTGCCATGTTGGGGTGAATCATACCGCTGCCCTTGAGCATACCGCCCATTGTGCAGGTCTTGCCGCCCATTTCAAACTGTACGGCTATCTCCTTCTTGCGGGTATCGGTAGTCATTATTGCTTCAAGAGCACGGGGATTTCCGTCGTAGGTAAGTCCCTCTGCAAGGGACTTCATACCGTTTGCGATAGGCTCGATGGGAAGCACCTGACCGATAACTCCGGTGGAGGCTACGATAACGTCCTCAGGGTCAATGCCAAGCTCCTTTGCAGCAAGCTCGCACATCATGTTTGCCTTCTCCACGCCGTCTGCATTGCAGGTGTTTGCGTTTACGGAGTTCACGATAACTGCTCTTGCCCTGCCGTTTTTGAGATGCTCCTTAGTTACAAGGATAGGAGCGCCCTTTACCTTGTTTGTGGTATATACAGCGGCTGCTGTACACTCTGTATCAGCTACGATAAGAGCAAGGTCGTTCTTCTTTGCTGTTACCGTTGCGCCTGCATGAGCAAGTCCGCACTGTATGCCGTTTGCACGGAATCCCTTAGCGGCACATACTCCGCCCTCAACGAATGTCACATTCTTTACGGGTTTAAGTTCCATGGTTTATTCTCCTTTTTCAGCCATTAGCTGTTAGCTTATGTTATTCACGGACGGCAGAATGCCGCCTCTGCACTGCTTACTTATCAGTGCTTACTTTCTTTATAAAGTCCTCAACGGTGCGGAGAAATTCTGCTTTATCCTCTTCGCATGACCACTGATGTGCGAGAGCCTTGAGCTCTGCGTCCTTAAGTATAGGTCTTATATCGTCATATCTCTTGCAGAGGTACTTCTCCTTTGCGTTGCAGAGGTTTGCCATGAGCTGTCCCTCATACATCTCGCCGATGAAGATATCCTCCTTCAGCATTTCTATAGCTCTGTTTATTGCTACCACTGAGAATATCTTCTGTCTAAGCATACGGCTGACGTCGGATACTGTAAGCTTATCCTCAGTTTTCTCCATAACGGCATTGAACCACTCCTCTATAGGGAAGTTCAGTCCGTCATCCGGAATAAGGTCATATTCATATAGTTCTCTCAAGGTTTTGCTATGCATAATCATACCTCCTGTTTACGGGGGCTATCCTGAACCAAGTTTCAGGCACTTTTTTACAAGCTGCTTTTTTCTGTGTCACAAGCTATGAGAGCAAATTTTATATCCATCCTTGTATTTAAAAAGCCTTTTCCATTAAAGTTCAGTCTCAGACCAGACCCGTTGTTTCATCTATTCCCATCATTATATTAAGGCACTGTACAGCTGCACCGCTTGCGCCCTTTCCAAGATTATCAAGTCTTGAGCAGAGAAGTACCTGCTCATCGTTTCCGAATACGAATACCTGCATCTTGTTCTGTCCGCTAAGTGTGTTTGATGCAAGGAAGAAGCTCTTCTGCTCATCTGCAGACATAAGAGGCATTACCTCTATCATGTTTGCTCCCTCATAATGCTTGGCATACATCTCATGTATCTGCTCAGCTGTGAACTTCTTCGGGAGAGTCCTTGTCTGCACCGGTACACTTACTACCATTCCGCTGAAATAGTCGCATACCATGGGGTTGAACATAGGTGTATATTCAAGTCCTGAAACAGCCTTCATCTCCGGCAGGTGCTTGTGCTGCTGTGAGAGTGCGTACTGTCTGGGACTATTGAACTCGAATGGCTTATCATCGCCCTCATATACTGCGATAGCCTTCTTGCCTGCTCCGCTGTAGCCTGATGTTGCATAGGCAAATACAGGGAAGTCAGCCGGGATGATACCGTTGTTTACAAGGGGATAAACTATTGATGCAAAACCGCTGGCATAGCATCCGGGCACTGCAACTCTGTTTGATGTGCGTATCTTCTCCCTGTGCTCAGGAGAAAGCTCCGGAAAGCCATATGCCCATGCAGGATTTGTTCTGTGAGCGGTAGAGGCATCAATGATACGGACATGATCGTTATCCACAAAGGACACTGCCTCTCTTGCTGCGTCATCAGGCAGGCAGAGGAAGGTGTAATCAGACATATTTATAAGTCTTGCTCTCTCTGCGGAGTCCTTTCTCTTATCCTCGCTGATACGGAGCAGCTCGATATCATTCCTGCCCTCGAATCTCTCCAGTATCTTAAGGCCTGTAGTGCCCTCCTGTCCGTCTATATATACTTTTACTGACATTGGGATTCCTCCGTTCTTATTTTTTCTTCTTTTTCTTCTTCTTTGAGGTCTTTCTGATATACTTCTGTCTTTTCGGGTCATTAAGGTCGGATTCGTCCTCCTTCATTGAGTGCCATACGCTTATGACCAGCGTCAGCAGGACTATCCCCACGAACCAGAAAAGATATGCCTTAGGTCTTACCGGTATCCAGAGTCCCATTGCAAGAACTCCCAGCACCCAGATAACTCCCATGAGTATCGAAAGGCCCAAAGTGAATATAAGGTCCTTTTTCTTCATCAGCCCAGCAGCTCTCCGAGACGGGATTCTGCCAGTGCTATCTGCTCCCTGACAGCGTCAGGTGAAGGTCCGCCCTCGGACTTGCGCTCTCTTACGCAGGTATCAAGGCTGATAGCTTCGTATACATCATTATCAAATGTATCTGTCATAGCCTTGTATTCCTCTATGGGCAGGGTCTCAAGAGTAAGTCCCTTTTCTATGCACTTTGCAACGAGAGTACCTGTTATCTTGTATGCGTCACGGAAGGGCATTCCCTTCTTTACAAGATAGTCAGCACAGTCAGTGGCATTTATAAAGCCCTTTGCAGCAGCATTTCTCATGTTGTCCTTAAGCACTCTCATGGTCGAGAGCATGGGAGTGAAGGTCTTTACGCAGAGCTTTACATTGTCAACTGCATCGAAGATAGCCTCTTTATCCTCCTGCATATCCTTGTT
>DFHF01000034.1 GCA_002371825.1 Ruminococcus flavefaciens | reverse complement strand
TCAGAAGACAGTTAAGAAGCTTGAAGAAGCTTATCTTTTCGTTCGTGACCTGTCAGCACAGGGCGGCGAAGTTCTCTTCGTAGGTACAAAGAAGCAGGCTGGCGATTCTGTTAAGGAAGAAGCTACAAGAGCCGGCGCACACTATGTAAACGCAAGATGGCTTGGCGGTATGCTCACAAACTTCAAGACCATCCAGACAAGAATAAAGAGACTTGAGCAGCTCCACACAATGGAAGAGGATGGCACATTCGCTCTTCTCCCTAAGAAGGAAGTTGTAAAGCTCAACCTCGAGATCGAAAAGCTCGAGAAGTTCCTCGGCGGTATCAAGACAATGAAGAAGCTCCCCGCAGCACTCTTTATCGTTGATCCCCGCAAGGAAAAGATCGCTGTAGCTGAGGCTAAGAAGCTCGGTATCCCGATAGTTGCTATCGTTGATACAAACTGCGATCCTGATGAAGTGGACTACGTTATCCCCGGTAACGATGATGCTATCAGAGCTGTAAAGCTTATCGCTGGCACAGTTGCTAACGCTATCATCGAAGGCAGACAGGGCGACGACACAGCTGACATCGCTGAGGCTCAGGAGGCTCCTGCAGAGGAATCTGCTGAGGCAGAGGCTGACGCTGAATAATCACAGAACCATAATCAAAAACCCGAACTGACCATTCGGGTTTTTGCAGATATTATATTACAATTTAATAGGAGGTAATCACAATGGGAAAGGTTTCCGTTGCAGAAATAAAGGAACTCATGAAGTCCACAGGCGTTGGAATGATGGACTGTAAGAAGGCTCTCGAGGCTAACGACGGCGATATGGACAAGGCTATCGAATTCCTCAGAGAAAAAGGACTTGCTACACAGGCTAAGAAGAGCGGCAGAGCTGCTGCTGAGGGCGTTGTTACAGCAGTTGTTGAGGGTAACGTTGGTGTTCTCCTCGAAGTAAACACTGAGACTGACTTCGCTGCTAACACAGATGATATCAGAAACTTCGTTGCAAACGTAGCAAAGACAATCATCGCTAAGAACCCTGCTGACGTAGAGGCTCTCAAGGCTGAGCAGATCGTTGGCGGTACAGGTACAGTAGGCGACGCTCTTACAGAGCTTGCTGGTATGAAGATCAGAGAGAATATCGTTATCCGTCGTTTCGTAAGACTTGAGGGTGCTCTTGCTTCTTACATCCACAACGGCGGCAGCATCGGTGTTCTTGTAAAGATGGATACAGATCTCGCAGCAGATCAGGTAGCTGCTATCGGTAAGGATGTTGCTATGCAGTCTGCAGCTCTTAATGCTCCTTATCTCAACCGTGAGCAGGTTCCTGCTGAAGTTATCGAGAAGGAGAAGGAGATCATGATGGCTCAGATGGCTGAGGATCCTAAGATGGCATCCAAGCCTGAGCAGGTTCGTGCTAAGATCGTTGAGGGTAAGGTTGGCAAGTACTACACAGAAAACTGCCTCCTTGAGCAGTCCTTCGTTAAGGACGACAAGCTCTCAGTTCAGGGCTATGTTGATGCAGAGGCTAAGAAGCTCGGCGGTTCTATCAAGGTAGTTGAAGTAGTTCGCTACGAGAGAGGCGAAGGCATCGAGAAGAAGGAAGACAACTTCGCAGATGAGATCGCTAACATGATCAAGAAGTAATTTTAATTGAAAAAGCGCAGCTCCTTGAACGGACTGCGCTTTTTTATTAAGTAGGGGTGGATAAAATGGTACAGGATAATCTTAAAAAAATAGTATTTATGATAGTTCTTATGGCAATGGGACTTGGACTTTCTGTTGCCGGATTCAGCGATGTGAAATGTCTTATCAGCGGTAAGACGATCGATGTTTCAGATTCACAGAAGAATGATTTCCGTGATCCTGCGCTTGCTGAGGGAGAAGTCTTTTTCATTCAGGGACCGTTTGCAACTTATGAGCAGACAAACGCTACTTTCGGAATACCGACCGGAAAGACAAACACAAATTATTATCTTGTTCTCGATATGAAGAGAGAGGATATGATCGAGGCGCTGAAAGACGAAAATAAGGATCTGCTCTATGACAGATTCTACTTCATTTACGCAACAGCTGACAAGAAAAAGATCGAGGAAGCGGACAAGGCTGCAAAGGAGTGCGTAAACTACTACAACAAGGCAGTGAGGACCGGTGACTTTTCCAATGTTCCGGATATACATTTTAAGATCGAGGGAAAGCTTATGAAACAGCCGAATGACTCTGATTACAAGAAGATCAGAGATGATTTTCTCGCAACCGGTGAAATGAAGGCTATGGATCTGGGCGACCTTATGGTTCGTGACGGAAAAATCGGCTTTGCAAATGTACTTGTATTCATTGGAGGCTTGCTTCTCGTTATTGTGCCGATAGTTATACTTATTGTACTATTTGTTAAAAAGAAGAAAGAGGAATCCGCATCGGAATTGTGGTAAAAATGTGACTACTGTCAAAAAATACAAATATGCGCCTTAAAATTTGTGAGAAATCACGATGTTTAGGGCGCATATTTCACATATATTTCACTTGCAGTAATTGGTTTTTTATGATATAATATTCTTTGAGTAGAATCTCATGATATTTTTTACGAGGTATTATTAATGAATAAGAATATTGAAAAACTTGCCGAGTCAGTCGGAAAGGTCATTGTCGGAAAAGATGATACAGTTATCAAGCTTATTGCCGCAATGCTTTGCGAAGGCCATGTCCTGCTTGAGGATGTTCCCGGAGTCGGCAAAACTCAGCTCATAACCGCACTGTCACGTTCTGTAGGCGGCAAATTCAACAGGATACAGCTTACTCCTGATGTTATGCCGTCAGATATTGCCGGATTCACGATGCTTGATTCCGGAAAAGGGGAATTTGTTTACCGTGACGGCGCAGTAATGTGTAATTTCCTGCTTGCTGATGAGATAAACCGTGCCTCGCCGAAGGTACAGTCAGCTCTGCTTGAAGCAATGGAGGAGAGACAGATAAGTCTTGACGGAGTAACTCACAAGCTGCCGAGGCCGTTTCTTGTTCTGGCAACACAGAATCCTGTAGAGACCTACGGAACATATCACCTGCCCGAGGCTCAGATGGACAGATTCTTCATGAAACTTTCAATGGGATATCCTACTCCGGAAGAAGAACTCAGGATACTTGAAAGGACGGAGCTCCGTAATCCTATAGCAAATATAGAAGAGCCTGCTCTTGATATCGAGGAGATACTTGTCATGCAGGATGAGGTACGCAGAATAAGAGTTACCGATCAGGTCAAGGACTATATAGTCCGCCTTGTAACTCTGACAAGAGGCGACCGCAATACTGTCCTCGGAATAAGTCCGAGAGGAAGCATAGCGCTCTATAAGGCATCAAAGGCATTTGCCTATATCTACGGAAGAGAATATGCTACTCCGGATGATGTAAAGAATGTAGCAGTTTCGGTTCTTTCCCACAGGATAATATTATCTCCGCAGGGAAAAACGGCTTTCGGAACTAATGAAAAATATGTGGAGCATTTACTTGCGTCTAATAATGTTCCATCCATGAGCGGACAATGATAAGAAAGCTCGGTACATATATAAGTGTAGCTGCCATAGCGTTTCTGGTATACATCTTTGCTTTTTACATCGAAGGCCAGATGGGCGTTGTACTGATAACATTCCTTATCGTAGCACCTCTGATTTCAATAATCATTGCAGTAGCTGCGAGAAAAAGGGTGAACATCAGGATAGACAGTGATGCCTTTGTAAAGAAGGGCAGCGAACTTGAAGTCACGATGACTGTTGAAAAGCGAGGCCGTTTCCCGTTTGCGATCATTGAGATAGCTCCCGAAGCATCGGAGGTCTTTGAGAAAAGCAGGGTCAACTATCATCTTTCTCTTCTCTTCGAGGACGAGAAGGAATTTACTTACCGTGTCCCGGCTAAAACAGGCGGAAATGGTGAGATATCCGTCGGACGTGTGAGCACATGCGGCTTTCTCGGATTTTTAAAGCTGAAGGTAAAGAGTGTTGCGATAGATCCTATATCTATAGGAGTTATCCCGGAAATCCCGGATATAAAGCCGTCATCACAGCTTTTCCGGCAGCTTGCCGATGTAGTCATGACCAACGATGAGGAAGAGGATAATGATTCTTCGATGTTGTATTCTGTAAATTCAGCTCCCGGTTATGAGCACAGAGAGTATGTTCAGGGAGACCCGCTGAAGAGAGTTAACTGGAAGCTTTCCTCAAAAAAGGATAAGCTTATGGTAAGGCTTGATGAAGCAGTGTCCTCTGTACAGCCGATGCTGATCCTGGATCTTTACAGGAGTACAGATGCTGATCCGCAGAAGGCAGTTGTTGTTGAAGAGCAGCTCTTAAGGTCTGTATTCGGACTTCTCCGTTCGCTTGTGAAGCAGGGTATAGCCTGTAATTTTGCATACTGCGGCGGCGGAAACAGGGTTATAGTTGAGAGTGTAGATAATCCTGATTATGTTGATAATCTGCTGCTGAAGGTACTTTCTGTAAAGGTTGTACCCGGATACAGAATAGATGTGAACAGCATTGGCAGCAATGTCTGCGCCTGCGTAGTCGCAACAACGGATCCCTCGGGAGCATTTTCTGCTGTAACAGAACGTTTCTCCGGAAACGGAGCTCTCGGCATAATTGTTCCGTATATTACAGATACCTACAGAGGAGACGCAGATCTTTGGTATCTGGATGAAGATAATGATTTTAAACAGGTATAAAATATGCGAGAAACAGAAATTAAAGAGACAGGTATGAAAAGATTTGCTTTAAAATATCTGTGTGATCCTGTGCTGATATATACCGTAATAGTAATGATGTCGATAATGTATCATTACCGTGATAAGCTTGCTTTTTTCTATGGAGCCATTTCGCTTGTTCTGGGATTTTTACTTTTCAGACTGTTTGACTACATGAATAAGCACAAGCTGCTTGGAGGCATTGCTTACTGCTTTGTAGGAACGATGTTCTTCATAGCTGCAAGTATATGTATTGAGAAGGGCTCGGTGGACTATAATGTGCCGTTTGGAGTATGGTTCATCACGCCTCAGATCGCCCTGGACTACAATAAATGGTTCACGATGGCAGTTTATCTGCTTTTCATGATATTCATGGGCTCGGTCATATATTATTTCACAAGGATCCGCTACAGGATATTTATGAGTTTTCTGGTCTTTATAATACCGTTTGCAATATACGGTAAAGAAAATGAGACCATGCCAATACCCTTCGTCATTGTTCTTTCGATGATGTACATAGTGCTGATGGTTTATTTCCGGCAGCTGAAAAGCGACGAGAAGACTGTACTTGTGGCTAAGGGAGAAACGTGGCGGTCAGTTGGAATATTTACACTGGTGTTTGCAGTTATCGCATCACTTGTACCAAAACCAACTGTTGACACAGACCGTTCAGTGCTGGAATCTATGATCTCCGCTGAACGATTCACCGATAGACTGGTATCAATGCTGAGCGTATTCAGAGATACCAGTTCAGGAAGTCAGTATCGTGATGTAACGAATAACACTACGCTTTATTATGCGAAGGCGAATGAAGATCTTCACCTGAAGACTTCCACGTTCACATCATATGATTACTCGTCCGATGTATGGAGTTCATCCGAAAGGGAAAGAAATCAGCTGATGTCCTACAGATGGCTGCCGGCTGAAGTTGAAACTCCCGGAGAGCTTACCGAGAATATCCTCAAAGCTGCCGAACTTGACAGCAGTTTCGCTGAGAAATACGGGCTCACAAAGTTTGTGGGCAGTAAGGTTTATATCCCGGAGGAGGAAGAGGTAAAGCTTTATTCGGTATATTCCGGAAAAACAAAGTATGCCCCTGTACCTGAGGGAATGACATCCATAATAGATAAGTCTACTGATGATCCCCTTGAATACATGGAGACCGGACTTATAAGGAGCTCGGGAGAATTCGACAGATTCTACAATATCACTTTCGGATATATGTCCGATGTGTTCTTTGCAGATCCTACAAATCTTGGTATCCTGAATGCCGTATCACAGGCAGATTATGTTGAACTGCTCCGTGATGCCTCGGATGTTCTTTTTTACACCGAGGGGGATTTTTCAATTAATTCCGACCTTGCACTGAGAGCAGATTCTCTTGATGAAGAGAGAAAAGAGTACCGTAATTTTGAGGATTATCTTGATTACGGTGACAGTGACAGGATCTATGATCTTGCAATGGAGATAACTGAGGGTCTTGATACAGACTATGAAAAGGCAAAAGCAATAGAGCTTTATTTCTACAATAATGATTTTGTATACGACACCAAGTATATGAAGAGTGTGGGAGAAAATGTAGAAAGCTTCCTTTTCAGGACTAAACGAGGAGTCTGCGTTGAGTACGCAACAGCTATGGTCCTGCTTGCAAGGGCAGCAGGAATACCTGCAAGATACTGTGAAGGCTTCAGTATGTCGGAGCCGTTTTCAGGCGCCGGAGAATTCCAGGATGTAGATTATGTTATCACACCTCAGCATGCTCACGCATACCCTGAGCTGTACATCAGAGGCTATGGATGGACATATTTTGAACCGACATTAGGAGATTCAGCTCCGGAAGAGACAAAGAGAACACTTGCACAGACTCTTATGACAGCTGGACTATTCCTGCTCGGATTACTTGTGATGCTAATTGTATTTATACTGCTCTATCCCACACTGTCCCACCGTTTCTTCCTTGCAAGAAGCAGGAAAAAGAGTGCGAATGAGACAGTCCGGAAGATAATGCAGCGTATATGCAAGTTATACAATATCCGTGACGTATATACCTCTCATGAGGCCGCACAAAAGGTAATGGAGATCTCAGGAGCGGACATATATGAAGCAGCTCATCTTTTTGATGAGGCTGAATACGGCGGAGTTGTCCTGACAGAGACAGATAAACAGAAGGCTATAGCCGAATATATAAACGCATACAATGCGTACAGAGAAACAAAGAAAAAGAGACGCATAACGACCGCCGCAAACTGATCTGGAGGTAATTATGCATACTAAAATAAAAAATGATATTATCGGAGTAATTTTATCCCTGCTTCTTCTTTTAGGAGCAGCAGGGCAAGCTCTGAGACCAATAAGTACATTCAGTGCCGCTGAGGACTACCACACATGGAGCCAGCTTGACCCTCGCTGGGGAAGTGTCCCTATGGGCAATACAACTATCGCACGTTCAGGCTGTCTTATAACATCCCTGTCGATAATGGCGAGAGCATCAGATTCACTCGACAGTGCAGCACTGAAAAATCTGGGTATATCCAGTGTTGAGGAATTCAATCCCGGAGTTCTTGCCAAAGCCTATACAAAGCTCAATGGCTTTTCAAGCGGCGGAGGCATTGCAAGCTGGGGAACCATAACCAAGATAATACCCTCAGTGACCTTCATCAAGGATTCTTATCTGAAGAGCTCGGACAAGCATGGCATTGCTTCTGAGCTTAAGAAGATGATGGAGGAAGGAACTCATGTTATAGTTAACGTTAACGGCCATCACTGGGTATATATTGAAGGCGTTGTGGGCGATGATATCTATATGATCGACCCTGCGAAGGGAGCAGGTCTTATATATGCCAACTATACAATAGCAGGAAGAAATGAGTACTGGGCATTGAAGTGCAAGAATCCGCCTGCAAAGTTCAATGGTCCTGCTGCTCAGACTACAACAACCACAACAACAACGACCACTACGACCACCACTACTACAGTTACAACAACTACAGTAGCGACTACAACAATAGCTCTTTCAACTGAGCCTGTCAGGGTGCTTGAAGAGCCTGTTGAGTATTACTATGAGGGTGAGGGCGAATCTGTAGTTTACGGACAGCCTGCGGAAGGCGCTCTTGAAAGAACATCCATGCTTACCGGATATGTAGCAAAGATATCCGCTCTCAGCGGTGACTACGGTCTTATCGAAAACAGCGACGGAATGGTCGGCTGGGTAAAAATGGAAGGTCTCAAAGAGACAACAGATTCCGAGGAGAATACAAAGGGCGATATCAACGGTGACGATAAGCTGGACCTGTATGATATGAGCCTTCTTAGCGAATATATCCGCTGTATAAAAAATCTTCCTGAGGGAATATCAGTACTCAGTGAAAAAGAGCAGAAGGCAGCAGATATAAATTGCGATGGAAAAGTCGATGAGGGAGATCTTCTTGTCTACCTCATGCATTTATGCGGTTAAGGAGAATAGTAAATGGAATGGACAGAAGTAAATATCTATACTTCCACTGAGGCAATAGAGCTGCTGACGGCACGTCTCATGGATATAGGTATCAAGGGATTTGCTGTACAGGATGCAGAGGATTTCAATGAGTTCCTTGAAAATAAGAACGGTCAGTGGGATTACATTGATGAGGATCTTATGGGACTCTCACACTGCGAGACCTGTATAACAGTATATCTCCCGTCAAATGAGCAGGGTGTGGATATGCTTAGTTCTATCCGCAGTATGCTTGCGGAGCTTAAGTCTGCCGACAAGGAAGGCAAATACGGCCGGCTTGAAGCAGAGCTTTCAAGTATCCGTGAGGAGGACTGGGCCAACAACTGGAAGCAGTATTTCAAGCCTCTTAAAGTAGGAGAAAAGCTTGTCATCAAGCCCTCATGGGAGGAATACAACGATGACGGAAAGCGTATCATACTTGAGATAGATCCTGCTTCAAGCTTTGGTACAGGACAGCATCATACTACAAGACTTTGCCTTGAACTTCTCGAGAAGAGCCTTGCAGAGGGCGACAAGCTTCTTGATATGGGCTGCGGAAGCGGTATTCTCTCTATTGGAGCGATGCTTCTTGGAGCAGGCAGAGCTGTTGCAGTTGATATAGAGCAGAACGCTGCTGAGACAGCACTGGAAAATGCAGTAAAGAATCACATATCACCTGATCTTTATAAGACCTATTTCGGAAATATTCTCACAGATGATAAGCTGGCATCCGAGATAGATGACAAGTATGACGTAATAACTGCAAATATAGTAGCAGATGTTCTTATAGCCATGAAGGATCACTTTGTGCGCTATATAAGAAAGGGCGGAACACTTATTGTTTCCGGAATAATCGAGGAGCGAATGGACGAGGTAGTCTCAGCCCTTGAGTCAGTCGGATTCAGTTCCCCTGAGGCAAATATAAAAGAAGGCTGGGCGGCAGTCCGCTTCACATATTAAGCAATGATACAAAATATTTTTAAGGAGAATGATGACAGTGGCATTTTTTAAGAAGAAGAACAAGCAGGCCGATGAGGTCGAGGAAGTAAAGACAGACGAAGAGCTCGCTAAGGAGGCAGAGGACGAAAAGAGACATGATGTCAAACTGATGCTGCTCGATAAACTTAACGAAAAGCTCAACGGAACACTTTATGATGAGTGCATTATCATGCCTAAGGGCTTTACGATCGATGTTCAGGTCGGCAGAATGGAAGAGAAGGACGGAGTTAAGTTCATTCAGGTGATCTACATCATCAAGAATGATCTTTTCGATGAGCCTCTTATTGATCCTGTTGACTCACAGGGCATGACAATGGAAGAAGCAGTTGGCATGGCCAGCGAGATATTCTTTGGCGGAGTATGGCATCCGCTTAATCAGTCCATGACAAAGACAAATCCGCAGCACGTTTCTGTAGACTTCCTGAGACAGCACTATGACTTTGATATGTACTGCCAGTCTGTAGTAAGGATCGGAGTCAAGGAGAAGCAGCCTGTAAAGATACTTAATTACCTTATGGGTGAGCTTCCTAAGTATCTTGGTTCAAAGAAGTACTACTGGGTAAGAATATACCTTGCAAAGTTCAAGGAGAGACAGATGATGGAGGTCCGTGTAAACGGTTCCGTATGCCCTCAGCTTACAGATCTGCTCAAGCCCTATATTGAGACCTGGGAGGATTCCGATAATTTTGTATGTGAAAAGCAGTATGCGATATTTGTAAACCGTGCTGACGATGAGTGTCCTTTTGATAAGGAAACTGTCATGGATGCAGCCAAGAAGACTATCGATATGATGGTACAGATCAG
Source organism: Ruminococcus flavefaciens (assembly GCA_002371825.1). Classification (GTDB taxonomy): domain Bacteria; phylum Bacillota; class Clostridia; order Oscillospirales; family Ruminococcaceae; genus Ruminococcus; species Ruminococcus flavefaciens_L. The sequence continues at coordinate 31,712 of DFHF01000034.1, read as the reverse complement.
AAGCCGTGAGGACTATCTGGCAATGATCGATAAGCTTGAAGAGATCACAGGAGATCAGGGACTTGCATCTGAGATAAGAATATTCATCCCTGAGATAATGGCAAAGCTCACACTGGGCTACCGTGAGGGAGACAGCCTCTTCCTTCTTGAAGGAGAGGGAGATGATCAGTCACAGATCGAGTTCAAGAAGACACAGCTCAGAACATATTTCTATCTCCAGCAGGCAGTTCTTGAGTACCTGGGAACAAGACCTGACAAGGACGATGTAACTCGTATCGTAACAAACAGCGTAGCCTTCAGAGAGATGAAGAAGGTAACAGATCAGATGAAGGAACAGGGCAAGGAGATCAAGCCTACAGACCTCTTTGTTCCCGGAACATCATATAAGATCGGTGCAGAGAATTACAGAGTATGGTAATAGCAGCCTCCCAAGTGAGGTGCAGCTTGTAAGACACTGAATCTTTACATTACAAGAATAAACAGCCGCTTTATGCGGCTGTTTTCTTTTAATATTAAAAAAAGAAATCCCCTCAGCTTTTGAAGGCTGGGGGGATATCTGTTATAGTACTAATTAATTACAGTCGGCATTAACTGTTAAGGACGCAGATAGTCATTATATCTGTCGACTTGACCAAGATAAGTATCGCCATAGTACATCTTGAAAAGCTTACCATAATAGTACAGATCATTATTGAGCCAGTAATTATAGTCCTTACCTGAGATAACTATTTTCTGATAATTGCTTTCAGGAGTAGTACTATTATTTGGATTTTTTATGTCAATAGTAGCAGAAGATGGATCTGTGCTGCCAAAAATGCTGCCATTGCCGGAGCCAAGGTTGATCGGGCTGCCGGTGTAAGGAAGGTCAACGTGATAAAGAGCTGTGCAGCCGTCAAAAGCGGAGTTACCTATAGTCTTAAGCTTCTTGGCAGGTGAGAGATCGAGAGTCTTGAGTGACTTGCAATTGTAGAAAGCAAATTCGTCAACAGTTTCGAGCTGAGGATTTGAACCTGAGAAAGCTAAGGATGTGATAGTCCAGTTTTCTATAGCAAAGGAATGGATCCTCTTGATAGAATCCGGGATATGCAGTGTCTTGATCTTATAGTCAGCAGTGCAGGTTCTCCAGCCATGTCCCTGGTAAGCTTCGTGACCGATCTCAGTTACATCATACCAGCGTCCATCGGACTGGCAGTAAACTCTTGAAGATACATAAAGATCGACTATCTCGGAGTCTACAGAACCTATCCATGAAACACCGCCGATGTCATTCTTTACATAATAGCTTCCGTCATAGTAAAGGAAGCCGCTTGAATGGCGCAGAGATCTCCAGCGGCAGGTAGGTCTTTCGTTAGGCATAACGATACGAAGATTATTTCTGCCGTAGCGGATCTCGTTATAGTCGGAAGTATCTACATGACCGTCACCATTGACATCATAGTAAGATAAAGGTGTGTGATCTGAATTTGAAGTACGTCCATTTTTCATAACAGTATCTGAGAAGATCATAGCATCGCCGCTGTCTAACTGACCGTTCTTGTTGAGGTCTCCGGCGATAACGGGACGATTATAGGATATACCATGATTTCTGAGGAAAGACTTTGTAACTGTAGTAACAGAGCTCTGGTCACCCTTGAATAAAGCTTTATTGACCATAGTTCCGCTTGCATTGGGTACCCAGACATCTTCGGCAATGATCCTGTCGTAATATGTGGTACGGTTCCAGCGTATCCTGCAATCCTCGAGTTCGCCGTTGCACTCGGCAAAGGTGATCTTATCTCCGGAGATACCGGTTATAAAGATGCTGTGAGGCTGCTTTGCAGTTCCCTGTTTGGTCTGAACAGTGAATTCAAGGCGTACATTATCTCCGACTTTAGGCTCATAGTTCTGGTCTATGCTGTTGTTGTAGAACTCTGTAGTGCCCCAGATATCCTTTGCGATAAGGTAAGCAAATCCGTAGCATTGGCCGCTTTTGTAGCCGGATACATAGGTTGTGTTGCAATAGGTTTGATTTTTAGCTTTTTCGTGAATGTGATCGCAGGGAGTGTAGGTGTAGGTTGCCTCAGTGTAAGAGCTTTTGCCTTTGTGGTTCCAGTATGAATAGTTAGGAAATTTGCTCATTTCAGCATTGACCCTTGACTGCCATTCTGAGAGAACAGTATTGTACATTACTTTTGTACTTGCTGCGGCAGCACATGGTTTTGTTGAAAGACTTGTGGCAGCTGCGCCGGCGACAATAGTTATCGACAGCATGGCGGATGTGATTTGTTTGAATAGTTTCATGTAGTTTTGCTCCTTTGTAGTATAGTATTTGCTACAATAAATTGCAACATAATGCTATTATACACTGTATTATCATCAATGTCAATAGATATTTTATATATTGTGTGCAAATTCATTATCATAATAAAAGCAAAATATTTACAAAGACTCTTTTGCTTTACTATTATTGTATAAAGTCCAAAGTATAAAATTCAGGTGGAGGTCTTATGTTCAAGAGACAACATCAGATAGGTTGACAGTCTGGTATAAAACAAGTATAATAATAGAGAAATGAGGTGGATACAGTGAAACATAGACTCATATACAGATTAGCCAGCATAGCTGTTACAGCTATAGTAATGTTTTCACAGGTAAGATTAGAAGCCTTTGCGGATATAAATATCTCAGACATCCCGGCTGTAAGATCGGCTGTTAAAGCGGAAGAGACCGAAGGTGAAGAGCTGAAATACAGTGAGATTCCGGTATCCTCTTTCAGAATATCGGAGCTTTCGCCGGAAACTGACACAGACCTTGATTATACAGACTGGTGGTACAGCGAGTGGGATGACTGCCGGTATATATTTCTTCCAGCCACAGCAGACAGGGAGAAGCTGGTCATAACATATTCAGCTGATGAGGAATTAAGTCTGAACGGAGTACCGGTTAAGTCAGGAGAGACAACTTCTCTTCTCAGTGAGGGGGACAGTTTTCAGATAACAACAGGTGATACAGACTGCGGAACACTAAAAGTCATGCAGTCTGATCTGGGCTGTATCTATCTTACAACATCACATGGAGGTTTAGATGCGCTGGATGGTTATCGATGGATAACGGAGACAGGAACCATCCTCATGCTGAACGCTGACGGCGGAATAGAATACAGCGGAGAGCTTGAAAAGCTTACCGCCCACGGAAATTCCTCCTGGGATTACAGCCAAAAGAAGCCGTATAATTTCAAGCTTCCGAAAAAGGCTGACCTCTACGGCATGGGCAAGGCAAAGAAGTGGACTCTGATTGCGAATTATCTCGATCATTCGATGATGCGTAACAAGCTTACAGAGGAGATGTGCAAGGCGGCAGGAATGGATCATGTGATAGATTCAGTGTTTGTCGATCTCTATGCAGACGGTTCATACTGTGGAACATATCAGCTGTATGAGCGTGTACAGATACAGAAGAACCGTGTAAACATCCGTGATCTTGAAGAGGAAACAGAAGAGCTTAACGAGGAAGATCTTGACGATTATCCTCACAAGGTCAGCGGAGCCGACAGCACCGATGATTATATAGAAAACAGCTATAAATATTATGATATCCCCAATGATCCTGCCGATATAACAGGAGGATATCTATTGCAGTTCCAGCAATGGAACAGATACGGCTTCAAATGTGAAAGCGGATTTGTCACATCAAGGGGACAAGCTATAGGAATAGACGGCCCTGAATATGCTTCAAAGGCGCAGGTAGAGTACATTCGCAGCTTTGTACAGGATATGGAAGATGCGATCTATTCTGATACGGGATATAATGCAAAGGGAAAGCACTACAGCGAATATATAGATATGGATTCATTGGCATCGGCATTTCTTGTTCAGGAGATAAGTGAGAATATCGATGCGACATATTCCAGTTTTTATCTCTGGAAGGATTCTGATATTACCGGTGACGGTAAGATACATTTTGGACCTGCATGGGATTTTGATCTTGGATATAATAACTTCCCGTCAGTGCGTATGAACTCTGACGGCGACAAAGGTTTTTCCTACAGACCGGATAATCTGTTCACTATATATTTTCCGATACATGGCTATGATGACGGGGGAATGACTTCATCATCCGGCAGCGGAAGGCCCACAGAGGGTATAAGCTGGATAGGAATGCTTTACAGGCATGAAGACTTTGTAAGGCGAGTGGCAGCTGTCTATTATGAGCGCTTTGAACCGTTCCTCACATCCCTGACAGAGGGAGATTCTCCCTATCTTATGCAAATGGCAGAGAGTATTCTCCCGTCTGCTGAAATGAGCAATGCCCGCTGGCATACATATGGCGGAGGGAAATACTGTGTATTTGGTTCTTCAAGCGGCCCCACATATTTAGATTCTGTAGATATACTTCGCCAATACATAGTAAAGCGAAAAAACTGGCTCAGTGAGCTCTGGGAGCCGTATAAATGCCTCAGGGGTGACGTAAATGGTGACGGAAAATTCAACATTTCGGATGCAGTGATACTTCAGAAGTGGCTGCTCTCAGTGCCCGGTACTGATCTTGCAGACTGGAAGGCAGCTGATCTTTGTGAAGATGGAAGGCTTGATGGTTTTGATCTGTGTCTTATGAAAAACGAACTGCTGTACCGTTAAGGTACGGCAGTTTTTTGGCAGTTAATAAAAAGAGTGCAAGGTTTTGAGATAATATGCGTCTTATATAGTGAGGGACCTCGAAAGGAGTGATATAATGGATGATAACTCGATCATTGAAATGTACTGGAACCGTGATAAACAGGCAATTCATGAGACTGACCAGAAATACGGCAGACTATGCTACAGGCTTGCTGACAATATCCTTAAGCTGAAGGAAGATGCAGAGGAATGTGTGAATGATACATTTATGAAGCTCTGGAATTCTATTCCCGATGATCGCCCTGCACATTTTTCCGCATATATCTGTCAGATAGTTAAAAGGCTTGCACTTTCAAAGCTCCGGTATAATAAGGCTGATAAAAGAGCAGCTGAGAACTGCGTACCATACGAGGAATTATCAGAAATAGTATCCGGAGGAGCAGATCCTGAGGAAGCAAGTATAATGTCAGAACTCAGCGAGTCGATAAGTGAATACCTCATGACTGAAAGTAAGCAGAACAGGATAATATTTGTAAGACGTTACTGGTACTATGATTCAGCGGAGACTATAGCTGAAGCTTTGAATATCTCGCCCGGTACAGTGTGGTCAGTTCTCAGCCGTATGAGAAAGAGGCTGAAAAAGCGTCTTAAGAAAGAAGGTTATGATATATGAAAGCAGAAATGTTGGATAAAGCAATAAAGGGTATCAGACCGGAGCTTATAGAAGAAGCAGCACTGCAAATACAGGAGAATAACTTATCCTCAGCTAAAGATACTCAGAGACAAAACGGTGCGGTATCAGGAGTAGATATATACCACCGCCCTTTGCGCAATAAGATCTTTGCAGCTGCAGCAGCGATTGTACTTGTTGCAGGAGCAGGTACCGGAGGAGCACTTTTACTGAAAGGAATGAAAGATAAGTCTGAAATTGCTGTCACAGCATCCGGATCTGATGAAGTAGTTATATCAGGAGCACCTTTTGGCGATATAACCGGCGGAAAGGTGAGATATCTGTCAACAGTATATGCTCCGTTTCTTCTTGACTCAGAGCAGGAAAGTACAGATGAACTTGCGGAAGCATTCAATTCAGCTGTATGGGAGAAACTTGACAGTAATATAGAGTCATCATATGGCGGAAGAGACGTTGTTTATGTCAGCAGCGGAGATAAGAGATTCAGACTTGTATTCTACGGCGACAGGACTGTAGACTATGAGACAGAAAGCGGAATAGTGCGATACAGGGTATCGGAGAACACCGCAGAAATAGTCCGAAGCAAAGCTGAGCCTGATGATAAAGGATACATTAACTCTCATATGATCCCCTGCAAAACGGAGGATCTGACTATCGATGGTGTATGGAAGAATAACGAAGTCCTGCCTGATAAGCTGTTTGAAAAGCCGGGTGTTCCCGAGGAATTCAAGGATAAGGAGATCCGTGAGATCGATCCACAATATGGAATTATCTATGATCTTCAGGATATTGAAAAGGATGCAGCAGAAGCAGAAGATATCATTGTCGGAGAAGTAAGCAGCATTTCATTTGAGAGAAGTATGAATATAGCATATACGAGTATAGGCATCACTGTTTCAGAGGATATTGCCGGTAAACTTTCTGCTGGAGAACAGGTGATAGTTAAATTTTCAGGAGGTTACATTCCTGCCCGTGATAAGCTCAATGTTTATGATATGACGAGCAGCTACCAGTACTTTGATGATATCCCTGAAAAGGATATAGACAATATCTGCTATTATGAAAAAGTTTTCAGCGGGGAGTATCCTATAGTGGGAATGAAGTATGCTTTTCTTGTAAATGGAGGAGATCAGACAGACAAAAACGGGGGAAAAGTATATAGAAGTATCGGACATGAATATGGAGTGCTTTATAAATATGATGATATTTATGTACAGAGGAATGATAATGGTCTGAATCTATACAGCATGGACGAACTGAAAAAGATGCTTGAAAGTCCATCTGTATATATGCCCATTTTAACTCAGAAGGATGGTAAAATAGTAGAATACGTTACCCCGGATGAAAAAGAGAAGTAAGTTCCATATAATAACCAAGTGATAAATACACCTTAAATGATCGTGAATAAGAAATATCAGCCGCAGTCAGGTTATGTTCCGGCGAAGGAACATTTCTTGATTGTGGCTGCTTTTTTAGATTAAGTTTATTGACTAAGTCATCAGAATGTTATTGAAATAGGGGAGAAATAGTGCTATAATAAAGAAAAGCAGCACATTATAGGAGGCTGCTGAAAACCGTGGGGGTGTTAAAATGATACGCAGGCATTATCTTTTCAAAGGCGAATTGCAGGGACTTGGCTTCCGGAACAATGTCAGGAACACAGCGCTCAGTCTTAACATAAGCGGCTGGATAAAAAATCTGCCTGACGGTTCAGTAGAAATGGAGGCAGAAGGCAGGGAAAACGATCTACAAACTCTTGAAAGCCTGATAAAGAATCCTAAATGGGCATATATAGAGGAAATAACAAAAGAAGATATTCCTGCTGCCGGAGAAAGAGAGTTCCGGATAAAGTGATTTTTGTAATGAAAACACCGTGCATTGTATGTTTTGTACAATGTACGGTGCTTTTTTTATCATTATTGGTTACAAATGACTATTGACAAAACTGTTTATGTGTTATATACTGTATATAGAACACATAAACAGTTAGAGACAGGAGGTAAGCTATGAAAATATATCAGAACTCAAACGAACCTATTTATAAGCAGATCGCATCACAGCTCAGAGAGCAGATACTGACCGGCAAGCTTAAAGGAGGAGATCCTCTTCCGTCAATAAGAGCACTTGCACAGGATCTTAAGATAAGCGTAATTACAACCATGAAGGCCTATGAAGAGCTTTCCGCAGAGGGACTTGTGGTCGCCTCAAAGGGAAAGGGTTATTTCGTAAATTCTCAGGATGAAAAGATGCTGACAGAGCAGCATATGAGGCAGCTTGAACAGCATCTTACGGATGCAATATACTCGGCAAAGATAGCAGGTCTTGACTATAAGGATGTATGTGAAACACTTAAAGCTCTCTGGGATATAGATGGCTGAAAAGAAAGGTGAAGTCAAAATGGAAAATGTACTTGAAATAAAAGGACTTACAAAAGAATATAAGGATTTCAGACTGGGAAGTCTGGATATTGAGATACCCTGCGGATTTTCAACAGCTCTTATCGGAGCAAACGGAGCAGGCAAAACTACACTTATCGATATTATCTGCGGAGTAACAGCGAAAAGCAGCGGTGAAATGAAATTCTTCGGCAGCTTTACTGACAATGACAGAAGCGACCTCAGGAACCGTATAGGCTACTGCTCATCTGCAAACTATTTCCCGCTGGACTGGAATCTTAAAAAGATAGCAGGTGTTATGGAAACAGCCTTCGATAATTTCGACAGACAGCGATTCACAGACCTTTGCGGCCGTCTTAAGCTTGGTTCGCCTTCTGATAAAAAGCAGAAAAAGCTGGTTAAGATGTCAGACGGAAACAAAATGAGAACATATATAGCCTCAGTTCTTGCAAGAGATACCGACCTGCTTGTTCTTGACGAACCTGCCTCATCTCTTGACCCTCTTGCCCGTGACATTCTCTGTGAGATGTTCCGTGAATATCTTAGTGCAAGAGACGGAGAGAGGTCAGTAATATTCTCTACTCACAATATAGCTGATATGGAATTTGTTACCGATTACGCAGTTTTCATGGCAGAAGGACAGGTCGTTGAGAAGGGCTTTATCGAGGATCTGAAGGCGAAGTACATAATTGTCCACGGAGATGCAGCTGACTGTAAGAAGGCTGCCCCCTATATGCTTACCTGCAACACAAACAGCACAGCCTTTGAGGGGATAGCTCTGGCAGAGAATGCAGAAAGTCTGAGCTATGCAGCAACAGAGAAACCAACTCTTCAGCAGTTAAGTATTGGTATTCTCAGAAAGGCGGAAGAAAATGAAAAAGCATGATGATAAGCTGAACGTAATAGAATCCGTAAAGGTATGGTATGGCTTCAGCATATTTACAATAATTCTTGCATTAGTAGCATATCCGCTATTGATGACATTCGCCTTTGCATTATTTATGATACTTATTTCCGGAGACCGTGATATCATGTTTGAAAATGATTTTATCGGTGCAATAGCATTGGCGATGCAGCTGATGCTTATAGCAGTAATATACTTGAGAGGCATTAAAAAGGAAAATCCCGGAGGCAAGTTTCTCAGGACAGTCAAGGGCGGATTTGATACCTTTGCAAAAAGTACGGCCTCAACGACTCTGGGATCAGTTATTTCCGTAATTCTTATGACGGGTATACTTGCTGTTCTTGAATATTCCGGCATAATAATTACATTCTTCGGACTAAAAAGATACTTGTTATATGTTTCCTGTGCACTCCTGATAGTTGGATTGACAGGCTTCATGAGATGCGTTTCAAGCTATGTACTTAGCATGGTATACTTAGGCATCTTAGTAGGCTCTGCAGCCATCATTCCATATGTTGTAAATAAACTTTTTTATGAAAAGTTTATATTTTACGGTGTTATCATAGGTGCAGCGGCGATCGTAATGATAATAATGTCAACTATATTAACTATCAGATTTGTGAAAGAAAGAATATGGGACAGATAAGGAAGTGTAAGTATGAGTGATTTAAAAAGGGCTATGAGAATATATCTCAAGCTGGCATCGAATATCATAATAATTATTTGTGCAGCGTTTATGCTTATTGGATTTTCATTGGGAGTGCTTCTGGACCCTGCAAAAAAGGGCAGCACGGATTATGGATCAATGCTTTTCTCAATGTATACTCTTCATGTGGGAACGGCTTTGATAGGGATAAACGTTGGCCTGATAACAGGCACCAACAAATATTTTGCTTCACTGCCGTTTGCTAAGAAGCTTTATATAGATGTACCGCTCCTATGCAGTTCTGTGTTATGCGCAGTATACGATCTTATCATAAGCTTTTGTGCGTGTTACAGGGGAGGAACTGAATTAATGTCCGATATACTTGTATTCACTGCATTAGGAAGCATGATGTCGATCATAGTTACAGCAGTATCTGGAAAGAAAAAATTCATGATTTTAAGCGGGTTGATGATGTGTTCAATGTTCTTTTTTATGATGCTGAGCAAGACCGGTGTTATTGATAACGGACTTGATCTCCCGCTCTGGGCAGCATTCATTATATTTGCAGGAGTATATGCAGCAGCTATTCTTATATCTTATTTACTGCTGATATGGTGGTGGAAGACCTCTAATAGAGCGGACGTACAGTATCAGACTATAAACAATACAATTTCAGCGTAAAAATAAAAGACCGCATCCCATATTGGCAAGAGGTCTTTTATCATTTTCGGAAACGAAGCGAACATACAGAAACATTATTTACAGTATTTTTTCAGTTCATTTCTGAGATATTCATATCTGAGACGTTTTTCATCCTTTGCAAAGTGTACATCTCTGAGCTGGGCAGGATCATTTCCGTAGATAAGTTTTTCGTCTCCGAACTGTTCACTTGTCAGGTCGAAAACGCAGTCACCGATAACATTGTAGCAGTGGTAATTACCTCCTGGACGAAGGATGCCACGAACCTCTCCGCCGAAGATATCCTGTGCGAGAAATGCGGTTATGGAGCACTGTCCAAGTGTGGGATTATCACTGCTCCAATTTTCTCTTAGTCTTGGAGCGCAGGTATACTCGCACCATATATGAGAGAGTGCGTCATAAAGACTGCGGGGGTCTGTAATACCTTTGTATTCATTGGAAAGTGCCTGAACATCAGCCTTTTCCCAGCCATAGAAATCATACTTCATATAAACAGTCCTTTCATCGGGGATCATAGTATCTACTGAAATTATAGCACAGTTCTGATAATAATTCAACAAAAAGATGCAGGTCAGTTTTGTGTGTACTATAATAAAGTCTGAAAATCGGAATAAATGCTGTGATTTCTTGACATAGGCCGGATGATGTGATATAATTAATACGCAGTCTGAAATGGGAGAATGCGGTTAGAATCCGCAGCAGCAGCCACTACCGTATCCGGAGGCAACTCCGCAAGTCGGGTCGCTCATCAGAACTGCGGTTCTAAACGTTTTTGGGCAATGAAAAGCGTCGGCCGGAAAAGCTGTCGGGAGACGGCTTATAAGCTGTGCTTTTCTGATTATCATCAGAAGAGCTTTTTTATTGCAGAAATATTTTTAAAGGAGTAGTTCTTATGAAAAAGACAATTGCGATCACAGCAGCATTTTTACTTTCCTGCTCAGCAATGAGCGTAATGACATCAGCCGCTGAGACTGAGCAGACATCAGTTTATGTGACTATTTCCGATAAGGACGGAAAGCTTGCAGCAGTACAGGAGAAGATCGATGTAACAGATATCGATGAAGACGGAGAGCTTACTATCAACGATGCGCTCTACATAGCACATGATAAGCTTTATGAAGGAGGAGCTGCTGCCGGATATAAGTCTTCAGTAGGACAGTGGGGACTTGGACTTGATAAGCTCTGGGGAACAGAGAACGGCGGAAGCTACGGATACTATGTAAATTCCAAGGCGGCAAACGGCCTTGCAGACAAGATAAATGACGGAGATTATGTTGATGCATTCGTATACACAGATTCGGCAGCATGGTCTGATTCATACAGCTGGTTTGACAGCAGAGAGCAGGAAGCAGAGCAGGGAGCAGAGATCACTCTCACACTTTCAAGAGCTGGATTCGGCGAGAATTTCACTCCTCTTACACTTCCAGTAGAGGGAGCAAAGCTCACTATCAACGGTGAGGTTACAGAGTTTGTTACTGATGCAGAGGGCAAGGTAACATTTACTGTTGACAAAGCCGGTGAAAATGTAATAAGCGCAGTTTCTGACACACTTACACTGGTTCCTCCTACAGCAGTTATAAATGTTGAGGGTGAAGAAGATCCTCAGATAACAACTACAACATCTATAACAACTTCAAAAGTTACTACTTACAAAATTGCGCCGGGACCTCGGGAGAGTTATGATCCTGACTATATTGCTTCATTAACAACAACTACCACAAAGAAGAATGCAGCATCTACAACCAAGAAGCCGGCTTCAAATTCACCTAAGACAGGCGACAAGGGTATTGGAGCAATTGCAGCTATCCTCGGTGTATCAGCAGCAGCCTTTGCTGTAAGCCGCAAGCATGAGGACTAAGGCAGCAGCCGGATTCCTGAGCAGTTTATTCACTATCGTTATTGCACTTTCTCTCATTCCCGTGAGAGGACAGTGCTCCGGATATACCGTCGATGAGGTGCAAGGCCTTATCGACGGTATCATTGCATATAAGCTGGAAAGCACCGGATCAGGTTCGGTGCAGGAATGGATAGATGATGATCTTGCAGCAGGAGCCGGTACAACATCAGAATGGTATATAGCCTCGCTGAGTCAGGACATGAGCTGTGACCTCAGTTCATACGAGGCTTCTTTAAGGGAATATCTGAAGAACAATAATGTTCCGTCGGCCACATCAAGGGAAAAATACGCATTATGTCTTTCGGCGGCCGGAAGCACTGATCCGTATATGGCTGATATACTCGAAGGCTCTGTGGGAAAACAGGGAATAATGAGCTGGATATACGGACTTCATGTGCTCAACAACGGCTATACCTGTCAGAGCTTTGATGAGAATAGTGTTGTGGATACACTCCTTTCCTTGCAGTATCCCGACGGAGGCTGGGCGATATTCGGCGGCAGCGGAGATATTGATGTAACCGCAATGACCATAAGTGCTCTTGCGCCTCACTGTGACCGCAGCGATGTTGATGCAGCTGTAGACAGGGGACTGAGTTTCCTGTCACAGCGTCAGGAGGCTGACGGCGGATATATAAGCTTCGGTACACCGAATACAGAAAGTACTGCACAGGTTTTGCTGGCTCTTTCCTCCCTGGGGATAGACTGTCAGGATGATGAACGCTTTATTAAAGATGGGCACGATCTGATAGATGGAATGATGCAGTATCGTCTGCCGGACGGAAGCTTCAGTCATACAAGTGACGGAGTACAGAATGAAAGCGCAACTGTCCAGGCATTATACTCGCTTATATCGTATAAGAGAATGCTTGAAGGCGGCGGACCTTTCTGGGTATTTGACAACCGTAGACCCGTCAGAGAAGCAGCAGCACCTGTTGAAAGCAGGCCTGCTGAACAGGGGCAAGGCACACATCCTCCCTCAGGAGGGACAGCCCCTGCGGAAACACCGGTCTCTCCGGTGAATGGTGCAGTAACAACTTCTCCTCAGAGCAGTTCCGTAGCAGGTACAGGCTCAACATCTCTGACAAAGGTTTCACAGACAACATCGGCAGCTTCAACATCAGCCTCTGCAACAGTTTCAGATATGACAGCCGAAACGTCCGGAGAGATAACAAGCGCAGAAGGTACTGAGCTTACATCCGGAGAGAAAAAGCTGTCCTCAGATACTGAAAGCGGTAATACCGGGAAGAAAAAGAAGAGCGGCTACAAAGTTAAGGCAGTCATAGTAATAGTAACAGCTGCCGGAGTTCTATGTCTGGTGATCTTTGCTGCAGGAAAGAGAAATTACAAGAACTTTATTGCAGTAGGAGCCGCAGCAGCGGTTGCTGTAGTCATTGTAATGATGACTGATATACAGTCAAAGGACGAATATTACAATGGTGAAAAAGTTCATAAGGAAAATGCTATAGGAACAGTTACCATGACTATCCGCTGCGATACCATAGCAGACAAGTCTGATTCAGAGTTTGTCCCTGATGACGGAGTGATACTTGACGTCACAGAGTTTGACCTTGATGAAGGGGAGACTGTTTTTGATATTCTTACAGAAGCGGCAAGGACATACCGTATACAGGTAGAGAATAAGGGAAGTGCCGGAAGCGCACATGGAATGGTGTACATATCCGGAATCAATTACATATATGAAATGGAATACGGAGATCTTTCGGGCTGGGTATATCATGTAAACGGTATAACTCCGTCAAGGAACTGCGGCGAGTATGTCCTGAAGGACGGAGATTTCATAGAGTGGCTATACACCTGTGAGCTGGGACATGATCTTGATGAGGTGTACGAGGAATGAGAAGTTTTTCCGAATATAATCCAATAGTGATAACGGTGTACATATTCAGTGTGACAGGGATAGCTATGTTCTGTAATTATCCGCTGCTGATAGCCATGACCTTTATCGGAGGAGTGCTTTATTATATTGTCCGGAACGGCCGTTCCCACAGCAGATCCCATCTTTATTTCTTTATGCTGTTCGTAGTTCTCGCATTGGTCAATCCTCTTATATCACACAACGGAGTTACAGTGCTCTTTGTTATGAACGATAATCCGGTCACACTTGAAGCATTGCTGTATGGCATTAATTCAGCGGAAATGATAGTAGGAGTGCTATACTGGTTCCGAAACTTCACTCAGATAATGACCAGTGAGAAGCTGCTGTATGTTACAGGAGCACTTTCACCTAAGCTTTCGCTGGTATTGTCTATGGCACTGAGATTTGTTCCGATGTTCCGCAGACAGTCGGAAAAGGTCAGTGATGCACAGAAGGCAATGGGGCTTTTTAAAGAGGATAATATAATTGATGATATCCGTGGAAATATGCGTATATTTTCAATAATAATCACATGGGCGCTTGAAAACGGGATAATAACAGCGGACAGTATGGCGGCAAGAGGCTTTGGCACAGGCCGCCGTACACATTTCACGAATTTCAGGTTCAGAAGGGGAGATATGATCTTCCTTCTGACTGATATCATACTTCTTGCTATATGTGCGGCAGCTATAGCCGGACACAAACTGGAGATCAATTTTTATCCTAAGCTCCGGAGCAGCACTCTTGGAGCAGGGGCATTAACAGGAGCGGTAGCATACGGTATCCTTGTGCTGCTGCCGGTGATAGCAGAAACGGAGGCATTCCTGAGGTGGAGATACTTAAAGTCGAAAATATGAGTTTCACATATCCCCGGTGCGGAGACGAGGCGCTGAGTGATATAAGCTTTTCTGCTGAGCGTGGAGAATTTATAGTTCTTTGCGGAGCAACAGGAAGCGGAAAATCTACCCTTCTGAGAATGCTTAAGCGAGAGCTTTCTCCGCTTGGTGAGAGAAAAGGCGAGGTCTACTATAAGGGGAGAAGGCTCTCAGAGCTTGAAGACAGAGAATCAGCTTCTGCCATAGGTTTTGTTATGCAGTCCCCTGAGCAGCAGATAGTTACAGATAAAGTATGGCACGAGCTTGCCTTCGGTCTTGAAAATCTTGGTATACCGAAGAGCGATATTGCCAGAAGAGTTGCTGAAATGGCAAGCTATTTCGGAATTGGTCCGTGGTACGGAAGAGATACAGCAGAGCTCTCCGGCGGGCAGAAGCAGCTCCTTAATCTTGCAGCAGTACTTGTAATGCAGCCTGAGCTGCTGATACTTGATGAGCCAACAGCTCAGCTTGACCCGATCGCAGCGGCAGATTTTATAGCAACTCTGAAACGGCTGAACCAGGATTTCGGCCTGACGATCATAATAGCCGAGCACAGACTTGAGGACGTCATCCCAACCGGAGACCGTCTTATGGTCATGGAGAAGGGAAAACTCATAGCTGACGGAAGGCCGGAACAGGTAATATCAGGGCTCAGGGACAGACATGACATTCTTTGCGGTATGCCGGCAGCAGCAAGGCTCAGTACAGAGCTTGGAGCTGAGGGAGAATGTCCGCTGACTGTCCGGGCAGGCAGGGAGTTCATTGAGCAAGGATACTGGAACGAGGTGCGAAGTCTTCCTGCTGCAGAGATACAGCAGCAGGGTGAAACGGCACTGGAGTTCAGGGACGTTTATTTCCGCTACACAAGGGATTCAAAGGATATTCTCCGAGGGCTTGACCTGAAAGTATTCTGCGGCGAGATATTCTGCATACTCGGAGGGAATGGCTCCGGAAAAACAACCTCACTTAAAGCGGCAGCAGGACTGATAAAGGCTTACAGCGGGAGCATAAAAGTTTTCGGAAAAAAGCTGAAGGAATACAAGAACCGTTCACTTTACAGGAATTGTCTTGCAATGCTGCCTCAGGATGTTCAGACAGTTTTCCTGAAAAACACTGTTCGTGAAGAGCTTGAGGAGTGCGGAGCAAAGGCGGCCGAGCTTCCGTATGATATTTCACATCTCCTTGACAAGCATCCATACGATCTTTCTGGAGGTGAACAGCAGCTCACAGCTCTTGCGAAGGTTCTTGCAGCAGAGCCGAAGCTGCTGCTGCTTGACGAACCTACAAAGGGTCTGGATGCTTCAGCAAAGAGAAATATCATATCAGTTCTGAAGCAACTCAAGAATGACGGGATGGCAATAGTAACTGTGACCCATGATGTTGAGTTTGCAGCAATGTGTGCTGACAGATGTGCCATGTTTTTTGACGGTGGGATAGTATCATCAGGAGCTCCGGACGAATTTTTTTCAGAGAACAGCTTCTACACGACAGCTGCAAGCCGCATGACAAGAGGATATTACGATAAAGCTGTAACAGTTGAGGCAGCAGCCGAGCTTTGCCGCAGAAACGGAGAAAAGCAATGAACGGGATAAGAAACCGAACTCTCAGGAACACCATAAGAGTGTCAGTCCCATTTCTGATAGTTCCTGCCCTTACGCTTGCTGGTTCAATAGTATTTGACCGTAAGCGGCATATTATAATCTCGCTTGCAATAGCAGTTTTTTCACTGCTGCTTTTTGCTGCCGGATTTGAGAAGCGAAGGACAGGTACAAGAAGAATGGTCATAGCAGCAGTAATGACCGCCCTTTGCTTTGCCGGCAGGTTCATCCCTTTTCTAAAGCCTATATCGGCACTTACTATAATAACGGGGATCTATCTTGGAGGCGAGACAGGCTTCCTTGTGGGAGCTATGACAGCTGTTTTGTCGAACTTTTATTTTGGTCAAGGGCCGTGGACAGCTTTTCAGATGCTTGCATGGGGACTTATCGGGCTGGTGGCCGGAATATTGTCAGACCCGCTGAAGAGAAGCAGGGTATTTCTTCTGATATATGGTGCTGCAGCCGGAC
Source organism: Ruminococcus flavefaciens (assembly GCA_002371825.1). Taxonomy (GTDB): domain Bacteria; phylum Bacillota; class Clostridia; order Oscillospirales; family Ruminococcaceae; genus Ruminococcus; species Ruminococcus flavefaciens_L. Next base: position 15,067 of record DFHF01000034.1, on the reverse strand, counting down.
TGATGTATTCATTTATCATGGATATATGGACAGTTCTGTGGTACGCTGAGGGCTTTGATATAAAGCTTTACATTGCAGCACTTGGAACTGCCATACCATACACAGCGTCCTATGTTATATCTAATGTGCTGTTCCTTTCGCTTCTTGCAAAGCCATTCGGAGAGAAGCTTCAGCGTATCAAGAATAAATACGGTGTATAAGTCTGAATTATGAATCTGAGTACTATAACCTAAGCGGCAAAAATAGGAGCATAATTATGAGCAGCAAACGTTTAACCAAACTTATAATAACACTAATACTGTTGGTATTAGTAATAGTCATAGCTTATTGTTTTAGGAAAAAATATAGCGAACAGAATGTTGAAATCATTTCTTTTGACACTTCTTCAATTAATATGATATGTTTGTTTGAAGGTAATTACTATTACACTTTAAATAATGAGATTTATTGTAATGAAAAATGCCTTTTGAGTTCAAAAGGGAAAAAGCTGATCTACGCAAATGATAAGGCCATATTCGTATACTCAAATGAAGTTATAACAGAATATGATTCGGATTTTTCAATCATATCAGAATATCCAATATCATCAGATATAATTAATTTTGCTGTGTCTGATAATGAGCTTATATATGTATCATCTGATATGAGCTGTCATGTATTAAATCTGTCTTCTGGTAATGAAATAAAACCTTTCGATATAATCAGTTTATCAGATGAAATTGAGGTTATGAGTTATCATGAATTCAAAATATGTAAGTCCAAGAATAATGACAGTATAGCAATATTCTTAAATAATAAATTGCTATATTCCAATTTTAAGAAGTATGCAGAACGTTTTGTATATTTGGATAATGAAAGAATGATATACACATCAAAAACAAACACCAGCACAATTAACTTATACCTTTATGTTTTTGCTAATAATTCAATAACCAAACAAGCAGCTTTGCCAACAGACTTTGGTATAATCACATTCCTGAATAGCAATGATGATCCTATATTTATAGGAAGTGAATACCCAACAGATCCGAATCTTAGTTTGAAGGACAGTAATAAACTAGTAAATCATAAATCAGATTGCATAGTATGTATAGAAAAGAATAGCCTAAAAAATAAAATTGAGCATTTCACCCAAAAATATGAAAAAGCTATTTATGTTGATTCTGAAAAAGCAATAACTTATTACAAAGGAAAATACCTAACCTACTCACTCGATGACTGGAAGGTTACAAATAAACAGTCAGCAAGCGAGATAAAAGAAGGCGGTTCATATAATTTCGTTGCCTGTGGAGATCATATCTTTGTTTTTGATAATGGATCGGATGAGCTATTGAATAAGATTCCAATAAACTGATAAAGAAAAATGATATAAAAAGCTGATACAGCAGTCTGTGTCAGCTTTTTTGCTGAAAAAAAAGGAAAAAAGCGTAAAAATCTATTGACATGAGGGAGAATATGTTGTATAATAATTCTCAGCGTTAAAACTTTACTAATTTAAAGCTTTACAGATTCAACGCTGTAAGCTGACAGAAACGGAGAGGAAAAAACAATGGGCGCAAAAGTCGCAACCTTTGTCATCCTTGCCATTTATGTAGCAATAATGGTCGGGATAGGCATCTACACATCAAGACGAACGAAATCAACAGAAGATTTTATGCTGGGCGGAAGAAGTGTTGGCTCATGGCTGACAGCTTTCTCCTACGGAACGACCTATTTCTCAGCAGTTGTATTCATAGGCTATGCCGGACAGTTTGGCTGGCTTTACGGAATGTCTGCTGCGTGGGTAGGAATCGGAAATGCAATTATCGGAAGTCTCATACCATTCTTCCTTTTAGGACGCAGAACGAGACTTATGACAAATCACCTCGGAGCAAAGACGATGCCTGAGTTCTTTGAGCACAGATTTGATTCAAAGGCTCTCAAGACAGTATCAGCAGCAATAGTGTTCATATTCCTGATACCCTACACAGCTTCCGTATATAATGGTCTTTCAAGACTTTTCGGAATGGTATTTGATCTTGGCTCAAACGGCGGTACATATATAATAATTGCAATGGCAGTTCTTTCTGCGATATATGTAACCCTTGGCGGATACAAGGCTACAGCACTCAATGATTTCTTCCAGGGAATCATTATGCTCATAGGTATCGGAACAGTAGTAGTACTTACAGTTCAGAAGAAAAACGGACTTTCAGAGGCTGTAGATGCACTTAATGCTATTCGTGATGACAAGGGCAACCTTAATACACTTGGTTCTGTTTTCGGACCGGAGCCTCTTAACCTCCTTGGAGTAGTAATACTTACATCACTTGGTACTTGGGGACTTCCTCAGATGGTTCAGAAGTTCTATGCGATAAAGGATGAAGATGCCATAAAGAAGGGCGCATTTATTTCAACACTGTTTGCACTCGTAGTAGCCGGCGGCTCATATTTTATGGGAGGATTTGTGCGCCTCTACTGCACACTTAACGGTGAGGACGGAAGCGGCAGGGAAGTAATAAAAATACAGAATAACAAGCCTGTATACGATACAATGGTGCCTGCGCTCATAAAGACAGCACTTCCTAATATGCTTATCGGACTTATCGTAGTTCTTGTACTTTCAGCTTCACTTTCCACACTTTCATCCCTGGTACTTACATCCAGCTCAACACTGACCAATGATCTTATCAAGCCTCGTGTAAAGAATTTTGATGATAAGAAGCAGATGACATTCATGAGAGCATTCATAGCAGTTTTCCTTATCATCTCAGTTATAATAGCCTGCAATAAGAATGCATCCATATCCACACTCATGTCCTATTCATGGGGAGCACTTTCCGGCGCATTCCTCGGCCCATTCCTCTATGGACTTTTCATGAAAAAGGCAAGCAAGGCTGCTGTATGGGCAAGCTTTGTTACCGGAGTAGGTATCAGCGTAGCTCATATGGTAATGTTCAGCCTGAATATCAGCGCATTCAACGGCTTAAAGGACGAGATCAAGTCATGGGGATGTTCACTGAACCTGCTTTCACCCATTAATGCCGGAGCATTTGCAATGATAGTATCACTTATCGTAGTACCGATAGTAAGTCAGTTCACAAAGGCACCGGAGGAAAAGACAGTAGAAAATGCATTCAGCAGTCTCTCAGTAAAAGACGCAAAGAAAGCATAATTTCTTATAGAACAACAGAGCCTTCCATTGGAAGGCTCTTGATATTTGTGATAGAGAAAAAGGGAGGATATCAGATCCTCCCTTTAAAATAGTTTAGTTTTTATTAAGGTCTTTCTTTATCAGCTCATTGAAATCGGTATCACCGAAGGACAGCTGATAAGAGAAATACTTAAGGATAAGAGTAGCATCCGAGCCGTCAACAACACCGTTTCCGTCAACATCAGCACAGACCTCTTGCTCCTCTGTGAGACCGGTATCTCCGCTGCTGAGTGCATTTCCGAAAGCTTTCAGGCAAAGAGTAGCATCTGAGCCGTCAACGACGCCATTGTTATCAATATCGCCGAGAAGACGATCAGTAATACCTATGCTGAGGCTCTTTGTATTAGTTCCATCAGGCACGAACTCCTTAGTGTCCTTAGCGGTCATCATGTAGATCATATTAGTACCGCCCAGATTATCACGGATATAGTCGATGGAATAGTTACCGGCTTTAATATCCTTTGAAAGAACGGCATCAAATATGGCAAAGGGAGAATCATCTGAATTTTCGCCTGTTGTATCAAAGAAAAACTGATTGTCAAGATTATCCTCTCTTATAGAGAGCTGAGGATAATAAACATTCATAAAATGTTTTGTTTTATTTTCGGTGAGACCGATCTTGTAGTATTTTTCAGTGATCTTATACGGAAGAAATCCGTATTCTGCTTCCGGGGATCTGAGGTTTTCCAGGCCGATCTGCGGATCAGTAGTCCATCTTGCAATAAAACCGCCTATGTATTTCTTTTCATCCTGAATATAGGCATTAACGGTGACATTTGTATGATCATTTTTTACAGCGGAGGTATTGTAGTATATTTTTCCGCTGCTGAGTATGGTAATATCATCGTTTTCCTTAGCGGTGAAGTAGAGCTTAGGGCTGTAATCACCGATACCGTATTTGTCGGTATCATCGGTATCAGCGGAAGCAGGAAAAGCTGTTAGAGAGACTGCTGTCATAGCAGCTGACGCAATAAGTGCGGTCAATTTTTTCATAAAAAGTACTCCTTTCAGAGCAGCTCCGTCATCCTGAGTACGATCTCAGCAACACGTTTAGCTGCGATCTTTTCAAATTCGTCGAAGGACATAGCACCTTCATCGTCTGCGTTATCAGAAATACATCTTACGCTGACAAAGGGCATATCATTGAGGAAACAGCAATGACCCACTGCGGCACTTTCCATATCGACAGCATGAGGATCAAGACGATCCTTTATCTCGTTCTTGACTTCATTGCTGGAAATGAAAGCTTCGCCTGAAACTATCCTGCCGCGGAAGGAATTTACACCGAATTCTCCGCAAACCTTTTCGGCTGCAGCGATGAGCTTCTCGTCTGCCTTGAAGATACCGCAGTAAGGCGGATAATCCTTAAGGAAATGCAGATCGAGATCATGAGGGAGCACCTCTGTAGAAATAACGATATCGCATACCTTTACGGCAGTATTCATACCGCCTGCGATACCGGCATTGATAACATGATCGGGGTGGAAGTTATCGATAGCGACCTGTGTGCAGAGCGCAGCATTGACCTTAGCAATACCGCAACAGGCGTTTACGATAGTATTTCCCTTATACTGATTGATGTAGAAATCGAAACCGGAAAAGCGCTTTATTTCAGGCTCTCCGAGAGTATTTCTGATGTCAGCAAGCTCAGAAGGCATTGCGCCGATAATAACGATAGTTTTCATAAAAAAATCACTCCAAAGATATAATTACAATAAGATTATAGCATATAAAACGTAAAAAAGTCAACAAAGTGACTTGTGGTTAACAGAAATTTCGGATATTCAACATAAATCTATCACAATAGAGCTTTCCATTGCCTTATGCGTTCTTTCATTTCATCGATACCGAGTATACCATATGCGAAGCCTTTTTTTACAAGCTCCTCAGGCAGGTACTCATCGTATTTTTCAAAAACGGGGACTTCTCCCGGATAGACAAGTTCCAGCGGATCGAAGGGAACTTCTGCTTCTTCAGCGAGGATAGCGAAGAATTCTTCCGGTGAGACCTTCATAGTGAACTGAATGTAGTATGGTCTTGATGAGTCCATCCCTCTCAGTCCGAGCCTGTCGCCGCAGCGCAGTTTAAGGAATCTCTCCATAGCGAAAAAGGCATATGTTCCCAGCCAGGGAAACAGACACCACATATTTCCGCCGAGGCAGATCAGCGGCTGAGAAGTTATACCGGAATTTCTTGCAGAGGAACGTGCCTGATCGAGTCTGACAACTGCATTTTTCATAAGATACGGGTAATTCTTGTCCTCAGACAGTACCTGTTTCATACGAAGGAGTATCTTGGTATTGATATCTCCCGGGCAGTCTCCGAAATAAGCGGGGACTTTTCCTTTTATCTGTGAACAGTAGACAAGACGGCGCTTATGATCTACTTCCTCGACTATCCACACATGACCTGCGATAGCTATTTTTTCTCCTACAGGAGGCGGCATTACTATAGTTCCCAGCTCCTGAGAATCCCAGCGGACTGTATACTCCTCATTTTCCTGAAAGACTGCATAAAACCTGAAAGAATTGACTATGCGTTCTCCGGCGAGCCCGACGATGAGACCGCCTTCCTCAGTGCGCTGGATGTGTTCGGTATCAATGAGATGTCTCAGGAGAACACGGTAATCATCCTGGGAGATACGGTGGAAGTATTTCAGCGTCAGAACTTTTGAAGCAAGCTCCGGCGGAGTTAGCTCACCGCAGGAAGCAAGTGTACTCATAGTCTGATGATACAGCAGACTGAAAGGCAGCCTGTCAAGCTTAGGAGGCTCCACCCAGCGCTCTTCGAGATAAACCTGTATCAGGGCGATACCTTGTATAAGCTTCCATGGGACAGTCTCAGGGAGCATACTTCTTGGCTCAGGCATATCTTCACGGATCACGAACCACATTTCCGGCGGCAGATCACGTCTGCCGGTGCGCCCCATTCTCTGGAGAAAGGAAGAAACCGTAAACGGAGCATCTATCTGAAAGGCACGTTCAAGTCTTCCTATATCGATACCGAGTTCGAGGGTAGCGGTAGTGCAGGTCGTCATAAAAACGTCCTCATCCTTCATAGCTGCTTCTGCGGTCTCACGGTATGCCGCAGAAAGGTTTCCGTGGTGTATGAGGAATCGGTCAGGTTCATGATTAGCCTCACAATAGGAGCGGAGAGTAGTAGTGACTGCCTCACATTCCTCACGGGAGTTTACGAATACGAGGCATTTTTTTCCACGGGTATGCTCAAATATATAGCCCATTCCTGCGTCGGCGTGTTCAGGAGCGGTATCAGTTTTCTGATCGAGGACAGGAAGTGCCTCCACATCGGAGGACTTTTCCTGCTGTTCCTGTTGAGATACATAGAAGTGCTCCATTGAGAGCCGCCATTTATTGCCTTTGGATTCTATCCGAGGTATAACTGTACTGCGTCCTGTTCCGGCGGAGAGAAAAGCTCCGGTCGCTTCAAGATCTCCTATAGTGGCGGAGAGTCCTATTCTTCTTGGATTGACTCCGGCCATTTTTGAGAGCCTTTCTATAAGACAAAGAGTCTGACCGCCCCGGTCGCCGCGCATAAGTGAGTGTACTTCATCAATGACGATGAACCTAAGATCACCGAACAGCTTTGTTATAGCTGAGTGCTTTCGTATCAGCATTGCCTCAAGTGATTCCGGAGTAATCTGCAAAATACCGGAAGGATTTTTCATAAGCTTGTTCTTGTGGGACTGAGCAACATCGCCGTGCCAGTGCCATACAGGGATATCAGCTTCCTCACAGAGATCATTGAGGCGCATGAATTGGTCATTTATAAGTGCCTTGAGCGGTCCGATATATATAGCTCCCACTGAACGGGGCATATCCTCAGAAAAAAGAGTGAGTATAGGAAAAAAGGCGGCCTCAGTCTTTCCGGAAGCTGTAGAGGCGGAGAGAAGAACATTTTCATCAGTATTGAAAATAGCATCTCCGGCTGCTGCCTGAATAGCCCTCAGGGATTCCCAGTTGCTGCGGTATATGAAGTCCTGAACGAAAGGAGCGTATCTGTCGAAAATATTCATACATCCTCCATCAAATCTCGAATTCAGCAAATTCTTCATCAGCGGAGCTGTCTTTCGTCTGAGTGCTTCCGACTGCATTTCCAGAGCTGATAAATGCGGATATATCAATAGCAGGATTCTGATAAGCGATATCAATGAGTTCGATAAAATCTCTTATAACCTCACGGGGAGTGATATGTGAATCAGAACCTATGCGGGAGTATTCCTGAGTGATAAAGGCGATCATATCGGCCTGAGTTATCCGCTGAGGATATCCGAAGAGCTGAGCATGTATATCCGCAAGCTTTTCTGTAAGAACAAGCATTTCCTCATAGGTCAGGGGAGCGAGCTTTATGACCGGAGCCAGCATATCCCTTATACCCTCACGGCCGAATCTGCCCTCTGCAAGCCTTGAGCGCAGAGCCTCATAGCTGTATACACCACGGCGGGTATCCTCTATACACTGAGGAGTTCCGCCCATAATTATACCGAGATATCTTGCTTTTCCCTGCAGTGTATCATTATACATAGTCAGTATCTTTTCATAGTTATATTGTCTTGTTATACTGTTTGGTATCTTATAGATATTCACAAGCTCATCGACAAGGACGAGCAGTCCGCTGTAACCGGCTTTTTTGAGAAAAACTGCAAATAATTTTATATATTCATACCAGTCATCGTCGGATATGATGATGTTGACTCCCAGTTCTGATTTTGCCTCGGTCTTATTGACATATTCCCCTCTGAACCATTTTACGACCTTTGCTTTATCCTCATCATTGCCCTGAGTGTAGGAGCGGTAATAAATAGTCAGCAGCTTTGCAAAGTCGAAACCATGAACCATTTCATTGAGAGCGCCGATCACTTCAAATATTTTCTTCTCCACAGCCTTCTCAAACTCGGGAGAGCCGTCTGCGAGACCTGTTTCTGCGGCAGTTTCTGACTGAACAGAGCTTATCCAGCGGTCGAGGATAAGTGTCAGTGCACCGCCGTCAGGACGTGTCTTTGTTGACATATTCCGTATGAGCTCCTTATAGGTGGCAAGCCCCTGACCCTTTGTGCCCTGAAGACGTCTTTCCGGCGACAGGTCAGCATCGACAACGACGAAATTCCTGTCCATTACATGGGAGCGTATAGTTTGCAGAAGAAAGCTTTTTCCGCTTCCGTATTTACCGACGATGAAGCGGAATGAAGCGCCTCCGTCGGAGATAATATCCACATCATGGAGCAGGGCATCTATCTCAGTTTCACGTCCTACAGTGATATATGGCAGTCCGACTCTCGGCACAACTCCGCCTTTCAGGGAATTGATGACAGCAGAAGCCAGTCTCTTTGGTATTTTCATATTATTATTCATATATGGAACATTCCTTTCAGCTCATCGGTGTAGTCCTCTATCAGGACAGGAGTTTCGTCTGAGAAGTCTATGACAGTATCTCCGAATAGATCGAAGAGTTTTTCGTTAATGGAGTCAGCGAGTATGGAACTCATTCTTCCGGCAGCTCTTGCCTGTTCCTTCCAGTCTCCGCCGTTCAGGAGAGCTTTCAGGAAGGCACTTTCTTCCGCATCAAGCGGGGAATCGTTTTCCGCTTCCTGAACTGTTTCAGGCTCAGAGGACTGCATTTCAGTGATATCTGGAGCTTCCTCTTCCACAATAAGTTTATCACGGGTGATCTCGGCAGCTTTTCGGATAGAATCCAGCTGAGACAGGTCTATCTCGATTTTTGGTGCCTCAGCCATTTTACGTTTCTCATAGAGCAGGTCTGTCTCCTTGACTATAAGTGACATTATGTTTTTTGAAACATCCTCTGTCCTGAGCCGGAATCTATATTCGTATCTGTCACGGAGAGCTGAATCAACAGCCTTGATAATATTCCCGAGAATTCTATTTCTCGATCTGTTCCCGTAATACTTCCTGCATCTCCAGACACCGTTTGTACAGGTCAGAGAATGTATCTCATTGAAGGAGTATTCACAGTTCCTGAGGGACTGTCTGTCATAGAATACCGCAGATTCAAAAATGTGGTAAGTCATTTCAGCAGGATTTCCGAACATATGGCAGCAGAGGCTCTTTTTCCTGTGGTCACGGAAGAAGTCTGAGATACGTCTGAAACAGCTGACCGCAGTTTCAATGAAAATATCGGGATATTCCGAAAAGAACCGGGAGCTTTCCGGCGGATAGCCTGACATATCTGAGATAGCCTTCCAAAGGGTATTGTCATCATTATCTTCCCAGTTCTGTAAAATCAGAATATTATTATCCCAAATCAGGTCAGGATGTTCTGAGAGCATTTCGGGCGGCAGCTGATAGTAGGCGGCCATATCCAGAGACCATTGCCGCCAGTATTTTTTTACAGAAGGCTGTATAGCTGAGAATTTTTCTCCGAAAAGTTCAAGCGATTCAAGACCTTTATCCGGCTCTGACCAGCCTATCTCATTTATCAGCTCATACATATAAATAAAAGCAAAGGGGAGCGGAGCATCGCTGACTATTCCGTTTCTAACGGCAGTCCGCCAGGAAAAATATCCTCTCAGCTGATCGTTGTCCAGATCTCTGTAGGTAGGGTAGTAGCCGGACATCTCACCGCTGTATTCAAATTCGTCGGAGTAATCCTCCATGAATTTGCCCTGTGTGTAGAACAGCCATGCACTTGTCTTCCAGTAAGCTTCCGGAGAGAAAGCAAGACTTTTCATCTCTTTTATTTTCTGAGGCACCTCAGGCCTCCGGAGCTGTGAAGCGGTCCTGAGTATAGGCTCATCGGTGTATACTCTGTCTTTGAAAGCACGGCTGTTCAGGAGTTTTTCATCACTAAGCACAGACTTAAGTATCTCTTTTATATCGGACATATTTCACGCTCCTTTTTCATGATCTTTAACTTTCATTATAACATATGTTCGATTGAAAGTCAAATCAGGAGCAGGAAAGAGTTGAAAATAAATAATTTTTATGATAAAATAAAAAAAATCCTGTAACTATGTCCGATTGGATTATAAGTCAGCGAGAGTATGTAATGAAAGCGATCGCTAAAACAATCAGGGAGGTATGCTTATGACAGACAGCGAGCTTAGAGCGTATATGAAAGATGCGCCGCAACTTGGCCGACGGGCGCTTTTTGATGAGTATTGTAACTATGTATATGCAATTGTAACGAATAAACTCAGAAGCTGCGGTTCTCGTGAGGATATAGAGGAATGTGTCAGTGATGCATTCGCAGATATATACAGAACACTTGACAAAGGCAGCAGCAGGGACGAAGACTTAAAGTCATATATCGGAGTTATAGCAAAGCGCAGGGCCATCGACGCTTATCGCCGACTTGCTTCTTCATCTGGCAGGTCAGTGTCGATAGACGATGAAGATAATTTCCATGAAATTGCTTCTGATACCGACATCCAGAAAAAAGCTGAGATATCTGACCGCAACAGTATCCTTATCAATAAGGTAAAGGAACTGGGCGAACCTGATTCAACCATAATCATACAGCAGTACTACTACAACAGAACTGCTTCAGAGATCGCAAAGGCGATTTCTATGACTGCGTCAGCGGTACAAAAGAGAAGCGTCAGAGCGAGGAGCAAACTAAAAGAATTGCTTCTTGAAGCAGGAGTCAGTCTGTAAGGAGGGATATGTATGAAAAAAAGAAACGATATTTTCGATGATATAGACGATGAGACTGTAGAGAAGCTTTCAAACGAGTTTCCCGTTCTCACGGATGAAGAGAAAGACAGGATTTTTGCAATGAGTGAAAGAAAATACAACTTAGCTACAGAACCGATCATAGAATCAGAGGGCGATGTAAAGGGCGTTGAGCGCTATAGCCGTCCTACATGGCACAGATTTGCAGGTATAGCTGCTGCGATAGCAATAATAGCAGGAGGCGCAGGCGGAGGAGCAGCATTCATGAACAGCATGAAGAAGTCAGCTCCGGATAAGCTGGCAGCATCAGAGGAGGAGAAGGTTGTTCCTACAGAGACAACAGAGCAGACAACAGAAGATGTCAGCGAGTTTGCTGAGGCTGCAAGAGCACTTACAGACAGATATGCAAATTATCAGAATGACATCGCACAGGGAGGACTGGAAACCGACTACAGCTCAATGCTCAAGTTCAAGCTTGACCCTGATTACGGCGGTATTGAAGAATCCGTCTGGTATAAGGTAACTGATGAGAGATATCCTGATATGGCATCGCTCCGATTGGAGTTCGAGTCTCTGTTCGGACCAGTAGACCCACCGGAGTTTCTTTTCGGAGGCGAGTTCACATCAGCAGAATTACCTGAAGATCAGATCCTTCCTTCTGAAATTTCAAATCTTAAGTATATGACATATGACGGACAGCTTTACGTCAACGCTTTTGGTTATTTTGGCAATTTTTCTGAGTGGTCTGATGACAATATAGAGATCGAAAAGAAGTCTGATAACGAGTTCACTGCAATAAGAAACGCAAAGACAAATGATGTTATAGATCCTGAAAACGATATTTGCAGGGAGACCAGATATGTATTCGATATTATCCGCAACACAAGAAATGGCGGCTGGCTCATTGACAGCGTTTCAGAGATGGATGACGACAGCTTCAATAACGCAGATTCACAGGCTCCTGATTATACAACAAAAAATAACGTTGCCCACTTTAATTCAGCTGCAAGTGCAGAAGATCTTATAGAATCTCATCTGACCTTCTATGATACCTGGCTTTACGGAACAAAAATGCCTGATAAGAGTGAAATTGAATACAATCAGGGTGATTTCCTGACATTCAATCTCATGCGTGATGAAGTATTAGTTGCATATTACAGAAAATTATCTGACTATAACAGCCTTGAAGAGCTTAAGGAGAATATCGAAGCTTTATATACAGACTCAGCTTTTGAAGAGATCTACGGTGTTGATGTAAATGATTTTGATAAATATGACCTGAGCAGCCACTCTTCCGGAGCTTTCATTTCAGAGGAGGAATACGGTGCGGTTATCGAGTATAACGGCTTTGTATATCTCAGGGCTGATAATCTTAATCCGCTCTTTAAAATTCTCAAGAGAGTAGATGACGATCAGCTCAGCAGTGATGAAAGCCTCCGCACAATACAGGCATATATCATTAACAACACCTTCCCTGACAGTTCATGGGCAGAGAGCGGAGAGACAACCTTTGAGTACACAAAGGATAGCAGCGGAAATTTAGTACTCAACCATATTACAGCTCCAAGCTCTGATGAACAGACACAGCGAGTATTCCTTGCAAAAAACTACGAAGGCTACAAGAATCTTGAACGTCTCGGCAATTACGGAACTTTCAAGACAGATCCAACTGCTGCAACTATACCAAGTGATGACGATAATGCTCCTTATGCAGTATGCACAGAATTTGAAAACACAGCAGAGCTCAGAAATTATCTTGAGGCTTATGTGACACCTGAATATCTTGATGAACATTTCCCTGATATGTTTGAAGGAGAGTATCCTACATTCAAGGATATAGACGGAAAACTCTACGGCAAGTTATTTGATTCTCAAACAGAGATATACTGGGGTGAGACAGCTTCACCGAAAGACCCGGAAGAAGATATGACAATAACAAATATATCTGACGATGAAGTTATGGTTGAATTTATCTGCCATTCAAATATTGAGGACACTGAGCCGACTCGTCAGCGTATGTATGCAAAGATCTCAGGAAACGGTTTCACAACTCCCTGGAAGGTAACAATTTTTGATTATCCTGATGCAAAAGGCTGATAATAAAAAAGCTTGATAATACAGTTGCCCTGCCTTGACCGGCGGGGCGATCGTATTAAAATCGTATATTGATACAGAAAATTTTGAAAAACACTTTACAAACGACAGATTTTGTGTTATAATATTATCACCGCTTACTTGGACATGGGCGTGACCTCGTTTTTCACCCTGTACTAAGTTAACGGAATATTTTATTAAGAGGTGCTTTCAAATGTTACTGAAAGATGAAAAGACCGCTGTTATTGAAGCTAACAGAACTCACGAAAACGACACAGGATCTCCTGAGGTTCAGATCGCTATCCTTACAAGAAGGATCAATGACCTGACAAACCACCTCAAGAGCCACAAGAATGACCACCACTCCAGAAGAGGACTCCTCAAGATGGTTGGTCACAGACGTAACCTTCTCGCTTACCTTAAGAAGAAGGACATCAACAGATATCGTGCTGTCGTAGAGAAGCTCGGTCTCCGTAAGTAATTTTATGATGATGAAGGCAGCGGGGCACTATGTCCTTCTGCCTTTAAGTCTATTAGAGAAAAGGGGATTAGAAGTCAGAGGCAAGGCATCGGAAGGCTGATATCAGTCCGTAGGAAAGGCTGATACTTTGCCTCTAACTTCTAAAGGCTCTTCTCTGATAGATAAAAACTATCAATGGAGGTATACTATGTTTGAAAATTACAGAACTTTTGAAACAACTTATGCCGGCAGACCTCTCGTAGTAGAGACAGGCAAGACCTGCGGACTTTCCAACGGTTCATGCTGGGTACGCTACGGTGAAACTGTTGTTATGGCAAACGTTACTGCCAGCGCAAAGCCCAGAGAGGGTATCGATTTCTTTCCGCTGTCAGTAGACTATGAGGAGAGACTTTACTCCGTTGGCAAGATCCCAGGTTCATTCACAAAGAGAGAGGGCAAGCCCTCTGAGAAGGCTATCCTCACTTCAAGATGTGTTGACAGACCTATCCGTCCTCTTTTCCCGAAGGATATGAGAAATGATGTTTCAGTTGTTATGACTGTACTCTCTGTGGAGCCTGATAACTCACCTGAGATCGCAGGTATGATCGCAACTTCAATTGCTATTTCAATTTCTGATATTCCGTGGAACGGACCTATCGCCGGTATCAATGTAGGTCTTGTTGACGGAGAGATAGTTCTCAATCCTACACTTGACCAGAGAGCCAAGACTGACCTTGTACTTACAGTTGCTGGTACTGCTGAGAAGATAGTTATGATCGAGGCAGGCGCAAATGAAGTTCCTGAGGACACAATGCTTGAGGCTATAATGAAGGGTCACGAAGAGATCAAGAAGATGGTAGCATTTATCAACGATATCCGTGCTCAGATCGGTAAGCCTAAGTTTGCTTTCGAGTCACAGGAAGTTGACCACGATATGTTTGATGCTATCGAGGAATTTGCTGCTGAGAGAGTAAAGTTCGCTCTTGATACAAACGACAAGAATGTTCGTGATGAGAGACTTGCTCCCATCGTTGATGATATCCACGCTAAGTTCGATGAGCAGTATCCTGAGCAGATCGCTATGATAGATGAGTGCATCTACAAGCTCCAGAAGAAGATCGTTCGTAACTGGCTCTACGAGGGCAAGCGTGTTGACGGACGTGGTATCGATGAGATCCGTCCTCTTGCAGCAGAAGTAGGACTTCTCCCGAGAGTTCACGGTTCCGGCCTCTTTACAAGAGGACAGACACAGGTACTCACAATCGCTACACTGGGCCCTGTAAGCGATGCACAGAGGATCGACGGACTTGATGAAGAAGAGTCCAAGAGATATATGCACCAGTATAATTTCCCGAGCTACTCTGTAGGTGAGACAAAGCCCAGCAGAGGTCCCGGACGCCGTGAGATCGGTCACGGAGCTCTTGCTGAAAGAGCACTTGCTCCTGTTATCCCTTCAGTTGATGAATTCCCGTATGCTCTCAGACTTGTTTCAGAGGTACTCTCATCCAACGGTTCTACATCACAGGGCTCTATCTGTGGTTCAACACTTGCTCTTATGGATGCAGGTGTTCCGATAAAGGCACCTGTTGCTGGTATCTCCTGCGGACTTATCACAAAGCCCGACAGCGATGAATTTATGACAATGGTAGATATCCAGGGCCTTGAGGACTT
>DFHF01000047.1 GCA_002371825.1 Ruminococcus flavefaciens | reverse complement strand
TGTGCAACTATCACTCCTAACGCTGCAAGAATGCCTGAGTACAATCTTACACAGATGTGGAAATCACCTAACGGAACTATCCGTGCTGCACTTGACGGTACAGTATTCCGCACACCTATAATCGTAAAGGGCATCGAGCCCTATATTCCCACATGGACAAAGCCTATCACTATCGCCCGTCATGCATACGGCGATGTTTACAAGAACACAGAGATGCGTGTATCAAAGGGAAGCAAGGCTGAACTCGTTGTAACTGACGAGAACGGCAACGAGACCCGTGAGCTCATCCACGATTTCACAAAGTGCGATGGTATAATTCAGGGACTTCACAACCTTGATGCTTCTATCGCAGGCTTTGCAAGAGCTTGCCTTAACTATGGCCTTGACCTTAAGCAGGATGTATGGTTTGCTTCAAAGGATACTATCTCCAAGAAGTACGATCACCGCTTCAAGGACATTTTCCAGGAAATATATGACAACGAGTACAAGGAGAAGTACGAGGCAGCCGGCATAGAGTATTTCTACACACTCATTGACGATGCTGTTGCAAGAGTTATCCGTTCAAACGGCGGCTATATCTGGGCCTGCAAGAACTACGACGGCGACGTTATGTCAGACATGGTATCCACAGCTTACGGAAGCCTTGCAATGATGACATCTGTACTCGTATCACCTGATGGTATCTATGAGTACGAGGCTGCTCACGGAACAGTTCAGCGTCACTACTACAAGTACCTCAAGGGCGAGGAGACCTCAACAAACTCTGTTGCAACTATCTTTGCATGGAGCGGCGCTCTCCGCAAGAGAGGCGAGCTGGACGGAACTCCTGAGCTCTGCGACTTTGCAGACAAGCTTGAAAAGGCTACTATCCAGACAATTGAAGAAGGCGTGATGACCGGAGATCTCTACCTTATCTCAAAGCTTGAAAATAAGAAAAAGGTCGATTCCAAGACATTCCTTGACGAAATAAAGATCAGACTTGACAAAGCGATGAACTAAGAGAGAAGGCTTAGTGGTATGTCAAAAAACACAATATCAAACTCGGTCATCAGAAGACTGCCAAGGTACTACAGATTCCTCGGAGAGCTTGAATCCAACGGATATGTCAGGATATCATCAAGGGAGCTTTCTGAGAAAATGGGGCTGACTGCCTCACAGATACGTCAGGATTTCAACTGCTTCGGTGAATTCGGACAGCAGGGCTACGGCTACAACGTCAGTGACCTCAGAGGCGAGATAGGCCATATCCTCGGACTTGACAAGCTTACTCCGATGATACTTCTCGGAGCAGGAAATCTCGGAAAGGCAATAGCATCCCATATTGATTTCCACAATAAAGGCTTTGATCTGATAGGTGCATTTGATACAAATGCGGACATCATCGGCAAGGAGATCGGCGAACTGACGGTCCGTGACATTGAAGAGCTCGAAAGCTTCTGCAAAGATAACAAACCTGTTGCGGCAATACTTTGCGTACCTACAACTGCGGCCGGCAAAATGGTAGATATACTCATTGGCTGCGGTATCAAGGCTTTCTGGAACTTCACTCACTATGATATGAGGACCGGAAGAAAGGGCATAGCCGTTGAAAACGTACATCTCGGCGACAGCCTGACAACACTTTCCTACGGACTCAATTCACTTGAGCAGAACGAGGAAGAAAATAAATGATTTTTCACCGCAGTCATCAGTGAATGGCTGCGGTGAATTAAAACAAAAGTATGTGAAAAAAATATCAATAAGTGCATCAGATTATTCCTAGGATGATATATCGTGATTCCGAATTTATATGAAACACAAGACTGCTCGTTCCGGATCTTCTGACGTGGCTGGAAAGAAAACGACCTTTCCTGCGGAATTGTTTCTCAGGACTGCAGACCGGATATGCGGAAACAGTGCCCGAAATACCGGGAGAGTACGATGCTGTAAGTCAAATGCAACAAAAAACGAATTTTTAAGGAGAAAATATATATCGATATAGGTATGGAATATAAAAACAAATATACCACAGCTGTATGCAATTGCTAACAATTACAGTATCGGTAGCATTGTGAATTTTATATCAATATCAGAATACCGATATTCTGAAAGTGCATTTGAAATTGTTGCAGCTTGCTGATATACTTATATATGTAGAGTTGTGACACTGAGTGTCAGGTCACAAAAATTTTTTCTGGGAGTGGATATTACAATGGATTATCGTATCGAACATGATTCAATGGGAGAGGTACGAGTTCCGGCTGACAAGTACTGGGCAGCTCAGACCGAGCGCAGCCATGAGAATTTCCTCATTGGTGTTGGCATTGAAACTATGCCGAGAGAGATCACCCATGCATTCGGTATACTGAAAAAAGCTGCTGCTATGGCTAATCATGAGCTTAAGCCGGAAAAGATGACTGACGAAAAGCTTTCAGCTGTGACACAGGCCTGCGACGAGGTCATCAGCGGAGCGCTGAACGACCATTTCCCTCTGGTCGTATGGCAGACCGGAAGCGGTACACAGTCAAATATGAATGCGAATGAAGTTATCGCCAACAGGGGAAATGAGATCGCAGGAGCTAAGCTTCTTCACCCCAACGATGATATCAACATGAGCCAGTCTTCAAATGATACCTTCCCCACAGCAATGCACATTGCTGCTGTACTTGCTGTTGAGGATAAGGTCATCCCTGCGATAGACACTCTCGTATCAACATTTGAGAGACTTGAAAAGGAGAATGAGGGCATCGTAAAGAGCGGACGTACCCACTTGCAGGATGCTACTCCCATTAAGTTCTCACAGGAGATCAGCGGATGGAGAGCTTCTCTTGAGAAGGATAAGAAAATGCTTCTCAAGGCCTGCGAGGAGCTGAAGGAACTTGCACTCGGTGGTACAGCCGTAGGTACAGGTCTTAACGCACCTGCCGGATTTGCTGAGAAGGCTGCTGAGAATATAAGCCGCCTCACAGGGAAGAATTTCATCACATCTCCCAATAAGTTCCATTCTCTCACATCCAAGGATGAGATCGTATTTGCTCACGGTGCACTTAAGGCGCTTGCAGCAGATATGATGAAGATAGCCAACGACGTAAGATGGCTTGCATCCGGTCCGAGAGACGGTCTTGGAGAGATATTCATTCCCGAAAATGAACCCGGTTCATCTATTATGCCCGGCAAGGTCAACCCCACACAGTGCGAACAGGCAACTATGGTGGCAGTACAGGTAATGGGCAATGACGTTGCAGTGGGTATGGCAGCTTCACAGGGCAACTTCGAGCTGAACGTGTTCATGCCGGTTTGTGCATATAATTTCCTCCAGTCTGCAAGACTTCTTGCTGAGTCGATAATGTCCTTCAACAAGAACTGTGCAGTAGGCATCAGAGCCAATAAGGAGAAGATGCACCATAACCTCCACAACTCCCTCATGCTTGTAACAGCCCTCAATCCCTACATCGGATATGAGAATGCAGCAAAGACTGCGAAGAAGGCCTTCAAGGACAATATTTCCTTGAAGCAGGCCTGCGTTGAGCTTGGCTTCCTTACAGAGGAGAAGTTCGACGAGGTGTTCCACCCTGAAGAAATGTGCTGATTTGAAAGGAATTGCGTACTATGGAAACTTTTACATATTATCCCGGCTGTACGCTCAGAACTAAGGCAAAGGACCTTGATACTTATGCAAGGTCCTCAGCTGAGGCTCTCGGCATAAAGCTTGAAGAGCCTGCTGAGTGGCAGTGCTGCGGCGGCGCATATACCACCGCTAAGGACGAGATAGCTACAAAACTCTCTGCGGTGAGAACTCTCACTGCCGCAAAGACAGCAGACAGACCGCTTATCACAGTCTGTTCCGCCTGTCATAATGTTATTAAGCAGACAAACTATGACATAGTAAACGATGAAAATATGGCAGCAAAGGTAAACAATTACCTTAAGCTCGATGAGCCCTACAGCGGCGAGACAACTGTGTACCACTATCTTGAAATGCTCCGTGATGTGGTGGGATTCGATAACCTTGCACAGATGGTAGTCAATCCCTTCAAGGGCAAGAAGATAGCAGCGTATTACGGATGTCTCCTTCTCCGCCCCTCAAAGGCTCTTGCAATGGATGATCCGGAGAATCCGACTATAATGGAGGATTTCATCCGTGCCATCGGCGGAACTCCCGTGATATACTCCCAGAGAAATGAGTGCTGCGGCGGTTATATCACAATGGAGGACAAGGCTCAGGCACAGAAGAGAAGTGCTGCGGTAATGGATTCAGCAGCAGACCAGGGAGCTGATATGGTGATAACAGCCTGTCCTCTCTGTCTCTACAACCTGAAGAAGAATTCAGGCTCAGAGCTGCCGGTATACTATTTCACAGAACTGCTTGCCGAGGCTCTCGGCGTTAAGGAGGCCAGCAATGAATAAGAATCTGAAAGAACAGGTCCTTCGCTCCAGCGGAGTAAACGTGCTGAAATGTATGCGCTGCGGAAAATGCTCCGGCACCTGTCCCTCCTATGATGAGATGGAATATCATCCCCACCAGTTCGTATACATGGTGGAAAAGGGCGATATAGAGACCCTTATGAACTCGAAATCCATATACAAGTGCCTTACCTGCTTTGCCTGTGTGGACAGATGTCCCAGAAATGTAGAGCCGGCCAAGGTAGTAGAGGCTGTAAGACTTGCAGCAGTGCGTAAGCAGGGCAATAATCATATGACACCTGCAGACCTGCCGGATATGCTTGACGAGGATCTTCCTCAGCAGGCCATAGTTACAGCATTCAGAAAATACATAAAGTAAGGAGGAGACAGCCATGCAGAGAATAGGTGTATTTGTCTGTCACTGCGGTACAAATATCGCCGCAACAGTGGACGTTAAAGCAGTTGCCGAGGCTCTCGGACATGAGCCGGGAGTAGTAGTCTCACAGGACTACCAGTATATGTGCTCTGAGTCCGGACAGAACCTTGTCAAGAACGCAATAAAGGAGCATAATCTCACAGGTGTAGTTATCTGCTCATGTTCACCAAGAATGCACGAGAACACATTCAGAAAGGCTGCCGCCGCCGCCGGACTGAACCCCTATCTTGTAGAGATAGCAAACATCCGTGAGCAGTGCTCATGGATACACAAGGACATTGCAACAGCTACAGAAAAGGCTGTTATACTGGGAAGAGCTGCTGTAGCTAAGGTACATCTCAATGCTCCTCTCATAGCAGGAGAGAGCCCTGTAGCCAAGAGAGCGCTTGTTATCGGCGGAGGTATCGCCGGAATCCAGACTGCTCTTGATATAGCTGAGGCAGGCTTCGATGTCGATATCGTTGAAAAGAATCCTACTATCGGCGGAAAGATGGCTCAGATAGACAAGACCTTCCCCACACTGGACTGCGCCGCCTGTATCCTCACTCCTAAAATGGTTGAGGCATCACAGAATGAGAAGATCCACATCCACTCATTCAGCGAGGTCACAGATGTAAAGGGATTCGTAGGTAATTTCACAGTTACAATAAAGAAGAAGGCACGTTTCGTAGACGAGACCAAGTGTACCGGCTGCGGACTCTGTACAGAGAAGTGTCCCATGAAGAAGGTCCCCAATGAATTCAACATGGGTCTTGATAACAGGACCGCAATATACATCCCCTTCGCACAGGCAGTGCCGAAGGTGGCAACTATCGATCCCAACTACTGCATGATGCTGAAGAATGGCAAGTGCGGAGTATGCTCAAAGGTCTGCTCAGTAGGAGCTATCGACTATAAGCAGGAGGATCGCTTCATCGAGGAGAAATACGGTGCTATCGTAGTAGCTACCGGATTCAATCCCATAAAGCTGGACAAGTACGATGAGTTCGCATACAATCAGTCTCCTGACGTAGTAACATCACTTGAGCTTGAGAGACTTATGAATGCTGCCGGCCCCAACGGCGGAACACTTCTCCGTCCCTCCGACAAGACTCATCCCCACAAGATAGTATTCGTACAGTGCGTAGGTTCAAGATGTGACGACAGCAAGGGCAAGCCCTACTGCTCCAAGATATGCTGTATGTACACCGCAAAACACGCAATGCTCATCCGTGAGAAGTACCCGGATACTGAGGTATATGTATTCTACATAGATGTCCGTACACCCGGTAAGAACTTCGATGAGTTCTACCGCAGAGCCGTTGAGCAGTACAATGTACACTACATCAAGGGCATGGTGGGCAAGGTAACACCTCAGAGCAACGGAAAGCTCCATGTACAGGCATCTGACCTGCTTGCAAACGAGCAGCTCCATATCGATGCAGACATGGTAGTTCTTGCAGCAGCTATCGAGCCGGACAAGACAGCCCGTCCTCTTGCAACAATGCTCACAACTCAGATGGATACAAATGACTTCTTCACTGAGGCTCACCCCAAGCTCCGTCCTGTAGAGAGCGCAACAGCAGGTATATTCCTCTCCGGAGCCTGCCAGGGTCCTAAGGACATCCCTGAGACTGTTGCCCAGGCAAGTGCCGCAGCTGCAAAGGCTATCGGACTTCTCTGCAAGAACAGCATAACCTGCAACCCCTGTGTAGCACACTCCGATGAGCTCATGTGCAATGGCTGCTCGTCCTGTGAAAAGGTTTGTCCCTACGGAGCTATCACATACATCGACAAGGAATTCAGAATGCCGGACAGAACAACTAAGGTCCGCAGAGTTGCCAGCGTCAATCCTGCTGTATGTCAGGGCTGCGGCGCTTGTACAGTTGCTTGTCCTTCGGGAGCAATGGATCTCAACGGCTTCTCTAACAGCCAGATAATGGCGGAGGTAGACGCAATATGCAAGTAAATGAGAATAAAGAGTTTGAACCACTGATAGTTGCCTTCTGCTGCAACTGGTGTTCCTATGCCGGAGCAGACCTCTCCGGAACAAACAGACTGAATTACCCTACAAACGTAAAGATAATCAGAGTGCCCTGCTCATGCAGAGTAAACCCCATGTTCATTCTGAGAGCCTTCCAGAGAGGGGCTGACGGAGTTATCCTCTGCGGCTGCCACCCCGGAGACTGCCACTACACTTCCGGTAACTACTTCACCAGAAGAAGAATGACACTTCTCTTCAGTATGCTGGACTTCCTCGGTATCGAGAGAGACCGTACAAGAGTAGAGTGGGTATCTGCTGCGGAGGGAGCAAAATTCGCAGCAACAATGAACGAATTCACCGAGGCCGTAAAGAAGCTCGGCCCTAACCGTAGACTGGAGGATCTGAGATGCAGGAAACAATGATAAACAGAGCAAAACAGCTCCTTGCTGACGGCACAGTTACTCGTGTTATCGGTTGGAAAAGGGGAGAATTTGCATACGATATAACCCCTGCGGTATTTGAGAGTGCAGAGGAGCTGGAGTCAGATTTCGTATTTGATGACTTCACCTCAGCCAACGTTTCAAAGTATCTGGTAAAGGAGAGCGCAAAAGAGGGAAAGGTGCTTGTATTCCTCAAGCCCTGCGATACCTACAGCCTTAATCAGCTCACAAAGGAGCACCGTGTGAACAGGGATAACATCTACGTTATCGGTATTCCCGGCGGTCCTAAGCTTGATATCGAGAAGATAAAGGCAAAGGGCATAACCGGTATACTCAGCGTCAGGAACGAGAACTACACACTTAAAATAGAGACCATCTACGGCGAGGAGACAATGCCCTTCAGCGAGGCTATCCTTGACAAGTGCGCTTCATGCAAGAGCAAGAAGCACGTTACCTACGATGAGCTTATAGGTGAGGACGGAGATGTTCTTGACTCAAACCGCTTCGACATGGTTGAAAAGCTGGAGAATATGACAGCTCAGGAGAGATATGATTTCTGGAGGGAGCAGCTTTCAAAGTGTATCCGCTGCAATGCCTGCCGCAATGTCTGTCCTGCCTGCACTTGTGAAAAGTGCGTATTCGATAACCCCAACTCCGGTGTTGAGAACAAGGCTGCATCAGACAGCTTTGAGGAGAATATGTTCCACATCATCCGTGCATTCCATGTTGCCGGAAGATGTACAGACTGCGGAGAGTGCTCAAGGGTATGCCCACAGAACATCCCGCTGCACCTTCTGAACAGAAAGTTCATCAAGGACATAAACGAGCTTTACGGAGCATATCAGGCCGGCGAGGACACCACATCAAAGGCTCCTCTTACAAACTACACATTCGATGACTGCGAGGCAAGCATCGTACATGAAAGGGGAGTTGAGTAATGCTGAGGATATCAATTGACAAGATAGACAGCCTTTTCGCTGCAATAAGCGAAAAGCAGGCTCTTTACATCCCTGCAGACCGTGCTGACGGAGCTGCTGAGTACAAGAAGTATGAGGCCGGCATGAAGCTGAGCGAAAAGCTCAATACAGTCCGCAGTGCAAAGGACTTCTTCTTCCCCCAGACCGAAAACCTTGTGGAATTCAAAATGGAGGGCAAGAAGATAGAGGTAAAGGACATCCGTCAGGAGTCCGAGGACTTCGTTATCTTCGGAGTTCGTGCCTGTGATGCAAGAAGCTTTACGATACTTGACAAGGTTTACCTTGTTGAACCTGTAGACAGCTTCTACAAGAACCGCCGTGACCACGGCACTGTAGTGACAATGGCCTGCACAAGACCTTCCGAGACCTGCTTCTGCCAGGCCTTCGGCATAGACCCCACAGCTCCTGAGGGAGACTGTGCAGTATGGAGCGACGGCTCATACTACTACTTCAAGGCAAACACAGAAAAGGGTCAGGCATTTGTTGATTCCGTTTCCTCACTCTTAGAGGACGGCGATACAGCAGAGCTTGACAAGACTGTTGCAAAGACAAAGGAAATAATGGGCAGACTTCCCCTTGCTAAGCTCTCAACAGAGAACTTCGGCGGCGATAAGCTCAACGAGTACTTCAACTCCGACAAGTGGGGAGAGCTTTCCGAGAGCTGTCTCGGCTGCGGTACCTGCACATTCGTTTGTCCGACCTGCCAGTGCTATGACATAAAGGACTTCAAGACCAGCGACGGCATCAGACGTTTCCGCTGCTGGGACTCCTGTATGTACTCAGACTTCACAAAAATGGCACACGGAAATCCACGACTCACTCAGCTTGAGCGCTTCCGTCAGAGATTCATGCACAAGCTGGTATACTTCCCGGCAAATAACAACGGCGAATTCGGCTGCGTAGGCTGCGGAAGATGCCTTTCCAAGTGTCCTATATCCATGAACATAGTCAAGGTAATGAAAGCATTGGAGGTAAAGTGATGAACAGTAACGATACATTGATACCCTATGTGGGAGTCGTTACGGATATCCGTATAGATACTCCCGATGTAAAGACCTTCCGTGTTGAGGCTCCCGAGGGCGGAAAGGTATTCGAGCATATGCCCGGACAGTGTGCGATGCTCTCTATCCCCGGAGTAGGCGAGGCTATGTTCTCTATAACCTCCTCACCTACAAACAGGGAATTCATGGAATTCAGCATAAAGAAGTGCGGATGTCTCACAGACTGGCTCCACGCAATGGAAGTGGGCCAGATGATAACCATAAGAGGCCCCTACGGCAATGCTTTCCCGGTAGAGACAGAGCTCAAGGGCAAGGACCTGCTCTTCATCGCCGGCGGTATCGGACTTGCTCCTCTACGTTCGGTAATAAACTATGTCCGTGACAACAGAGCCAACTACGGCGATGTCCAGATAGTATACGGTTCCCGTTCAAAGGATGACCTTGTTGACTACAAGGAGATAATCGACGAGTGGATGACAGATGAGGGCATAGAGGTCAACCTCACTATCGACAATGCCCAGGAGGGCTGGGACGGTCATGTAGGATTTGTTCCCAACTATGTCAAGGAGCTTGACCCTTCCATAAACAAGACAGTACTTATCTGCGGACCTCCGATAATGATAAAGTTCACACTCGCAGGTCTGAAGGAGCTGGGCTTCAAGGAGACTCAGGTATACACCACCATGGAGCTCCGTATGAAGTGCGGCGTAGGAAAATGCGGACGCTGCAACATCGGAAACAAGTATGTCTGCAAGGACGGTCCTGTATTCCGTTTCGACCAGCTTGATGAGCTGCCGGATGAATATTGATGACAAGGAGCTAAGGTTATGGAAAATATGATAAATGTTTACCTGTTTGGCAAGAAGTATCAGGTGCCGGCAGGACTTACTATAATGACAGCAATGGAATATGCCGGCTATGAGCTGGTAAGAGGCTGCGGATGCAGAAACGGATTCTGCGGAGCCTGCGCTACTATCTACAGGATAAAGGGCGAATCAGAGCTCCACGGATGTCTTGCCTGCCAGACAGAGGTACAGGAGAATATGTATGTGGCAACTCTGCCCTTCTTCCCCCTTGAAAAGAGAGTATACAGCATAGAGGAGATAAAGCCCGACCAGCAGGTCATGATGCAGCTCTATCCTGAGATATATGCCTGCGTAGGCTGCAATGCCTGTACAAAGGCCTGCACTCAGGAGCTGAACGTAATGCAGTATATAGCATACGCTCAGAGAGGCGAGTACGACAAGTGTGCAGAGGAGAGTTTTGACTGCGTAATGTGCGGAGTATGTTCCTCACGCTGTCCCGCAGGCATCTCACATCCTCAGGTAGCAATGCTTGCAAGAAGACTCAACGGAAAGTACATCGCTCCGGAATGTCAGCACCTTTCAGACCGTGTAAACGAGGTCAACGAGGGTATCTTCAATGAGAAGATAGCCGAGCTCATGTCAAAGGCTGTTGATAACGTTCAGGAGCTGAAGGATATGTACAACAACAGAGAGATCGAGAAGTAAGGGGGAGCAGAAATGTATAAGATCGAAAAACTCAACGAGCTTGCAAAGGTAGTCGCAGCACACAGAGCTGAGAATGCTGCTATGGAGCCAAGAAGAATGACTGCCGAGGAGAAGGATGACCTTCTCGCACATTTCCACCCTGACTATAAACAGGACGAGTTCACAGTGCTCTCCGCAGGTGTAAACAAGGGCGATAAGGTCCCCACACAGCTTGCAGAGCTCTTACAGGGCAAGAGCCGCATTTCCGCAGGAGATGTAGACCTCACAAAGCCTGACTATGAGACAGATGTGCTCATCATAGGCGGCGGCGGAGCAGGTGCATCCGCAGCTATCGAGGCTGACGAGGCCGGAGTAAAGGCAATGATCGTCACAAAGCTCCGTATAGGCGACGCAAACACTATGATGGCAGAGGGCGGAATCCAGGCTGCTGACAAGCCCAATGATTCTCCTGCAATACACTTCCTTGACGCTTTCGGCGGCGGACATTTCGCAGCAAAGCCTGAGCTTGTAGCAAAGCTTGTTACAAAGGCTCCTGAGGCTATCCTGTGGCTCAACAAGCTGGGTGTAGAGTTCGATAAGGAAGAGGACGGAACAATGGTGACTACTCACGGCGGCGGTACCTCCCGCAAGCGTATGCATGCAGCAAAGGATTATTCCGGTGCTGAGATCATGCGTACTCTCCGTGACGAAGTAATAAACAGAGGCATCCCGGTGATCGACTTCACAGCAGCTATCGAGATAATCCTTGATGCAAACGGCAAGGCAGCTGGTGCAGTCCTCATGAACATGGAGACAAAGGAGCTTCTGGTGGCAAAGGCAAAGACAGTCATCATAGCAACAGGCGGTGCAGGACGTCTCCACTATCAGGGTTTCCCCACATCCAACCACTACGGTGCAACAGCTGACGGACTTATCCTGGGCTACAGAGTAGGCGCAAAGCTGCTCTATGCTGATACACTTCAGTATCACCCTACAGGTACAGGCTATCCTGAGCAGATATTCGGAGCTCTTGTAACAGAGAAGGTACGTTCTCTCGGAGCAAAGCTGGTAAATATCGACGGTGAGGTATTCATGCATCCTCTTGAGACCCGTGATGTAACAGCAGCATCTATAATCCGTGAGTGTACAGCCCGTGACAAGGGTATCGAGACAAACCTCGGAAAGGCAATCTGGCTGGATACACCTATGATAGAGCTTATCCACGGCGAGGGAACTATCGAGAAACGTATCCCTGCAATGATGAGAATGTTCGGCAAGTACGGCATCGACATCCGCAAGGAGCCTATCCTCGTTTATCCTACACTTCACTACCAGAACGGCGGACTTGACATTACAGACGACTGTGCAACAGGTGTTGAGAACCTCTACGCAGCCGGAGAGGTAGCCGGAGGAATCCACGGCAGAAACAGACTCATGGGCAACTCACTGCTTGACGTTATCGTATTTGGCAGAAACGCAGGAATCTATGCAGCTGCCAAGGCAAAGGAGACTGCTGAGCCCACCGGACTTACACTCGACCATATCGAGAAGTTCAACAAGGAGCTTTCTGCTGCCGGAGTAGCAGGGGAGACTGTTTCACCCATGCTCCTTCCGCACTACGCAAGAAAATCTAAATAAAGACTTACGGGACGCATAAGCGTCCCGATGTCTCGTATAAAAAAGAAAGATTGAGTGATAGATAATGGAATTATTTGACGGTATACTTACTATAAAGAGCGTCACATTCCTTATGTTTTCAGTACTGGGCATTGCTGCTCTTGGTTACATTCTCGGAAGAGTAACCATAAAGGGCATATCCCTTGGAACTGCAGGAGTATTCCTTGTGGCACTTCTTTTCGGATGCATTTTCCATGACGAACTTACCGGACAGCTTGTTACTAACATCAAGGATGACACCGGTGCTGTTGTTGACAAGATAACATTTGTTGATTCAGCACTGAAGATAGTGGATAATATAGGACTTATCCTCTTTGTTACAGCAGTAGGATTCATAGCAGGCCCCAATTTCTTCGGCAATTTCAAGAAGAACTTCAAATCCTATGTTGTGCTTGCAGTTATAATAATCTTCAGCGGCGGACTTGCCTGCGCAGGCTGCATAGCTATCGGACGCAATTTCACAGACCTTGGAAACGGCGAGTTCACAGCTCTTATGACAGGTATCCTCTCCGGAGCACTGACAAGTACTCCCGGATTCTCAGCTGCAAAGGATGCTGCTCCGGATTATCAGAGTGCAGTATCAGTCGGATACGGAATAGCATATATATTCGGAGTTCTGGGAGTGGTGCTTTTTGTACAGATAATCCCGAAGATACTTGGTGCAGATATGTCAAAGGAGCGTCAGCTTCTCAGAACAGCTGATACAAAGAGCGACAAGAAGGCCAAGGAAGAAAAGCTGATCGAAATGGATGATTTCGGCATTATGCCCTTTGCACTTGCAGCAGTTATCGGAATCTTTATCGGCTCCATAAAGTTTAAGAATTTCTCACTTTCAACAACAGGCGGATGCCTGCTCGCTTCACTTATTTTCGGACATTTCGGCCGCATAGGCAAGATCAGTATAATGCCAAAGAATTCAACGCTCAAGGTATTCCGTGAGCTGGGACTTATGTTCTTCCTTATTGGCGCAGGTGTCTCCGGCGGAGCAAAGTTTGCCGAGTACTTCAAGGCAGTATACTTCATCTATGGTATAATAATGACACTGGTACCAATGATAATCGGATTCCTGTTTGCGAAGTATGTGCTGAAGCTGAGCCTGCTGAACAATCTGGGCTCTATTACAGGCGGAATGACATCTACACCGGCTCTGGGAACACTTATCAGCACAGCCGGCACAGAGGATGTTGCCTCAGCATATGCTGCAACATATCCTGTAGCGCTCATATCAGTGGTATTGGTATCGCAATTCCTGATAATGCTGTTTTAGCGAATAAAAAAACGTCCCATTAGGGACGTTTTTTATATTTTGCTGAGTTATTGCTGTTGATATTTGTGCAGCTATACAAAGATGGAAAATAAATCGTCTTTTTTGCCGTTCAGAATCACTTGTTTGTGGAAGAACGAAAAGTTCTGAAAGCTTCGGAGAGAATGCCGGCATATATCGGAGCAAATAGTATGGAGGAAAAGTTATGAAAAGATCAACAGCAGTAATAATGTCACTTGCAATACTTACGGGAGCGGCTTCATGCAGTGTAAACAGCAGCAGTGAGACAGTCAGCTCGTCCACAGCAGTTACTGAGGAGCTTTCCGCACCGGAAAAGCTGACAAATCACATGACCGAAAAGGAGCGCAGCAAAATATCAGTGGGAGAGCTGACTGTCTTTGACCATGAGCAGAAAGAACAGGAACCCATAGTTCCCACGGACGGTGTC
Source organism: Ruminococcus flavefaciens (assembly GCA_002371825.1). Classification (GTDB taxonomy): domain Bacteria; phylum Bacillota; class Clostridia; order Oscillospirales; family Ruminococcaceae; genus Ruminococcus; species Ruminococcus flavefaciens_L. The sequence continues at coordinate 13,966 of DFHF01000047.1, read as the reverse complement.
TATCTTGAGCTCTGGACTTATGATGACAGCCTTGCGGATTACAGAAAATATTACGATGAGAGCCCTGAAGATTTTGACGGTATGTCCTTCGAGGAGGCCGTCAAATACAACGATAAATTTTTTAAAGAGTTTCACGGAGGATTTATCGACGGAGAACAGGTCTTTACATTCGGTCTTGACCCTGTCATCGGATACGACGGCGGAGAGCTCACTATAGATGCGCCGCTGCCTGTGTACACCTTGACGGATGACGGAGAAAATTTCTATTATGTTGATGCGGATAAAAACAAGGTCCCCGAAGAAGAGGCTGTCGAAAGACTGACCCGGTATTATAATGAGCAGCCAAAGATCACATTTGAGAGCTTTGAAGAGTTCAAGCCCTATATCAAGGAGTGTATAGACATCAATATAGCTCTTTATCCTATGGAGAACCCGGAATATGAAGATGTATACAGAAAAGAATCCTATGATGAAGTTATAGAGCTTTGGGAGGCCGTTATCGACAACAATTATAAAACTCTTCCTGCAGGAACAACGGAGAAATGGCAGGCGCAGTTTGATGCTCCTGCGGAGGCCGGCTGGGAGATAGACCATGAGAAAGTCCAGGCTATAGCCCCATATGTAAAGGAGTACAACATCTACGACGAGCAGCTCGATACCAATTTTGTGGTACACGTTACTCTGCCGCCGGATTTTGACCCGGACAGGACCTACCCTGCCTACGTCCTCACAGACGCTGTATGGCGATTCAATAATTGTGCGGATATGCGTAAGTCAATGGAGGAGGGGAAGGCAGGAGATGTTATCCTGATAAGCATAGGCTACGATTATTCTATCAACGGAGCAGACGACACGAACCGTATAAAGTTTTTCTGTGACCGTTGTGAGGACTTCCTTAACTTCATCACCGATGACCTTATGCCCTACATGGGAGAGGAGTATAATATCGACTTTGGAGATTCCACATTCTACGGCCACTCACTTGGCGGTACCTTTGCACATTATGCAGTATTCAACTCAGACAAGTACGAGAATCAGCCCTTCAAAAACTATATCATAGGCAGCCCTGCCTTCTGGTCACCCGGATTCCTGCCATATACCGAGGGAGACGAGTTCAAGAATGAATACGGATATTTTGACCGCAATGACAGCTTTGACAAGAATCTTTTCATCTGCGGCGGCGCAAATGAGGACCCTGTATATGAGGAATACTACGGCGAGAACGAATCAACTCTTGAAGGCATAGCAAGTCTTATGAAGAGACTGGAGGAGCATGGTGTGACAACAGCCGAGAGCAAGTTATACCCTGATTCTGAGCACTACCAGTTCATTCCGGAGATGCTGGTTGAGACACTGGAGAAGTATTACCCTGCTGAAGACAAGTGAGAAAGCATGAGATAAAAAAAGGGGAGACCGGTCAGGTCTCCCTCTTTTAGTGAGTTTATATTCCGTAAGTATTTCTGTATTCCAGCATTTTGTCCAGGTATTCCTTACCGGGAACGATATCGTTTCTGATAGCGTCGATAATGTCCTCCATAGTTACGATAGGATAAACAGTAACGCCGAAGTCACGCTTTACCTCCTGAACTGCTGAGAGCTCACCGGTGCCCTTTTCCATACGGTCAACAGTGATGACCATACCTGTTACATTGACATCAGCAGCACTTTTCAGCTTAGGCATAGATTCACGGAGAGCTTTTCCGGAGGTCATTACATCGTCGATGATAACGACTTTTTCGCCATCAGTGAGAGCTTTTCCCACGAACATACCGCCCTCGCCGTGGTCCTTTGCCTCTTTGCGGTCGAAGCAGTATGAAACGTCGATACCGAACTTATTGCTGAGGGCAACAACGGCAGAAACAGCCAGCGGGATACCCTTATAAGCAGGTCCGAAGAGAGTCTCAACAGGGATATTGTTCTCATGTATGCATTCTGCATAGTATTCACCCAGCTTAGCGAGCTGAGCACCGGTCTTATAGTTTCCGCAGTTGATGAAATAGGGAGCCTTGCGTCCGCTTTTCAGAGTGAATTCACCAAAGGTGAGGACACCGCAGTCCACCATAAACTTAATGAAACTTTCTTTGTAAGTCATAATTGAACCTCCGTTATAATAATTATAGAAAGCTCCGCAGGCTCACAGCCCGAAGAACTCAAATCCACATTCCGGACAGCGAGGATAATCGATATCCATTTCGCAGTCACATTCCGGACATTTTTTTCTTGGGAGAACATCTATCTTATCGTCAAGATCGGTATTGAAGCTTCCGGCGAAGTTGACGGGCTTTGTATAGCGGAAAATACCTGCCATAGCCCCGCACTCCGGACAGTAAAAACCGAGAGTTTTATCCAGCGGAGTCTCACAGTACTGAGTGCCATTCTGATAGAATGCAGAGACCGGATAGGATTTGTAAAGACCCTTGTCCGTACTGTGCATCTCGATACGGAATTCTCCCTGTAACATAGGCTTGCCGCAGAAACCGCAGATCATAAACTCATCTCCCATGACTGATATAAGGGCATTGATAGAAACATTTTGCAGCGTATCAGCTGACCGGAGAGTATTCCTTCCGGCTGCCGAGCATGATATCAAATGTGTCTTTAAAGCTGCCCATAATACTATTATAACTTATTTTTTCTTAGATTGCAAGAGTATATATTTTGACATAATAAAATTCTGCACAAAAAATGAAAAAACACTTGCAAATGCGAGCGATTAAGGGTATAATATGAAAGATGGCATTTTTGCCGGTAAAAAATTTCAAGGAGCTCTTATGGAGAAAAAAGGAACGATCCAGCGTATTTCAAATAAAAAAAGAGGACGGCCGAAGGTCAGATTCAACTTCTGGATCCTTATTATCATATTTGCGCTTTCATTTATGGGCTGCTTTGCACTGTATATGATAGCCGCCAACACGAACGATGATTTTCTTGATGATTCCGATGATAAGGTAGTTGTACAGGAACAGGCCACGGAGGCTTCTACGGAATCGGAAGGTGCAGAGCCTGCCACAGAAGCAGCGGCACCTCAGGAAAATACTGCTGAAATAATTAATCCGGTGCCCCAGTCAGAGGCAGTCGATGAGACCTATTTTGACAGCGCTTGTCTTGTAACAGATTCAACTCTGCTTGAAATGGGGTCACATACAGCATTAAAGGATGTTATAGGAAATGCCCAGCTCAATGCAGCGGCCTGCAACGACGTCAATGTTGAGTCAAATTACGGAACTGTAACAGTATATCAGGTAATGCAGCTCAAAAAGCCTACAGACCTTTATATCATGCTTGGAAGTGATATCGGGACATCTGAGGTGGATGACATGGTATCAGCTTATACAACACTTGTAAGCGATGTTCACAGCTATCTGCCCGATACAAAGATATATATAATGCAGCTTCCTCCGGCAGCCTATGATACCGAGACCGTGACCAATGAGAAGATAAATCTCTACAACGGAAAGATACTTGGTATGGCAAGAAATCTTGGAGTATACTGCATAGATACGAATACAGCACTGAAGTCTGCTGAGGGAGTTCTGGCAGAAGAATACTGGGATGCTGAGAACGGAAAGCTCAGTGAAGCAGCATACAAGGCTATCAGCGACTATATCCGCACACATACTGCATGATGCTACTGCACCACAATATATTGTGGTGCAGTATTTTATTGATATTCTGTTAACGAGCGGAACGGAACATAGCCAAAAATCAATTTTTTAAAAGATATATGCACATATCACACAATCGGAAGGCGAAAAAGCACCTGTCTATTCGTGAAAATGTACGATTGACTTTGGAGCGTTTTTGGTCTATACTATTATATGTGAATAGAGAAGGAGATACAATATATTGTGGTTGGAGGTAAAGTGCAGAAATGATAATACATATTATTAAAAGAGACGGAAGAAAAGTTCCTTTTAATATAGAAAAGATAGCAAACGCTATTTTTAAAGCGGCACAGGCCCGCGGCGGTACGGATTTCAACGTGGCCATGGATGTTGCCGTAGAAGTTTGCAAGGTATATGAGGAGCAGAATCCGGGAAAAGTTCCCACAGTTGAAGAGATACAGGACCTGGTAGAAAAGATACTCATCGAAAAAGGTCATGCACAGACAGCCAAGGCTTACATTCTCTATCGTTACGAGCGTACACGCTCCCGTGAGATGAAGACCAATCTTATGTGCGTTCTCAACGAGCTCACATTCAGCCCTGCAAAGGACAGTGATATCAAGCGTGAAAACGCTAACATAGACGGAGATACCGCAATGGGTACAATGCTCAAATACGGCTCCGTATCCGCAAAGGAATATTATGAGATGTACGTTCTTGAGCCTGCCCACGCAAAGGCTCACAGAAACGGTGACATACACATACACGACCTGGATTTCTATACGCTTACAACGACCTGTGCACAGATAGATCTGAAGAAGCTGTTTACAAACGGATTCTCTACCGGACATGGTTATCTCCGTGAACCAAACGACATTTCCAGCTATTCAGCACTGGCTTGTATCGCTATCCAGTCGAATCAGAATGACCAGCACGGCGGTCAGAGCATCCCTACATTTGATTATGCTATGGCAGACGGTGTAAAGAAGACCTATGCCGCAAGATATATCCGCAACGTTGCAAGAGCGCTCTCACTCATCGGAGGAGTTGAGAACGAGGATGAGGTGTCAGCTTCTATCAAGAAGACTATCCTTGATGAATACGGTCTGAAGCCTGTCCTTGCTGATGACAATGGCTATGCGGAAAAGGAAATGGAGCTTCTTCTCAATTATGTTGATAAGGAAACAGCTGAGAAGATCCAGGCCTTTGCCAAGAAGAATGCCGAGAAGGAAACTGACAGGGCTACATATCAGGCTATGGAGGCGCTTATCCACAACCTGAACACCATGAACAGCCGTGCCGGAGCACAGACTCCGTTCAGCTCCATAAACTATGGTACTGATACATCTCCTGAAGGCAGAATGGTAATAAAGAACGTCCTTCTTGCTCAGGAAGCAGGTCTCGGAAACGGCGAGACACCTATCTTCCCGATACATATTTTCAAGATCAAGGACGGTATAAACTACAATCCGACAGATCCGAACTACGATCTGTTCAAGCTTGCCTGCAGAGTTTCAGCAAAGAGACTCTTCCCCAACTTCTCGTTTATCGATGCTCCGTACAATCTCCAGTACTACAAGGAGGGCAATCCCGATACAGAGATCGCATACATGGGCTGCCGTACACGAGTTATAGGCAATAATTACGATCCCTCAAGAGAGATCGTTACAGGAAGAGGAAACCTGAGCTTCACATCTATAAACCTTCCAAGACTTGCTATAAAGTCCGATCACAATGTGGGATTGTTCTTTGAAAAGCTGGAGGATATGATGGATCTTGCTATAGATCAGCTCATGCACCGCTTCCGTATACAGTCACAGAAGAGAGTACGCAACTTCCCGTTCCTTATGGGACAGGGCATATGGATAGACTCTGACAAGCTTTCTCCCGATGATACTATTGGTGAGATACTCAAGCACGGTACACTTTCAGTCGGCTTCATAGGCCTTGCAGAATGTCTGAAGGCGCTTATAGGAGCACATCACGGTGAAAGTGAGGAGGCTCGTGAGCTTGGTATCGAGATCATAACAGCAATGAGACATCGTCTTGATGAAGAAGCTAAGAGAACAGGCCTTAATTTCTCACTGCTCGCAACTCCTGCCGAGGGACTTTCAGGACGTTTTGTACGCATGGATGCTAAGAAGTATGGTATAATCGAGGGTGTTACTGACCGTGATTACTATACAAACTCATTCCATGTACCTGTATATTATCCTATCAGTGCATTTGAGAAGATCAAGATAGAGGCTCCTTACCATGCACTTACCAATGCCGGACACATCAGCTACATCGAGCTGGACGGCGATCCGCTGGAGAATCTTGCAGCCTTTGAGAAGATAGTACGCTGCATGAAGGAGTCCGGAATAGGCTACGGCGCTATCAATCACCCTGTTGACCGTGATCCCTGCTGCGGATACACAGGAATCATCGGAGATACCTGTCCATGCTGCGGACGCAAGGAGCATACAGACGATGTTGCTTTCGACCGTATCCGCCGAATAACAGGATATCTTGTAGGTACACTTGACCGTTTCAATAACGGCAAGCGTTCCGAGGAACATGACAGAGTAAAGCACAGCATATAAAAACAAAAGCCGGCATAGTCCGGCTTTGCTTTTACGAAAACAGGGAAGCCGCAGTTGGCAGAAAATATCCTGCCGGCTGCTGTTTCTTATCTTTCCATGTTTTGTCTGAAAAAAATAAAAGATAAGGTGATAAAATGGAACTGAGAACAGCCGGAACAGTCAATGATTCAATAGTTGACGGACCGGGAATAAGATTTACGATTTTCACACAGGGCTGTCCCCATAACTGTGAGGGCTGCCACAATCCCCAGACTCATGCATTGGACGGCGGAGAGCTTATAGATATATCTGTTCTGCTGGATAAAGCAAAGAGCAATCCTTTGCTTGACGGAGTTACCTTCAGCGGCGGAGAGCCATTCTGCCAGGCAGAAGCGCTTGCAGAGCTTGGCCGTGAGATAAAGTCACTGGGACTGAATATAGTTACATACACGGGCTATACCTTTGAGCAGCTCTGGTCTGGGAAAAACGAGCAGAATCACTGGGGAGACCTGCTTGCGGTGACAGATTATCTTATCGACGGGCCGTTTATACAGGCTCAGCGTGACTGGGAGATAAAGTTCCGCGGCAGTTCAAATCAGCGTTACATAGACTGTCAGGCGGCTATAAAAGAGGGCAGGGCAGTTGAGTGCGAGCCGTGACACTTGCCCTTTCATGTTGCCGCTCACAGATCCGCTTGTTTTATATAATGAAGGAGAATCTCATTTCGTTTGCAGTAATTGATTGAATTTTTCAAAGGAGGATGGCAATGGCATCCAGAAAAGAATATTTAGATTTTGTTTTAGAGCAGCTATCGGGACTTGACGAAATAACATACAAGGCGATGATGGGCGAATACATCATTTATTACAGAGGCAGAATAGTCGGTGGAATATACGATGACAGACTGCTTGTAAAGCCAGTAAATTCAGCAAAACAGCTGATGCCGGAAGCGGTAATGGAGCAGCCCTATGAAGGTGCGAAGGGGATGCTGCTGGTCGATAATATAGACGACAGGGAGTTTTTGTGCAGGCTGTTTGATGCTATGATAAGCGAGCTGCCGGAGCCAAAGAAAAAGAAATAAAAAAGAGCCTGAAAGAACTTTCAGGCTTTTTCAGTTATTGAAAAAAGGGTAAAAAAATCCGCCTTGCCGTCATATAGTGAATGAAACCCGCACGCAGCAGGTGGGTAAACGCCCGAATGTTTCTCGCTCCCTTCTTCCCGTGGGGAGGTCTGCAGTCCGCACCCGGAGCTGAATTCCCTTATAAAATGTGTTGGATCAAATGAACTATAATTCACCGAACAAGGCAGAATATTTATTTGTTGACTATATTATATCACAAGATTTCAGAAAAATCAAGAGTTTTTTTATGTAAAATTATGAAAATTTGGCGAAAATTTTCAAAGATCAGAGATCACCCTCAAGAGCTTCCTGCATACGCTCCATGAAAAAGGCTGTAACACGGTCGAATTCGTCATCGTCATCGATTGAAGCAAGGATCTCTTCACCGTCTTCCTCGATGCATTTAAGAATAACGAGATCGCAGTCAGCGTTAAGGAAATCGTCATCCTCCATAGCGGGGACCATAGCATAGTACTGTTCGCCGTCGAGTTCGGCAGCGTCGATAAGCTCGAAATTCTTCTTATTGCCCTCATCGTCGATGAGCTCGAAAAGCTCGGGGGTATATTCATTCATTTCAGACATAGTTTACTCCATTCCGGCATTCTGCCAAGTGATAAAAATATTATACACTATTAAATTCAAAAAAGCAAGAGGTAATATAAACCTTACTGCTTATTGGTGAGGATGAACAATGAGGAGATCTGCTGATTGTTATAATTGCCGAAATAAACTAAAAAACATCAAAATATGATAAATAACTATTGACTTTTGCCAAAGGATGTGGTAATATATAATCAAGGAAAGGGAAAGACCAAAGGGAAGGCCGAAAGGGTACTACCTGAAGCCGGAGCGGAGGTTGTTCCCGGAGCTGAATTTACTTGGACTGAGGCAAAGGCCTCAATGTAAATGATACTATGCGGAAGGGAGAGTGAGTCCGATGGAAGGAAGCTTGATTCAGCAGCGTGAAGCCGGCGGGCTTGCTGAGTAATTGGATCTTTGAAAGAGGGAATAAAGGCTTCGAGCTTGTTCCGTTGATTGAAGTTTCAAATATGTTGATCCGGTTATAAGGCTGACGTATTGCTGATTGGAAACGGCTTCATGTCTAAACTCAATTTGGATACAGGATTATCTGAAATTTCGACAATGAGTCTTTAGATATATTGCTAAAATTTTAGTGAAAAGGTTGAGTCCAATGAGAATTTAGGTTATTACTTTATGATATTGCAATGCTCATGCCGGAGCGGACGGCTTCGGGCGGAATGTGAGTAAATACAAATTATAGGTGATTCCAATGGGAAGAAAAATAGCTTAAAATTACTTCTGTATAAGGAATGATGTACTATGAAAATGAGGTACAGATTAGAATTCTGAATTGAAAGGAATGAGTCCAAAGGGTAATTTAGCGAAGTGATGAAAGTCGCTTTTACAATTGAATATTATAATAGCCCCGGAGGTCTACCGGGGCTTTTTATGTTATTTTATCGAGTCCAGGAGCTTCTTTCTGTAGAGTAATGCGGACTGCTCCTGCTTGTTGTCGCCAAATTCGTAGTATACACGGTCCTTAAGAGCGTCCGGGAGGTACTGCTGCTTGACATAGTGATTCGGGAAATCATGTGGATATAAATAATGCTGACCGACAATATCTGCTCCTTTACCGTCGAAATGGACGTTCTGCAGATGACGGGGAAAGTCAAGGGCATCACAGCTTTTCAGGTCTGCTAAAGCTGCATCTATAGCCATGCAGGCGCTGTTGGACTTTGGAGCAGTAGCAAGAAGAATAGTCGCTTCAGCGATAGGGAGCTTTGCCTCAGGAAGTCCCAATTGTAGAGCTGAGTCCACGCAGGCTTTTGTCACTACGACTGCCTGAGGATAGGCAAGTCCCACATCCTCAGATGCGATGCAAAGAAGTCTGCGGCAGAGTGAGATGATGTCGCCGGCATCAATAAGACGTGCCGCATAGTGGAGGGCAGCGTTTTCATCTGAGCCTCTTACGGACTTGTGGAATGCGGACAGGATGTCATAATGCTGATCGCCGTCACGGTCGTAGCGCATATTGCTGCGCTGAGCGAGAATTTTCAGGGAATCTTCAGTGATAGTTACTTTTCCGTCCGAGGGCTCGCCGCAGATAACAGCAAGTTCCGCAGTATTCATAGCTTTTCGGACGTCGCCGCCGCAGCTGAAAGCAATAGTTCTGAGAATATCATCACTGGCAATTATTTCGCAGCCGTTTTCCTCAGACATAATGCTGAAAGCACGACGGATCGCAGGTATGAGCTGCTCTGCGGTGACGGGCTTGAACTCAAAAACCGTACTCCGGCTTATAACAGCGTTATAGACCGAAAAATAGGGATTTTCAGTGGTGGACGCTATGAGAGTTATATCGCCGTTCTCGATGTACTCCAGCAGGCTCTGCTGCTGTTTTTTGTTGAGGTACTGTATCTCGTCAAGATAGAGAAGGATACCGTTCTCGCTGCCGAAGGTTCCGATGTCGGCAACAACGTCCTTGATGTCGGAAAGTGATGCATTTGTGCCGTTGAGCTTATACAGCGACATTCCACAGTTCTCGGCTATGATACGGGCAACGGTGGTCTTTCCCACACCGGAGGGACCGTAGAATATCATATTCGGGACAGTTCCGCTGTCGATAATTTTTCTCAGCGGACGGCCCTCTGCGAGGATATGCTCCTGGCCGACAACATCGGCAAGAGTTTTCGGACGTATTTTATCGGCTAATGGTGCAGCCATAGTGACCTCCTACATAATTATCTCAGAATTGAAATATTTCTCCTGAAACTCAATTTGTTCCATTATCTCATCTTTGGTAAAAGTTGAATTTTCGGGGCAAACCACCCATTTCTCCTCCACATCATCAGAGCGTTTTATAACAGCAATGATATGACCTGTGAAGGTATCGACAGCTTCATGAACTCCGAGGATATATGCGTCCTGTTCTTCTCCGTCCTGAGCCATTAAACCGTTGATATATCCATAATTTATGGGATATATCATATCCTGGTATTTCGGGTGAGCACTTCCAAGGGGACGATCAACAGTAACGGTAACGTTTTTTCCGATGATCTCATGCAGCTTATAAGTAGTAGTTATTTCAAGATGATTGCCTTCGCTGTCAATGAATTCAGCCACAAAATTATCTTTTATCCGTGTTATCGGAAAGCACAGCTTTTTTCCTTTGAGTTTTTCCTGCATCGAGCTAAGGCTGTCAACGCTGATACTCGGCAGGCAATTGCTTCCGAATGTATGTGGTTCATTCATTTTCTCAAAGGCAAACAGCCCCAGCCTAAAGCCGTTTACATCGAAAACACTGTAAATGTCACTCTTTTCGGTGACTTTCTGCTCGAAAAAGTCCTCGTAAAAATTTATGGCTCTGTCCATGTCTTTGACGCAAAGATAGAGCGAATTAATGTGAAATTCCATTGTATCACCTTGATTTATACTATAAAAACATAGGGACGGACAGCCTGTCCGTCCCTTAATAGCTATTGATTACTTATAAAGCGGGAACTTTTCGCAGATAGCATTTACGCCTGCACGGATCTCGTCAGCCTTGTTCTCGAAATCAGTAGCGCAGAGGTAGATGTACTCAGCGATCTTTTCCATTTCCTCAACACCGAGACCTCTTGTAGTAACAGCAGGAGTACCGATTCTGATACCGCTTGTTACGAAAGGCTTCTCAGGGTCATTGTGGATAGCGTTCTTGTTTACAGTGATATAAACCTCGTCAAGTCTGTGCTCCAGCTCCTTACCTGTGATGTGGAAAGGACGGAGGTCAACCAGCATGAGGTGGTTATCAGTACCGCCGGAAACGAGGTTGAAGCCTCTCTTGAGGAGACCGTCAGCGAGAGCCTTAGCGTTCTTAACTATTCTCTGCTGATAGTCCTTGAACTCAGGCTTGAGAGCCTCACCGAAGCAAACAGCCTTAGCAGCGATAGTGTGCATAAGAGGGCCGCCCTGAGTGCCGGGGAATATAGCGGAATTGATCTTCTTAGCGAGGAACTCGTTGTTTGTGAGGATAAGACCGCCTCTTGGTCCACGGAGAGTCTTGTGAGTTGTAGTGGTAACGATGTCAGCATAAGGAACAGGTGACTCGTGGCAGCCTGCTGCAACGAGACCAGCGATATGAGCCATATCTACCATGAGGAGAGCACCGACAGCTCTTGCTATCTCTGAGAGACGCTTGAAATCGAGAGCACGGGGATAAGCAGATGCACCTGCAACGATAAGCTTAGGCTTATTCTTGTTTGCGAGCTTGTAAACCTCATCATAGTTGATAGTCTCAGTCTCGTCATCAAGGCCGTAAGAAACGAAGTTGAAGAACTTACCGGAGATATTAACGGGTGAACCGTGAGTGAGGTGACCGCCGTCAGCAAGGCTCATACCGAGAACAGTGTCGCCGGGCTGAAGAAGAGCGAAGTAAACAGCAGTGTTAGCCTGAGCACCGGAGTGGGGCTGAACGTTGGCATACTTAGCACCGAAGAGCTCACAAGCTCTCTCTATAGCTATCTTTTCAACCTCGTCAACACACTGACATCCGCCGTAGTAACGCTTTCCGGGGTAGCCCTCAGCGTACTTGTTAGTGAGAACACTTCCCATAGCGGCCATAACAGCAGGGGAAACGATATTTTCGCTTGCGATGAGCTCGAGATTTCTCTGCTGACGAGCAAGCTCCTTGTCCATAGCCTCGCCTACAGCGGGATCGTATCCCTTAACGAAGCCGATTGAATCCATAAGATCGTTATACATTGTAAAAGCACTCCTTTGAAGATTATTGACAAAATACAATTACTTTTTTATTATACATTAAAAAAAGATAAATTTCAATAGGAAACGGGAAAAATATAAAAGAATTTTGAAAAATTTCAGTATGGAAATATGATCGGGTGTAAAAGAAATACTGCAATTAAAGCAGAAGTGCCGGAAACCGCCGCCCATGGTATAAAGGCGGCGGGTATAGTCGTATATAATTTTCCGCAGCGTATGAAAAAATTTCCCTTTTTTCTGAGCTGTTTCATATTATCAGTATGCTATATTATATTCCTTCATATACTCTTCAATAGTATATTCAGAATCAGCAAGCTGTCTTCCGAAAAGACGGAGGACCTGAGTAGCATCAGAGCCGTCGATCATGCCATCGTGGTTGAAGTCACCGTTTTTGGCCATAAGATCAGTCATCTTATAGTCATCTATGACTGGCATCTCAGTAAAGCATTTGAGGATGAGGGTAGCATCTGAGCCGTCAACGATCTTATTTCCGTCAACATCGCCCAGATCTCCTATAGTAGAAATAGTGTAGGAGGCAATGCTTTTATCCTGACCGATAGGGTAGATAGAAACAGTTGCTTTATCACCCTTTGCAAAGGCCTGATCGAGAGTTGAAGGCTTTGCAGCGCAGGTTGAAGTAATGTCAGTAACTTTTGTATCGACGATATAATTACCGCTGCTGTCCTTTTCGGGTGTCTGGTAGGAGATATAGATCTGCACCTTAAGACCGTCAAGTGAGATATCACCGGTGGTGCTGGCATATTTTGTAAGTGCGGGCAGGCTTTCGCTTTTTATCTCAGCAGTTTTAACAAGTGCATGGATAGTGGTGTCCTGCTTAATAGTAGGCGGAGCCTGATCCCACATATAGAAATCCTGTTCAGTGCGAACGTTTATGTGCTGATGAAGCGGAGACGTATCTATTTTGGAGTAGTCTATCTTTTCGTTTTCGGCCACCTGAAGAGTAGTCAGAACTTTTCCGTCCGGACCAATGACTGTAAGTGTATGCTTTGCAGCGCCAGACGGAGACTGCGGATCAGGCTGCATAGAGGAACCGCCTTCTGCTGCGGACCTGGTACCGGTGACAACACCGTTGTTCATAGGTACAGCAGCTGACCACAGTGCAAGTGCAGTAACAGCCGAAACGATTTTGATCTTATTCATATATGACCTCCTGTTATTTTCTGAGGGTGAATAGGCGGCAGCTTCTGGAAAGCTTTTTGTAGAGCTTGGAATACTCGTATCTGGAGAGACACAGGCACATCAGATCAGCAGATATGAGAGCTTCAGTCTCCTCGTCGTAGGCAAGTATAGCATAGAGGATTATATCGTCCCATTCCAGCTCCGGAAGCATTTCCTCGGCTTTATGGAGTGCGGAATCAAAGTGTTCTTCGATAACTGATAGAGGAAAGAATCCCTGGAATTTTGAATCGATGTACAGCTCGATATCCATGATCATTCCTCCTTGCTGTCGTCTTTGTTTTTGCCGCCGGAGTTTTTCATTCTAAGCTTGAAAGTGATGATAGCTGAAACTATAGAAACTGCAACGAATATCCCGATTATTATTGCGGCAGCTGTCCCTTTTGAGACGGTGCCGGAGCTGCTGTCAGAAGCTGCAAAAGCCGGAATTTCAGCAGTAAAGCAATAACAGAGAACAGCAGAAAAAGATAATATGATGAATCCCCTTATTTTTTCAGACATAGTATCAGCTCCTTTCAAGTATAATGTGGGCTCATGCATTCATTATACCATATAAGCGAAGCACATATGGTATAATTGCCCGATTGCAGGGAGCAAATCTATGATTTGCGTATCTGCAAGGGCCTTCGGATCAAGTATAATGAATGCTCATGCATTCATTATACCATATAAGCGAAGCGCATATGGTATAATTGCCCGAT
>DFHF01000029.1 GCA_002371825.1 Ruminococcus flavefaciens | reverse complement strand
GCTGCTGCTAAGCTCAACGGCATGAACTACTCAACATTCATGAACGGCTGCAAGAAGGCTGGCATCACACTCAACAGAAAGATGCTCTCCGAGATCGCTATCAACGACGCAGCAGGCTTTACTGCTATCGCTGATAAGGCAAAGGCAGCTCTTTAATGGAAGAAAAAACACGCTCCTTTAATTTAAAGAGCGTGTTTTCTTGTAGTGTATATCATACCGGCTGCGGAGTAGAATTACTGTGGCCGGTATAACCTCTTTGAAATTCGGAGGTGACTATACTTTTGGAAAATATCATCACATCTAAAGATAATCCCGTCATCAAGCTGTATCAGAAGCTCTCTTCGTCGAAAAAAGAAAGGCTTCAGTACGGCTTATTCGTGTTGGAAGGCCTTCGTATAACTGAGGATGCTCTCAGGGAGGACAGCGGGATAACTCACCTTATCCTTACAAAAAAAGCAGAGGAAAAGTTCGGACAGCAGCTTTTTCAGGCTGATTTGAGAGATACAAAAACGCTTGTTATTTCAAATGAACTTGGAAACAGGATAGCTTCAACTGATACCACTCAGGGAGTCTTTGCAATATGCAGGATACCGCTTATGAAAAGCGCAGCTCAGCTGACTTCCGCCGGAGGAAAATTTGTAGTCCTCTCAGGGCTTCAGGACCCCGGCAATGTGGGTATGATAATCCGTACAGCAGATGCACTGGGCCTTGACGGAGTCATAATGTCAGGAAGCTGTGACCTTTACAGTCCTAAGGTGATACGCTCCACAATGGGCTCGGTATTCAGGATGAAGATAGCAGTTGAGAACGATGAGGAAGCGCTCTTCACCGCTCTGAGGGAGAACAATGTTACAGCCTCTGCGGCAGTTATCGATAAGGACGCTGTTCCGGTAACGGAATGTACTTTCGAGGGAAGTCATGCCGTATTTATCGGCAACGAAGGCAACGGACTCAGTCCTGAGACAGCGGCAAGGTGCAGCAGAAAAGTCATAATCCCTATGCACGGGAATATAAATTCTCTGAACGCTGCAATGGCTGCGGGAATACTCATGTGGGAGCTTAAAAAGTGACCGGAGGGAGGTTTTCTTGTGGATGGAACTAAATACTGGCTCTGGCTGACAATGGTCTTCGGCACAGGAAACCGGCGTATCTGGGAAGCAGTAAGTCTTTTCGGCAGCGCAAAGGAGACCTGCTTCGCACTCAGTGAAGGTGCTGAGGAGCTTGAGCTCACCGATGAGGAGATCAAGGCAGCAAATACAGTTGATATCGGACGTGCTTCCGATTATATAGCACAGTGTGAAAAAAGCGGAGTTACCGTGATAGGATACAGCAGTGAGGAGTATCCGCCGCAGCTCAGGCATATTTTCAATCCGCCGGCAGTACTCTACTATAAAGGAAATATCTCATGTCTGAACGGCAGGAGAACAGTGACTGCTGTGGGTACAAGAAAGGCCTCTGATTACGGCCTTAACGCAGCATATCGTATCTGCGGAGAGCTTGCCGGCAGCGGACTTGTCATAGTCAGCGGATTTGCTCTCGGCACTGATATCACAGCACATATGGCAGCGGTTGAGCACAATAGTCCAACAGCCTGTGTAATGGGCTGCGGGATAGATGTAAACTACCCTAAGGACAATTTCCGTTTCAGGGATGATATCCTTGCTAACGGAGGAGTGTTTATCTCGGAGTTTCCCCTGGGCACACCGCCTCATCCGCAGAATTTTCCCCGAAGGAACCGCATACTTGCCGGTCTGGGATATGCAGCGATGGTATTTGAGGCATCAGCCAAGAGCGGTTCCCTTATAACAGCCGATCTTGCCGCAGCTCAGGGCAGGGAGGTATTCTGCCTTCCGCCGGCTGATATATTCAGCAATGCATACTCCGGCAATATACTGCTTCTGAGGAACGGAGCAAATGCACTGTACAGTGCTCAGGATGTCCTTGACTGCTTCCGTATAGGAAGTGTTCTTGACACTGAGATACGTTCTGAGGGGATCGCAGCCATAAGCGATTTCGGATACGAACGCAGCAGGGAATCTGCCGGTGATAATATAATCATAGATATAAAGTCTGCTTCAAGGAAGGCAGGACGGCGGAAGAAGGGCTCAGAAACTGCAGCCCCTGAAAAAGAGGCTGAGAAGCCTGTTAAGGAAAAAGCTGACAACACATTGCGGGAGGAGCTTACGGAGATCCAGCAGAAGATATACGATCTTATAAGATCGGGCACAGGTCATGCTGATGCGATAGCACAGGAGCTTGACATTGACGCTGCTGAGCTTCTGACTGAGCTTACCGAGCTTGAAATGCTGGGGGCAGTACGCTCACTCCCGGGAAAAATGTTTGAAGTAAATGAATAGAGGTATGGATAGATGTCTGATTTAGTAATAGTTGAGTCGCCTGCAAAGGCTAAGACGATACAGAAATATCTGGGGCCGGGGTATGAGGTAATAGCCTCAATGGGTCATGTAAGAGACCTGCCCAAGTCCAAGATGGGTGTGGATAAGGAGCATGATTTCCAGCCCCAGTACACAGATATGAAGGGTAAGGAAGATGTAATAAAGGAACTGAAAAAACGGGCAAAGAAATGCGATAAAGTATATCTCGCAACCGACCCTGACCGTGAGGGAGAAGCTAT
>DFHF01000057.1 GCA_002371825.1 Ruminococcus flavefaciens | reverse complement strand
CAAGGTTGAAGATATATGTATCATCACCATATCCGCCGTTAAGGAGATCATTACCTTTTCCGCCGTATATTATCTCATTTGAATATGCCCCGTTTATTTCTTCATCAGCATCTGTACCCAAAATAGTAATAGTTGTATCCATGTCGTTAAACAGCTTTTCATATTTCTGTGAAACAGCGGTATACTTGTCCTTGAAAGCTGTATAAGCCTCTGTACCATGCTTCTTATCAAGGTATTTCAGGTACTTGCCGAAGTCATACAGGCATACATCAACATTCTTTCCGTCTTCTATACAGATATCCAGAATAAATTCGAGTAATGCTGTATTGATAGTAACATTGCCTTCATTATCACGCTGAACCGTTACATATGTCCTTAAATCGCTGCCGTTGAACTGGATGATAAGGTAGTTATAATAGATGCTTTCAATGGAATTATATAACGCCTTGAGAAGATCAGCAGCAAGTCCGTTAGGAACTGAACCTGAAACGCTGTTGAATTCGTGTCCCATAAACTGTTCGATAACATGAAGATCTCTTGCGTCAATGTTCGGTCCACGGCTGTCTTTTTCGATATTTTCAGAACCGGTCATTTTGTACATTATCTTCTTGAGATAGTACTTCTTCACTTCAACTGTATCTGCTAAGCAGAATCTGAAACAGAGCTCAGCGAGCTCACCGTTTTCATCATCATATAATGCCTGATCTATATTCAGAACATTTCCGTTGGTATATGCTCCATTATGCATTGTATCTGCCGAATGAACAGGGAGAAGGAATTCACTGATCTTTCTTTCGCTGCTGTCAATAAATACAGCCTTTGCAGATTCAGCCTCTACCGCTATTCCGTCATAGTCGACTTCCTCGTGGGTGATATTGCGGAGATCAAAGGCTGTTATGCCAAGTTCAGTAAGTGTCTTCAGCTCATTGCTGCCTGTAATACCATTGTGATCGGCGTCTATCCATATCATAAGGCTTCCAAAGCAGGCGTCATTGCTATCGATAATACTGTCGCTGTTATCGTCAAGGCTTAAAAGTGCTTCAAATCCTGTGGCAGACATATTTCCGTCCGGCATTGTAAATCTGTCGCCGAAAAGCTCGCTGCCGTCGTCTATGATACCATTTTCATTTACATCAAGTGCCAGGAATCCGTCCTCTGTGCCAAGCCATGCTGCCTTTTCAGCAAATCCGTTAGTGTCAAGGTCAAAGTATACTCCGTCGTCATTGGAGGTGATCTCTATTCTCTCGCCGCTGTTGAGATGTATCGCAAGCGGATCTCTTGTTGCAGGCTGTTCCTCGGCTGCCTTATAGTCGTCTTCGTGGCCTTTCATATCTTCATTTCCGGAATTATTATTATCATCATCTTCGTCGCCGCCGTCGTATCCAGGGTCATCGGAGCTATAATTCCAGATATCATTATATAGCATCAAAAGATTGGATGCATCATCATTTGGTCCAATTGCACAAGCAGCTATAAAAGAACTTGCAATATATTCTGCCTCTTCTGCATCTTTTAAATAGTATTTTCCAGCTTCACACATTGCGAGTATTTCCGTAGCTACTGCTATTGCTTTGTGCAAATTATTAGATGTAACTATTTCCTGTACTAAATTACCTGATTTATCAATTTCAAATATTGATCCGCCTATTAATCTGAGCGTTGTAGATAATGCAAATTGTGTAGCATAAGCAAGCTTTTCTGCCGGGGAAGGAAAATAGCCTCGGCTTCTGCGTTTCTTTGCTTCAAATGGCTCTTCATCTTCAAGATTTACTGGTTCTTCATCGTATTCGTAGGCTCCATTCTCTGCTTCCTGGCGTTCTTTTTGGGGAACGGGGACGCCTGGAGTTTTATAAACTTTTGTTGCACTTCTTTTAAAGCTATAAATAATCAATCCGTTATCTAATTTTTCATATTCTACGTCATATGTTACAAATTCCTTCCAGGAAACGCCCGCTTTATTGCATTCAAGAGTTAATTTAAAGCTAAAAGAAGAATTTTGAATGTTTCCAGGAGATTTAGAGCCATATTCATAATTAGGATTAGCATTAACATAATTTGTCAGCTGCTCAAAGCCCTTTGATTTGTTCTTATCTCTATATGATGGCGGTTTGACTTCCCATAAATAAGTCACTCCACTATCGTTTACATAATAAATATCTGCAAATCCATATTTTCCATCAAGAAAATCAATTCTTTTTTCTCCTTCGTAAACAGTATTGTTTGGATTCGACCATATATGATTTTGAACTCTCTTGTGTATTTCATTATACGGAAGCTTATCATATTTATGTAGAACATACCAATTATTAGTTTGAGATTTAGTGTCAATAGTGACATCTGGTTCAGACGAAGTTACATCAGTTATAGCTTCTGGATCATCAAATTGATCACCAATTATTGCATCCTTGTATATCAGTCTGGTAATTGTTTCAGAAGCGGCTTCACCTGGTTTAATAATAACTGAAGGTATTATTAAGAATATAGGTAAGATCATACATATGATACGTTTAAAAATATTTTTAATTTTCATGAATAGTTCCTTTCCTATCAAATACTAAGTCGAAATTGTTTGACATAATTATAAGTTTTTTAATATCAAAGCGTTCCTCTCTGCATTGACTTCCGCATTTTCAATTGATTTCTTATTGTTTATAAGCTGTTTCACATTTTGCCTTATTTCAGATATGAATATCTCCGGATCAAAACTTGGCTCCTTATTCCAGATCTTTTTATCAAATTCCTGACACTTTGTTAGAAATTCTTTTCGTTCTTCAAGTAAATTGTCTAATTGTTTAGCTTTTAAATAAAGATATGATTCATTGTAAAAAATAGCTCCGTCAAATTGTACGGCTTCCTGGTTTATAAACAAACGAGGCGGCGCAAACCGGAATAAAAATCTGATAGCAGAATCTACATCAACAACTTTCTCCAATTCCGGAAGAATCCATTGTTTTACTCTTTCCAGTGCAACAGAGAAACATTCATAAACCTTTTCACAATCATTCAAATCATTAATAAAATACCGAGCCATAATTATTTCTTGTTTTCTGCTGTAATCTACCGGAAATGCTTTTTTGTAAAAGATTCCTATATCACACAGCCAATCTCCAGCATCAAATTTCGGATCCCTTGAAAAATCGATTTCTTGCTTGTAAATAGTTGCGATACCACCATAAATGATAAAAGTATTTGTTCCGCAAGATTTTTCGCTTGTCAATGTAATTACATGAGCTATCTCATCGTTTATAACACGAACGAAATATGGATATTTACTTTTTACAAGTTTGAATCCCAGCGGTTCAAGCGCCTGACCGAACACCTGTTTGAATGCCGCATTTAATGTGAGTTTTTTCGGCTTTTTGCCTGCACTTTTAAAATACAGGAAAACAGTATCATCGTCTGCGATCGCATCCTCTGATGTAAAACCGATGTTACTGCTGTCCATGCCGATAAGCGGTGCAAGTTCAGCAAGGCCGTCCTCGACGAAAGTGTAGTCACCGTTCCGCACTTCCATGAAGCGCTCCCATGTTGTACCGTCAGCGAGGAACATTCCCCATGGCTTTTCCGACGGGTCGGGGTAATCATCCCCGAAATAGTCATCTGCACGCCCCATTATCAGGGTATCCAGCTTTTTGCCGGTTGCTCCGTACGCATCCATGACCGCACAATCGCTGTCAATGACATTAGTCGTAACGCATGGAGCTTTCAGCATTTTTGCGAATCTCGGAGCATCCTCACGGACTTTCTGACCGTCGGAAGTGTACTCCTCAGAGGCTATGGCTACCCAGCTGCTGTTCTCAGCAAAATGCAGGATATAGCTCTGTTCACACTCATCACTGCCGCAGACTGCATAGCCTGCATCAGCCATTTTCTTGCAGAATTCTTCGGTAAATCTTTTGCTGCCAAGTTTCTGGTTGTCTAATACCTGGACTGTGGTGTAAAAATTTCCCATATCATTTCTCCTCTTTTAATATTTTTGCAATCGCATTTTACAGTATATCACAATTCTGCGTAATCTGCAAGTACTTTTTTCCCGATATATGATAAAAAGCTGATACCAGACAACGCTCAGTATCAGCTTTATTCCTATTCGGTTTATTTTCTTCTTCGTTTAGAAACGTGAGCTTTGAGGAATAACCCTTTTTCAAAAGGGTTTTCCTCAATAAATACTTATATACTTTTATATAAGCGCTGTACATAAATCCGGCAGGATTTTTTGTCTGAGTTGACAGAAACGGGATTACATGGTAATATATAGAAAATAAACATTTAAGGAGAAGCTATGGAATCAAAGAAAATAACAGACTTAATAATCAGTCGATATAACAGAGAACGAACACTTATAGTCGGAATAGACGGAGCCGGTGGAGCCGGAAAGAGCACGATCTCGGATACGCTTGAAAAGGAGCTCAGGTCAGAGGGATATAATGTAGCTGTTTTTCATATAGACGATATGATACATCCGAGAGCAGTGCGGTACAACGATGATTATCCTCAGTGGGAGCAGTATTATTATCTTCAGTGGCGCTACGACTATTTTATGCGGGAGGTCATTTCACCTATAAGGGAAGGCAGGTCACTGGGACCCATAGAGCTTTACGATAAAGAGAATGACAGCTATAAAACCGTTTTATCTGATATCCCGGCCGGCAGCATCGTAATTGTAGAAGGAGTATTCCTGCTCCGCAGCGAGCTTGAAGGAGCATTTGACGTAACAGTATACATAGATGTCTCTAAGGAAGAGCGTCTTGAAAGAGTGCTGAAAAGAGACGGCTATATCGGTGACAGCGAGGCTATCCTCAAAAAATATAACGAGAGATATTTCCCTGCAGAGGATCACTATCTCGAGGAGCGTTCCCCAAAGGAAAGGGCAGATATCATAATATAAGTCTGAGCGGACTGGCAGCAGTCCGTTTTTTCTTGACATAAATGAAAAAATAGGTTATCATTTAAAAGTAAAAAACTGATCCAAAGGAAGATAGTATGAGTGCATTTGTAGAATTCAGAAACGTCAGGAAGGTGTACAAAACAGGCGAAGTAGAAATATCAGCTCTGAATGACGTTAATTTTGAGATAGAAAAAGGAGAGTTCTGTGTTATTGTAGGAGCCTCCGGTGCAGGAAAGACGACGATCCTGAATATACTTGGCGGCATGGATAATCTGACATCGGGAAATGTCATCCTTGACGGGAAGGATATTTCAAAGCTTGGAAAGCGTGATCTAACGGCATACCGAAGATATGATGTGGGATTTGTATTCCAGTTCTACAATCTTGTCCAGAATCTCACAGCTCTTGAAAATGTGGAGCTTGCTGCTCAGATATGTAAAGATCCTCTTGATGCGGCAAAGGTTCTTGAACAGGTCGGACTTGCTGACAGGATGCTGAATTTCCCGGCGCAGCTATCGGGCGGAGAACAGCAGCGTGTAGCCATTGCAAGAGCTCTTGCGAAGAATCCGAAACTGCTTTTATGCGATGAGCCTACAGGTGCTCTTGATTATAATACAGGAAAAGCAGTGCTCAAGCTGCTTCAGGATACCTGCCG
This sequence comes from Ruminococcus flavefaciens, assembly GCA_002371825.1. Classification (GTDB taxonomy): domain Bacteria; phylum Bacillota; class Clostridia; order Oscillospirales; family Ruminococcaceae; genus Ruminococcus; species Ruminococcus flavefaciens_L. The sequence goes on along the minus strand of DFHF01000057.1, from coordinate 28,451 downwards.
CTCCACCGGAACAACTGTTGTTGTTATCACTCATAATCAGGCTATCTCTGCAATGGCAGACAGGATAATCACTGTAAAGAGCGGAACGATATCCGGTGTAAGGAAAAATGAGAGCATCAAAGATGTTTCCGATATAGAGTGGTGATACAATGAGATCAGTAATGAAAAAAGCCGCAGTCAGGGAGATACACGGCACACTTGGAAGATATCTTGCCATACTTGCGATAATAGCTCTTGGAGTCGGCTTCTTTTCCGGAGTTCGTATCACAACACCTGCTATGATAAATACAGTAGGAACATTCATGGATGAGCATGAGTTCTTTGATATGAGACTGCTATCCTCTGCCGGATGGACGGAGGAAGATGCAGCTGCTCTGGGAGCGGAAGATGATGTAAGAGCAGCGGAAGCTGCATATGAGCTTGATGTGATATACAACTACAAAAACGCCAAAGAGAATGTACTGAGGACACATTCTCTTACGAGGAACGTAAATAATCTGGAGGTGGTCAGCGGAAGGCTGCCTCAGTCTCCGGATGAATGTGTTATTGATGCTGAGATGAATAAGCTTCCGGATATTGGCGGAAAAGTCTATGCTGCGGATATAAATAGTGAGGATACGCTTGGCTCTCTGAATGAGAGGTCGTTCACAGTCGTGGGAACGGTTTACTCTCCCTGCTATGTGAATTTTGAACGTGGTACAACATCCATAGGAAACGGTTCTGTGAGCGGATTCATTTATGTACTTCCGGAAGCCTTCAATATGGAGAGATTCACTGATATCTATGTGAAATTCGACGAGGATTACAGGGTATATTCTGATAAGTATGATGGTTATATTGATGAACGCCGTGAAAAGTGGGAGCAGCTGGCGGCTGCTCAGGCTGCTGAGAGCAAGAAAAAGCTTATGGAAGGAATGGGGATGCCTGCCGGAGAAGCTCCCAGGACCTATGTTCTTGACAGAAACACCAATATAGGATATGCCTGCTTTGAAAATGATTCAGAGATAGTCGGGCAGGTCGCAAGAGTTTTCCCCATATTTTTTATACTTGTAGCCGCTCTTGTATGTATGACGACAATGAGCAGAATGGTCGAGGAGCAGCGTACACAGATAGGTATATTCAAGGCGCTTGGATATTCTGATATTTCAATAATGGGACGGTATCTGTTTTATTCCGGAAGTGCTGCGGCGATAGGATGTATTCTCGGATATACAGTAGGGATATTCCTGTTTCCGGGAGTTATCTGGATAACATACAAGCTCATGTATATTACTATCCCCATGAGATTTGTTTTTGATATAAAGCTTGCTGCTACAGCAGTTTTGGTATCGCTTATCTGCTCTATGGGAGTAACATGGCTTACCTGCCGCTATGAGCTTTCAGAGAATTCCGCAGGACTTATGAGACCGAAAGCTCCTAAAGCGGGAAAGAGAGTTCTTCTTGAAAGGATACCGTTCTTCTGGAACAGATTAAAATTCCTGCATAAGGTGTCACTGAGGAATATTTTCCGTTATAAGAAGAGATTCTTTATGATGATAACAGGTATAAGCGGATGCATGGCACTTCTGCTGGCAGGCTTCGGACTTAAAGATTCTATTGCCGGATTCGCAGATGACCAGTATAACGAGATACTTGTAGCTGATTCTTCAATTATGTTCAATAATACAGAAAATGGTGATATCCCCGATGGAGTCAGAACTCAGCTTGAGTCTGATGCAAAGGAATATCTGTTTTATCGTGATAGCAGCTGGGATCTTCTCTACGGCAATAAGGTCAAGAGTATTGATCTTATGATACCGGAGAGCTATGACGGGATAAACAGTTTTATGCATTTCAGGTCCATGAATGGGAAAAGCATAGATGCTCCGTCAGCAGGTGAAGCTATTGTAAGCAATAGTATAATGGAAAGATACAGTGCTGATTTGGGCGATGAGATAACTCTTCGTGATAACAGTATGTGTGAGCTTCATGTTAAGGTAACAGGAGTCTTTGAGAATCATGTATACAATTACATTTTTATTTCATCTGAGACCTATCAGCAGCAGCTTGGAGAACCGGCAGTGTATAACGCTGCCTTTGTGAATTTTCCTGACGGAAGCGATGTTTATGAGGCTTCAGCGGGTATCTCAAAGAACAAGGATGTAAATACCACAGTAATATATCAGGATTTCAAGGAGAGAATGGCAAATATGATGAGCAGTCTCAACTATATTGTACTGCTTGTTATCGCAAGTGCAGCCGGACTTGCTTTTATAGTCATTTACAACCTTACAAATATAAATATAACTGAGAGGATACGGGAGATAGCTACCATAAAGGTACTGGGATTTTTCCGTAATGAGACATCTGCCTATGTACTAAGGGAAAATATCGTTCTTACAGCAATAGGTTCAGCAGTAGGTATCGGTCTTGGAATACTTCTGCATCGTTTTATCATGGCTCAGATCGTAGTAGACCTTGTCTCTTTCAAAGTCAGGATAGAACCGCTTAGTTTTGTTTACAGTATTATACTGACCTTTGTTTTCAATTTTATAGTAGATCTTTTTATGACACGAAAGCTTGAAAAGATAAATATGGCCGAATCACTTAAATCGGTAGATTAAAAAACAGTATATCAGATAAAGTCCCGGAGTATAACACAGATGCTCCGGGACTTTTAGTTTTAATGATCTGTCATATTGCCTGTCCCTGATGAATAATATTGATTGAGAGGAGGGACAGCCTATGGAACAGAATGATCCATATAGTCTTATAAGCGGCTATATGACATCAGATATCAGGAGCAGTATGCTGGCTGTGGGAAGGGATAAGCTCAGCCGTCTTACAGAAATACGTCTTTATGCAGGAAGGGGAGCCGCATTTATCTTTCCTGACCGGATAAGATTTCTTACAGCAGACGGCCGTCTTGTATCTGACAGCCATGACAAAAACTGTGTATCAGTAACAGCCGATGACGTAAGGAACATAGTCAGCGGTCTTTGTCATTATTCACTTCACAGCTATTCAAAGGAGCTCCGGGAGGGATATATTGTTCTGTCAGGAGGAGTCAGAGTAGGAATAGCCGGAAGAGTATCTGAGACTTCAGGAAAGATGCTGACTGAATACAGCAGTCTGAATTTCCGTATATCAAGAAGCATTAAATGCTGTGCAGAAGAACTGTTTCTGAAAACAGGATGTGGAGCAGGAAGTGTACTTATATGCGGCGGGGTAAACTCCGGAAAGACAACGCTTCTCCGGGACCTTTGCAGGATATGCGGCAGCAGAATGAAAACAGTACTTATCGATGAGAGAAATGAGCTCTCATCGTGCAGCGGAGGTATCCCTCAGAATGATGTAGGAGAGCTTACTGATATACTGACCGGCAGTACACGCTCTGAAGGGATACTCATGGCGATAAGAACTCTTTCTCCGGAGATCATATTCTGCGATGAAATATCAGATGAAAATGATGCAGAAGCTATTCTCAGGGGATATGGTTCTGGAGTGAGATTTGCTGCAACTATCCATGCAGAGAGCTATGAGGATATTTTCAGGAGAAAAGCAGCAGCTCCCCTCATCAGTGAAGGAGTATTCACTCATGCAGTTATACTTGAGGGAAGCAGTTTCCCTTCAAGAATCCGTGAAATAAGGAGGCTTGTAAATGCTCCTGAAAATAATGGCAGCATTACTGTTTTCAGCGGCAGGAGCAGCTGCCGGAGCAGCAGGCTCTGAGAAGCTCAGGCATGACAGAGAAATCTGCCGTAGCATAGGTACTCTTCTGAGGCATATCTCCTCTCTTATCAGAAGCACAGGAATGGATGTATATCGTCTTTCGTCGGAATTAAAAAGGACGGAATGTCTTTCGGGTCTTGGATTTATCATGAAGCTCCCTGAGCGCTTTGAGCCTGAGACGGATTATCACAGCTTGTGGCATGATGCTGTAGACAGTGAAAGCTATAAAAGCGATGAGAAAAGGATACTTTATGATCTGGGAGATGAGCTTGGTTCCAGTGATATTGCCGGACAGCTTGCAGTGATAGACAGGCTTGAACAGGAGATAGCTGATATAGAAGCGGCAAGAACAGAGGATCTAAACAAAAAAGGACGCTTATACAGAAGTGTCGGGACGCTCTTTGGTGTAATGGCAGGGATACTGATAATATAAAGAAAGGAAAAAATCATGGACATTGATCTCATTTTCAAGATAGCAGGTACCGGAATAATAGTTGCGGTGCTTAATCTGGTCCTGAAAAGGGCAGAGCGTGAGGAGCAGGCTATGATGACTACTCTTGCAGGGCTTATCGTAGTACTTGTGGTCATAGTACAGGAGATAGGAAATCTCTTTGAAACGGTCAAAACGGTATTCGGGCTATGGTAGAGAACAGTCTTTCCGTATCTGTGTTCTGTATTTGCTCAGCTATAGCGGCTGTACTTATCAGGCAATACAGCAGAGAGCAGTCGATGCTGACAGCACTTGCCGCCTGTATCGGAGTTATAAGCGGATTTATGCTCTTTGTCCGTCCGGTGATAACTGAAGTTAGGGATATGTTCTCAGAAGCCGGTATACCGGACAGCTATATGTCGATAATATTCAAAGCCGCTGCAATATGTTTTCTTACTCAGATAACCTGTGATATCTGCACTGACAGCGGAGAAACTGCAATAGCGTCAGCTGCGGAATTATGGGGAAGGGGAGCACTTGCCTTTATGAGCCTTCCCATAGTAAGGACGCTGCTTGAACACATAAATGAGATACTAAATTGAGAAATGAAAAAGCTATTAATAATATTTTTTGCGCTGACAGCCGTTTGGTTGGTTATACATCCACAGAAGGCTTTTGCCGATTATGATGAGGGACAGCATGAAATAGAGGAGCAGCTTGAAGATATGCTTGCTGATTATGATATTGACTGGAGCTATGGTGACATAAGCGGAATGACATTTACAGAGCTTCGTGACAAAATATCAGAATCAACAAAAGAACGGCTCGCAGCACCTTTAAGGCTGCTTGGAATACTTATTTCTGTCATACTGTTTACAGCCGCAGTAAGAGGAACTTCCGAAAATATACTCGGCAGCAACGGACAGATTTTTGATACGATATGTGTTGTGACGGCAGCAGCTGCAATAACTCCGGCTGTTTTTACAGCCTATAGCAGTACCCTGGAGGCAGTAGAAAGATTAAGCGGATTTATGCTCGTATTTGTACCTGTTTTTGCCGGGATAACTATCGCAGCCGGAGGGGCAGTTACCGGTGGTACATACAGTATGCTTATACTTGGAGCATCTACAGCATTTGCTGCTGCGGTGCGGAGTTTTCTGATGCCGGTCCTTAGTGTAATGGCAGCCCTTTCTGTTTCAGGGAGCGTTTTCCCGGAGAGGTCTGTCGAAGGGATAACTGCGCTTCTGAAAAAGATAGTGATCTGGGGAGTTACAGCTTCAATGACGCTTTTTACGGGCTTTACAGGCCTCAGATCAATGCTTGCTGCAAAAACGGACGGAGCAGGTGCTAAGACTATAAAATTTATGATCTCAGGTTTTGTTCCGTTTGTGGGAGGAGCTGTATCTGATGCCTATTCTACAGTCAGAGGCAGCTTTGAGCTTATGGGTTCAACTGTCGGCACAGCCGGATGTCTGGCTATTGCTGTTATGATACTGCCGCCGGTAATCGAACTGATATGCTTCAGAGCGGTCATGCTGGTAGGTTCAGCGGCAGCGGAGCTGTTTTCGGCTCAGCCTTTGGTAAAGCTGCTGAAAGGCATTGACAGCGGACTTGCTATTGCTCAGTGTATACTGATCTGCTATTCCGTCATGCTTATAATATGTACCGGGATAGTGATACAGAGCATATGACGGGAGGAATTATGGAGCATCTGAAAAATTCTGCTGCGGCAATATGTGCCGTTTCTGCGGGGGTGTGTCTGATAGGAGGGCTCACATCCGGAACAAGACTCAGGAAGCAGATGAAGGTCCTGCTTGATCTTATATTTGCGGCAGTGATCATTTCACCTTTTATAAGCGGAGGACTTGATCTTGAACTGCCGTCACCGGATGAATATGATATATCAGGTTTCGGAGAGGCTTCCGCTATTTACAACGATGCACTGAGAAAGCAGATTTCCTATAATATTTCTGAGGTTCTTCTTGGACAGATCAACTCTTCCGGCATAGCCTGTTATAAAATAGAGACAGATGTTAATATTTCAGATGACGGCAGCATATCAATTAATAGGGTAATTCTTATAGCAGATGATTTTGAAAAGGCGGCAGAGATAGTCAGGAGCAGTCTCGGACAGGATACGGAGGTAGTAAATGAAAACGGATAATATTCTGAAGGAGCTGCTCAGCGAGAAAAAAAGGATGTTTCTTGTTGTAATGCTGGGAGCAGCCGGGCTGCTGCTGATACTTATTTCGTCGCTGCTTCCGGGTCAGGAGAAGAAAAGTATTAATTGCAGCAACAGAGAAGAGATCGATGTATCAGCTTTCTGCCGTGATACCGAAGAACGGCTGGAGGGCTTTCTCAGCAGCATAGAAGGTGCGGGCAGGGTAAGTGTGTATCTTACCGTTGGGAGTGAGGAGCAGTATATCTACGCAAAGGAGGCGAAAAGAAGCCGTTCAGATAACAGATATGATGAGGAGGAAAAATATGTTATGGTGGGAGGAGGCAGTGACAAAAATGCACTTGTAGAAACAGTAAGGACTCCTGAGATAACCGGGGCAGTTATTGCCTGTTCCGGCTGTGACAGTCCGGCAGTGAGAGAAAGGATATATAAAGCAGTATCTGCTGCCCTTGGGATAAATGCCGGAAAAATATACGTTACCAAACTTGAATGATACAGAAAAGAGGAATCAATATGAAAAAACCAACACTTATAATCGGAAAGAAACAGATAATCATGAGCTGTCTTACACTTATGCTGGCTGTTGCAGTGTACATAAACTATACAGCTTCACCTGCGCCGAAGAAAAAGGCTTCCGCAGATAAGAGCAGTGCCGAGGATATGGTCAGCTACGGAGAGACAGAATTTGTAAATGCTGAAGCAGACGGAGCCGCAGATTATTTTGCTCAGGCAAGACTTGATAAGATGAATAACCGTGACGAAGCCGTTCAGACCCTTCAGATGATGATTGGCGGAGGCGATATTACTGAGGATGAAGCTGTTATGAAGGCACTGGATGCTGTAGAGGTTTCAAAGCTCATAGAAAGTGAGGGTACTATAGAGTCGCTTGTAAAAGCTCAGGGCTTTGAGGACTGTGTAGCCTACCTGGACGGTCAGACTGCAAAGGTCGTAGTAAGGACAGAAGGCCTTGATAAAGCGCAGGCAGCATCTATCAAGGAGATAATCATGGGAGAATCTGAAGTTTCTGCAGAAAATATCAGAATTTTTGAGGTAAAGTAGTTGAACATTCTGAATTTTTTTGATATAATATAAAAGAAGGAGTGTTTTCATATATATTGTTAAATATTTGCACTCTAACCTGTTGAACGGAGGTCAAAAAAATGGACGTATCAAAAGAAGCTGTAAAAAGCAAGCTGAAAATTTCAGATGATGTTATGATAACCATTGCAAGACTTGCCGCCCTGGATGTAAAGGGCGTGGCAGGTCTTGGCGGTGAGATCAATACAATGAGCAGGCTCAGAAAAAACGGCCCCATTAAAGTAAGCATGATGGGGGATGTTGCCGCTATAGATATCAGGATAAAGGTCAAAAGCGGTGAGAAAGCTCGCAGCGTAGCACTTGACGTGCAGAATGCCGTTAAGGAGAACATCCAGAATATGACCGGCGTGACCGTAGCAAGAGTTAATGTTACGATAAGCGGTGTGGTTTTTGAATAAAATTGAGAAGGAGATAGTAAATGACAAGACGTGAAATACGAGACAGCGCATTTAAGCTGGTTTTTGAGCAGCTTCTGCGTGATGATGATATCAACGAGCTCTATGCTATAGCTGAGGAGATCGATGAGATCACAGTCAATGATGAGGTCAAAAAGATAGTTGAGGGTACACTTGAACACGCTGAGGAGCTTGACAATATCATTTCCGGATACAGCCGTTCAAGGAGTATTTCCAGAATATCAAAGCTGAATCTGGCAATACTCAGGATAGCTCTCTATGAATCGATATATGATGACAATACTCCCATGAATGCTGCCATAAGCGAAGCAATAAAGCTTTCCATGGTTTATACATACCAGGAGGATACTTCCTTTATAAACGGTGTTCTCGGAGCCTTTTCAAGGGACAGAAACAAGAAAGAGGAAGAAAATGCCTGAATTTCTTGGTATCGATACCAGTAATTATACTACATCAGCAGCTATATATGACAGTGACAGCAATAAGATCTATCAGGCCAAAAAGCTTCTCCCTGTAAAGGATGGGGAGCTTGGGCTGCGCCAGAGCGATGCGGTTTTTCATCACACAAAGCAGCTTCCTGATATGATCGAAAAGCTTTTTTCGGAACACTGTCCTGATATAGCAGCTGTAGCTGCTTCTGTGCGTCCCCGGAATATTGAGGGATCGTATATGCCCTGCTTTCTCTGCGGAGAGGGCTTTGCGAGAAGCTTCGGAGCTATCAGGAGGATCCCTGTTTGCAAAACATCACACCAGATAGGTCATATTCTTGCTGCACTTTATTCTGCCGGAAGGATGGATCTTATAGATAAAAGATTCATTGCTTTTCATGTCAGCGGCGGAACCACAGATTGTCTGCTGTGTGAGCCGGACAGTGAAAAAATACTCAATATTTCCGAGATCTGTTCCTCGCTTGATCTTAAGGCCGGACAGGCTATTGACCGGACAGGCCTTATGCTTGGACTTAAATTTCCATGTGGTCAGGAGCTTGAAAAGCTGGCAGTCAATGCTGACAAGCATTATAAACTTCATCCTGTGCTAAAGAATGGAAACTGCTGTCTTTCAGGGCTGGAGAACAAGTGCAGAGAGCTTCTGGCAAAAGGTGACTCCAGAGAAAACACAGCTGCTTATTGTCTTGATTTCATTGCAGAGACAGTGATAGGCATGACAGAATTTGCCATAGCAGCTCACGGAGAACTTCCGCTGATATATGCAGGCGGAGTTATGTCTGACAAGCTTATCCGTGACAGGATTGTTTCCCGCTGGGATAATGCAGGATTTGCAGAACCTGAGTTTTCCTGTGACAACGCAGCAGGTGTTGCGATATATGGTTATCTTAAGACCGTGGGAGAGAGATAATGCCAGTAATTACTGTAACTCAGATCAATAAATATATAGGTTTCCGGCTTAAAGGGGACAAGAATCTTCAGGGCATAATGGTTCGTGGAGAGATCAGTGATTTCGTTCATCACTACAGAAGCGGACATTGTTATTTTATGCTTAAGGATGCAGAGAGTTCAATCAAGGCTGTAATGTTCGCCTCGGCAGCTTCAAGGCTTAAATTTGAGCCAGAGGACGGTATGTCTGTGATAGTTTCCGGAAGTATTTCTGTGTATGAGCGTGACGGTGCATATCAGCTGTATGTCAATGATATACTCCCTGAGGGTGCCGGTAAAGCAGGTGCTGCTCTTGAACAGCTGAAAAAGAAGCTTTCTGCTGCCGGACTTTTTGATGCTGGGCATAAGCGGCCTATCCCTGCAATGCCGGTAAAGATAGGTGCAGTCACATCATTAAGCGGTGCGGCTGTACGGGATATAGTCAATGTTCTTTCCAGGAGATATCCCATTGGAGAGCTTGTAGCTGTAAATGCCGTTGTTCAGGGAGAATCTGCTCCGGACTCTATTTGTCAGGGTATCCTGAAGGCTGAGTCAGCAGGCTGTGATGTCATTATTGTCGGCAGAGGCGGAGGCTCTTCTGAGGATCTTAGTGCCTTCAATACCGAAAAAGTTGCCTATGCTATATATAACTGTAAAGTACCGGTCATATCCGCAGTTGGTCATGAGGTAGATTATACTATTGCAGACCTTGTTGCAGATATGCGGGCTCCTACACCTTCTGCGGCGGCGGAGATAGCTGCTCCGTCAGCAGAGTCGCTTTATGACAGGCTTGCTCAGTCTGAACAAAGACTTGATAATGCCGTCAGATCATGTCTCGACCGTGCAGAAGGAAAATACAAACTTATCTCTTCAAGGCTGTCGGTACAGTCTCCTGAAAACAAGCTTCTTCTTACAGGACAGAGGATAGATTCTCTGGAAAAGAGAACTGCAGCAGCTTTTTCTGCGTATCTTTCACGTCTTGAACGTGAGTTTGCTGAGAAGATCGCAAAGCTTGATGCATTGAGTCCGATAAAGGTGCTTGCGAGAGGTTACTCCCTTGTTTATAAAGATGATAAGCTTATTGCCTCGTCTGATGATACAGACGAAGGTGATATTTTGAAAATAAATTTCGGGACCGGAGGCGCAAAAGCTCAGGTCATAGAAAAATGGTGAAACAATGGCTAAGAAAATACAGTTCGAGGACAATTTATCAAAGCTAAGCACGATAGTATCGGAGCTTGAACGAGGGGATATCCCTCTTGAAAAGGCGGTGGAGCTGTACGGGGACGGTCTTAAGTTATCGGCAGAATGCCGCAGACAGCTCGATGAAGCCCGCTTAAAAATTACGGAGGTTAACGGCTCAGAGCCGGAAAAAGACTGAAATGAGTTTATTTAAGGAAAAGCTTAATGAATATATCAGCTTCACAGAGGCTAATCTCAAAGAGTATAATAAGCATGAGATCTCATCGGAAGCTCAGAAAAATCTTATCGATGCAATGAATTATTCCCTGGAAGCAGGCGGAAAGAGGATCCGTCCGGTTCTGGTTTATTCCTTCTGCGAGGCTTGCGGCGGGGATTATAAAAATGCGGCTGCACCCGGGGCTGCTATCGAGATGATACACACATTTTCATTGATACACGATGATCTTCCGGCAATGGATGATGATGATTTCAGGCGAGGTAAGCCTTCCTGCCATAAGGCATTTGGTGAGGCAATGGCTATTCTTGCCGGAGATGCACTGTCAGTTCTGCCGTTCGGAGTTATATCCGGTGATGACAAGCTTTCGGACAGTCAGAAAATAAGTATCATCAGCCATCTTGCAAGAGCTGTCGGAAAAAACGGAATGATAGGCGGACAGGTCATTGACATGGAGAATGAAGAGCGTAATGATGTCGATGAAGCCAATCTCCGGAATATGTACAGACATAAAACAGGCGAGCTCATATCTGTCTCATGCATAATGGGATGCATATGTGCCGGTGAAACAGATGAAAAGAAGATAAGTGCTGCTGCTGATTACGGATATAAGCTGGGACTTGCTTTTCAGATCGTGGATGATATCCTCGATGTTACAAGTACCACTGAAGAACTTGGAAAGCCTGTGGGAAGTGATGAGGAGGAAAATAAGACCACATTTGTCACTCTTTACGGTGTTGAGAAGGCTCAGTCTATTGCTGAGAATATCACAAATGAAGCGATGCTTCTTCTTGAGAATTTTGAAAATAACAGTTTCCTCAGGGAGCTTACAGATATGCTCCTCAGAAGGAAGAATTAACATAAAGGAGCTGTGGGGACAGGTGCGATAAAGCCGGGATCTCCGCATCGTATAAAATGAAGGAAAGTATAAATTCTGAAATGAAAGTCTCACTGGACTCGCTCAGGCTTCCGGAAGATCTGAAAAATCTGTCCCTGAAGCAGTGTGCCGGTCTGTGCGGTGAGATAAGGAATCTGCTCATAACAACAGTGTCAAAAAATGGCGGACATCTTGCCTCTAACCTGGGAGTCGTTGAGCTGACAATGGCGATACACAGAAATTTCAATTCTCCGGAGGACCGTATCGTATGGGATGTCGGACATCAGTCATATACCCATAAGATACTTACCGGAAGACTTGATAAATTTCAGAGCATACGCCGACGTGGAGGCATATCAGGTTTCCCTAAGCCTGATGAAAGTGAGCACGATGTATTTATAAGCGGTCACAGCAGTACATCAGTTTCTGTGGCCTGCGGCATCGCAGAGGCGATGAAGCTTCAGGGAAAAGACAACTATGCAGTCGCAGTTATCGGCGACGGAGCAATGACCGGAGGTATGTTCTACGAGGCACTCAATAACTGCGGCCGTGATAAGAACAAGAACCTCATAGTTATTCTCAACGATAACAATATGTCTATATCCAAGAGTGTAGGCTCTCTTGCGAAGTATCTTACATCTCTCAGGAATACTGAGAAATATCTTAATACAAAAAGAGCTGTAGAAAACGGTCTTGACAAATTTCCTCTTGTGGGAAAGCCTATAAGGAAGAGTATCAGCAACATAAAGAGCTCGATGAAGTACAAGATGTTTGAGCAGAGCACTCTTTTTGAGGACATGGGATTTGTTTATCTCGGTCCTGTAAATGGTCATGATCTCCGTGAGCTTGAAGAGGTCATCCATATGGCAAAAAGCTATCACCGTCCGGTGATAATCCATGCAAAGACCATTAAAGGAAAGGGCTATCTGCCGGCGGAAAAGAATCCGGGAGAATACCACGGAATTGCGAAATTTGACATTGAGACCGGTAATCCTGAGGTGTCAGTCTGTGAGTGTTATTCAACGGTATTCGGAAAAGAGCTTGTCCGGCTCGCTGAAAAGGATGACAGACTTACTGCAATAACTGCTGCAATGAAATACGGAACAGGCCTTCAGTTTTTCCACTTCAAGTATCCGGAGAGATTTTTTGATGTGGGGATAGCTGAACAGCACGCAGTAACTTTTGCCGGCGGACTTGCGTCCATGGGACAGATACCTGTATTTGCAGTTTATTCAACATTCCTGCAAAGAGCATATGACCAGCTGGTACATGATGTTTCCATCGGAAATCTTCATGTCATTCTCGGCATTGACCGTGCGGGTATAGTAGGCGAGGATGGCGAGACACATCAGGGACTTCTTGATGTTCCTATGCTTACGTCTATCCCGAATACGACGATCTATTCGCCATCATGCTATGATGAGCTGAAAATGTGCCTGAATAAAGCAATATATGCAAACAAGGGCCTTGTTGCTATCAGATATCCACGAGGCAGTGAGGATGTTGCTTTCAACAAGAGTGTAATAAGTACAGAGTATCTCTTTGTTAAGGAGAAACCTGCGGATACACTGATGATAACCTATGGCAGGCTGTATAACGAGGTCTATAAGGCACATGGCCTTCTCAATGCTGACGGGATCAGCTGTGATATACTTAAGCTTACAAAGATATATCCGATCAACCGCAGTATAATCGCAGAGATCGCAGAATATAAGCGCATAGTATTCTTTGAGGAGAGTATGGGCGAGGGAAGTATTTCCGAAAAATTCGGTGACCTGCTGGCAGAATACGGATACAGCGGCGATTACAGCAGGATTACTGCTAATGGCTATATCAAGCAGGCTTCTGTCAAACAGATCCTCAGTGATCTTGGTATGAGCTGTGACAAGATCGCTGACTATATAAGAAAAAGGAGCGTCATGTATGGCGAGACTTGACGCAGAGCTCGTTTCAAGAGGCATTGCAAGAAGCCGTGAACGTGCTAAGGAAATGATAAGAGCAGGCAGTGTGACTGTTAACGGCAAAAAAGCCGGCAAGCCGTCGGATGAGGTCTGTCCGGATGATGAGATAGTTTCGTCTGAGGAGGAGCTTTACGTCGGAAGAGGAGCACTTAAGCTTGAAAAAGCAGTAAAGGAATTCCGTATTGATCTGACTGGAAAAAGATGTCTGGATATAGGTGCATCTACAGGCGGTTTTACGGAATATATGCTCAAATGCGGTGCTGTTAAGGTTTTTTCCGTTGATGTGGGACACGATCAGCTTGCAGTATCTCTGCGTAATGATGACAGAGTTGTCAATATGGAGGGAACTGACATAAGAAATGTCACAGCAGATGATCTTGGCGGAGAAGTAGATTTTATCTGTGCTGATGTCAGCTTCATTTCTCTGAAGCTCATACTTCCTAAGGTATATGAGCTTTTATCGGACGGTTCGGAAGCTGCTCTGCTCATAAAACCACAGTTTGAGGCCGGAAAGTCAGATATAGGTAAGCATGGTATCGTTAAAGATAAACGAGTTCATGTAAGAGTTCTTTCCGACATCGATGCCTATGCTCAGGGACTTGGCTTCGTAACAGAGGCATACTCGTTTTCTCCTATCAAGGGAGGAAGCGGAAATATTGAATATCTCGTTCATCTGGTCAAGAAGCCGGATGTTCCGAAAATACACGATCTGAAAGGACTTGCAGAAAGTGCTTTCAGACAGCTTTGAGGTGAATGATGAAGGCTGCACTTTATCCTAATTTTCAGAAAAAAAATGCTTTGCCGTGTGCAAGAGAGGCTTGCGATGTTCTTCATGACGCAGGTATAGAAGTCAGCGTCAGCGAGGAATTTCGTGAAGAATTTTCTGACAAGCCATTTGTAATATTTGAGGATATATCCCGTGCCGCAGAGACATCGGATTTTGTGATCGCAATTGGCGGAGACGGAACCATCCTCCGCTGTGCCAAGATGCTTATGGGAAAGGATACCAAGCTGCTTGGGATCAATACAGGTACACTTGGATTTATGGCAGGACTGGAAGCGGATCAGCTTGACAGGCTGCGGCTTCTCAGAACAGGTGATTATGAGATCTCTGAGCGTATGACCCTTGATATCACCTTTCATGAGGAGGGCGGAGATACAGTCCACACCGCACTCAATGAAGTCTCCGGGCGCTCCGGAAGCTTCAGGATATGTGATTTTGAGGTCTATTCCGAGGGCTATCTTGTAGGGAAATACCGTGCAGACGGAGTGCTGTTCAGTACACCATCCGGTTCCACAGCATATGCGCTTTCAGCCGGAGGACCTGTTGTAGAGCCTGATCTGGAATGTATCGAGATGACTCTTATCTGCCCGCACTCACTTTTTTCAAGGGCTACACTTTTTTCTCCATGGCGGAAGCTGAGACTTACAAATAAGACTTCCGGAGACGAGTGTATGGTAATAAATGTAGACGGAGAGCTTCACTTCAGCCTTCACGAGAACTCCTCAATAGAGATATGCCGGGGACGGCATAATATAAAATTCATCAATCTTATAGGCAATTCATTCCATGAGTCTGTATGCCGAAAGCTTTGCAGACCGATAAAATAAAGCTGGTGAGAACAAATGAAAAACAGGAGACACGAAGCAATTTTAGAGATAATAAACGAGCAGCCTGTGGCAACACAGGAACTGCTGATAGAACTGCTGGGGAAGCGTGGTATAAAGACAACACAGGCCACACTTTCAAGAGATATCCAGCAGCTCTCACTTGTAAAGCAGCGAGATGATAAGGGTGTATACAGGTATACTCTCCCTGCCACTGCTGCTGCTGAAAAAAGCATATTTGAAGAGGCAGTCATATCTGTTGATTACGCTATGAATACGATAGTGCTGAAATGCCGTGCAGGAATGGCGCAGGGTACCTGTGCAGCTATAGATTCCGTAAATCATCAGGGCATAGTAGGTACTATTGCAGGTGATGATACTATATTCATACTTGTACGCAGTGAGGCTGACGCAAAGAAGCTCTCAAAGAAATTCCGGAATGAGCTTTTTCCCGGGAGGTAAACCATATAAATGCTGAAAGAGATCTATATACAGAACCTTGCTGTTATACGAGAAGCTGTTATACCCCTTAATGAAAAACTGAATATTTTTACAGGTGAGACAGGCGCAGGTAAATCAATTCTTATCAACGGCATAAATGCTGTTCTTGGACAGCGCTGTACAAAAGACATAGTCCGTACAGGTTGTGATAAAGCTGTTATAACTGCACTTTTTACTGACCTGACACCTGATATATGTGATAAACTTGACGAGCTTGGGATATCACATGATAACGAGGAAATAAGTGTTACCCGTGAGATCAGTGCAGACGGGGGAAGTGTTTCAAGGATAAACCACCGTACTGCTTCTGCCTCTCTTTTGAAAGAGATAGGAGCTATGCTTATAAACATTCATGGCCAGCATGATAATCAGGTGCTGCTTGACAGCGATAAGCATATGAAAATCCTCGATGATTTTGGCGGAGACAATACTCTGCTCGATGCTTACAGAGCTTCATTCCGTGAGCTCCAGCATACTGCCAGACGTCTCGGAGAACTAAAGAAGCAGGAACAGAGCCGTATCGAAAGGAGCAGATATCTGAATGATATTATCAATGATATAGGCGAGCTTGAACTATCTGAGGGCGAGGATGAAACACTTGAAAAGGAATATTCAGCTGCCAAGGATTCAGAGAAGACTATCATAGCGGTGAAGGCTGCTGTACAGGCTATAACAGGCGAGGAAGCAGCAAATGATATGATAGTATCAGCTGAGAATGAGATATCGGGATATACCGATTCAAACCAGGCTATTAACGTTCTGTATGAGAGACTTTCTGCTGCTGAGATAGAGCTTGCAGATATAGCCTCGGAGCTCGAAGCACTTGCGGATAAGATCGAGCTTGACGGCCAGAGGCTTGATTATCTCGGTACAAGACTGAACAGCATCAATAAGCTGAAAAGGAAATATGCAGAGGATGTTTCGGGACTTATCCGTATTTATGATGAAGCCTGCCGTGAGATAATGCAGCTTGAAAGCTCCAGAAGTGAGATAGAGGAACTGACAGATAAGCGTGATAAGCTCCTTCATACGGTTACAGAGCAAGCCAAAGCCCTGTTTGAGTATCGTGAAAAGATAGCTGAGCGTTTTATATCTCAGGTAACAGCGGAGCTTGAGTTTCTCAATATGTCTGGAGTTGTGATAGCTGTAAGACATGAGAAGGGAAAGCTGACTGTCAACGGAATGGACACTGTAGAATTCCTCATATCCGCAAATAAAGGTGAGGAGCCGAAGCCTATTTCAAAGATCGCATCCGGCGGAGAGCTGTCAAGGATAATGCTTGCACTGAAAAGTGTAATTGCTGACAAGGACAGCATCCCCACTATGATATTTGACGAGATCGATACCGGAGTAAGCGGAAAAGCTGCCCAGAAGATAGGCATAAAGCTTCGTGAGATAGGCAAAATGAGACAGGTAATATGCGTTACTCATCTTTCGCAGATAGCGGTTATGGCGGATAATCATCTTATGATTGAAAAGAATATCGTCGGAGACCGTACCGAGACAAGTGTCACTCAGCTTGACATGGAAGGCCGTGTGGCTGAGATAGCAAGAATAATGGGCGGAGAATCTCCGACTGCGCTTATGCTTGATAATGCGCGGGCAGAGATCGAACGTGCAATGAAAATCTGATTACAGGTAGTGATATATTGAAGATATACTCAACAAGACACGGACAGACAGAGTACAACCGGACCGATACTATACTCGGGACCACTGATATAGAGCTTAATGAGACCGGTATAGCACAGGCTGAAGAGCTTGCAGAAAAGGTCAGGGAGCTTGGATGTATAGATATCATCATTGCTTCCCCTATGAAGCGAGCAAAAAAAACTGCCCGTATAATTGCTGAAAAGAACGGGATAGATATGATCACAGACGAACGTCTGAGAGAATGGGATTATGGCTGCTATGAAGGCAAGACACGTTTTACAGACGGCTTTGCTGATAACAAGATAAATTTTGGTGTAAGAATGGGGAAAAACGGTGAATCTCTTCTTCAGCTCAGTCACAGAGTTTATTCTGCGCTGGATGATATAATCCGTAAATATCATGACAAAACTGTTCTTATAGTCAGTCACGGCGGAGTATGCAGAGTTATCGAGACATATTTCAATGATATGTCCACAGAAAAATTTGCAGGCTGGTTCATGGAGAACTGCCAGCTTATCGGATACAATATTAATTAGGAGGGATATTATGAAGATCGGAGTAGATTATTATCCCGAACAGTGGGACAGCTCACTTTGGGAGAAAGACGCTGAGCTGATGGCAAAGACCGGTGTCAAATTAGTACGTCTTGCAGAGTTTGCCTGGTCCAAGCTTGAACCGAAGGACGGAGAGTTCGTATTTGGCTGGCTGGACGAACTGATGAGGATATTCGCAAGATATGGTATAGATGTAGTTATGGGTATTCCGACTAACTGCCCTCCGCTCTGGCTTTACAGAACTCACCCGGAGATAGTGCGCTGCGGACTTGACGGAGTACCGATACAGACAGGAATAAGAGGCCACCGCTGTATCAATTCTGATGTATTCATGTCCTACGCAAAGCGTATAACGGAGCGCATAGTGCGGCATTATTCCTCTAATAATCAGATAGTTGCATGGCAGATAGATAACGAGCTTGAAGCCTATAACTGTACCTGTGATGATTGCAGGAGGAAGTTCAGGGAATGGCTGATCGATAAGCATGACACAATCGAAAATATCAATAATGCTTTCGGAAACAGTGTATGGAGCGGTGAATACAGTGATATCTCTGAGATACAGCCACCTACATCCTATCCCGAGGGCTGGCAGAATCCGGCGCTCTGTCTTGAGTATAGGCGCTTTTGTTCAGAGAGCACGGTAAAATATGTCAAAGAGATAGCAATGATAATCAAGCGTGAGATACCCAAGGCAAGGGTGACTGTAAATGCGTGGATGAGCGATAATATGCCTGATGTATACAAGCTGTTTGATGAGACAGATTTTGTCTCCTTTGACAATTATCCTCCTGTCAGCATCCCGGCAGATAAGGATGAGCTCTATTCACACTCTTTCTATCTTGATATGATGAGGGGCATAAAAGGGCGAAAGTTCTGGATAATGGAGCAGCTCAGCGGCCCCACAGGAAGCTGGGCACCTATGTCCCGTACCACAAGGCCGGGGCAGATAATGGGATATTCTCTTCAGGCTATAGCTCACGGTGCAGACACAGTGATGCATTTCAGGTGGAGAACAGCCGCTACAGGTGCTGAGATGTTCTGGCATGGTCTTATCGACCACAGCAATGTTCCGGGCAGAAGGTTCAATGAGTTTTCAGAGCTTTGCAAGTCCATGACAAAAATGGGAGTTATCGATACCACCGAGATAGTATCTGATATAGCAATACTTTATTCTCCGGAAAACGAATGGGCATTCAAAATACAGCCTCAGACCGAGGGATTCGACTATATCCAGCAGCTGAGGATGTTCCATGCTGCATTTTCAAGATATGGAGCAAATATAGATGTTATATCACCTGAAGCAGATCTTTCGTCTTATAAGGTAGTTATTGCTCCGGCTATGTTTGTATATAAAAAAGCGGCTGCTGAGAATATATACAGGTACGCAATAAACGGCGGTACACTTATCCTCACAAACCGCAGCGGAGTGAAGGATCAGAACAATAACTGCATCATGCAGCCTCTTCCCACAGTATATAAGGAGCTTGTAGGTGCTGAGGTATCAGAATATGATCCCATCGGCAATAATAATCAGACCATTGTCGATTTTGCAGGCAACCGCTTCTCTTGCAGTCAGTGGTGCGATGTTTTAAGTCTTACAACGGCTAAAGCCTATGCAGAGTACGACGACGGATTCTACAGATGCTGTCCTGCGGTGACTATGAATCGCTATTGCAGCGGAGTAATATATTATGTCGGCACTGTCTGCGAGCTTGATTTCTATAAGAGTCTTGCCGGAAACGTAATGCTTCAGACTGGTATCCCAAGATTGAATGATCTTCCGGACGGAGTAGAGGTCACAACAAGAACAAACGGACTTGATGATTTCATTTTCTTCTTCAACAACTCAGATGAATCAGCAGAAATAAGACTTCCGAAGGCAATGTACAGTGTTATTGATTCTGTAGGAAAAGACAGGATATCTCTTAAGTCATTCGGATTTGATATAGTGAGGAAGTAACATGAAGATAATAGTTCAGAGGGTAACCAGAGCTTCTGTCAGGGTCGATGGAGAGCTTATCGGAAGTATCGACACAGGCTATCTGCTTCTGTTCGGCGCAGGCCATGATGATACAGAGGATGACTGCAGAAGACTTGCAGACAAGATAATCAATCTCAGGATCTTTTCCGATGAAAACGGAAAAATAAATCTTGACCTGTCAGCTGTGGGAGGTTCTCTCCTTGTAGTTCCGCAGTTTACCCTTTATGCTGACTGCCGTAAGGGCAACAGACCGAATTTTATACAGGCAGCAAAGCCTGACAAGGCAGAAAAGCTCTATGAGTATTTTGTGGATTACTGCCGGAATAAAGGCGTTCACACGGAAACGGGGTCATTTGGAGCGGATATGAAAGTTGAACTCCTCAACGACGGCCCGTTTACAGTTATTCTTGAATAAAAGCATAAGATCACCCCACTGGTCAATAATATCAGTGAGGTGATCTTTTTTGATAAGAAAAAGAGGAGAAAGCGGGATAATCATACTTACCGCAGTTTTTTTCCTGATCTTTACTGTAATTGCTTCTGATTATTTCATACTGTCAATGGATAACACGCATATCAAGGCTGCTGATGAGTATTCAGAGCTTACAATAAGAGCAGGAGAAAGTCAGGGGACTATATATGACCGCAAAATGCGGCCGCTTGTAAATGAGAACAGTGAGTATTATGCAGTTATAGTACCGTATGCTGCTGATATGAAAGCTGTTGAAGAATATGCTTACGATGAAAAGGAACTGGAAAAACACAGAAGCAGTACTGTTCCGTATGTGATAAAGTGCAGGAAGGAGATGCCTTCATCTGAGGGAATTACCGTTTTTGAGATACCTGAAAGATATAGTGAAGACAACACTGCACAGCATATTATTGGCTATCTTTCCGAAGGAAAGGGAGCATCCGGAATAGAATATGCCTATGATAAGATACTGAGAAATGAAAGCGGAGAAAACTCAGTCACTTATACCTGCGACGGCTTTGGAAGAGTTCTGATAGGTGACGGTAAGAAGGTCAGGGAAAGCAGTTGTAATGTTGGCGGAGTAGTAACGACAATTGACAGGGATCATCAGAAAATATGCGAAAATGCAGTGAAAGATCCAGCTAAAGGTGCGATAGTTCTCTCTGATGTGTACAGCGGAGATATTCTCTCTTTGGTAAGTTTCCCGGAATATTCTCCTGACAGGATAGAAGAGGCTATAGCTGATCCTGAAAGTCCGCTCATAAACCGGGCACTTTACTCCTACAGTGTAGGGTCGGTTTTTAAGCTTGTCACAGCCTGTGAGGCTATTAATGAAGGGAAAAAAGGATATATCTATGAGTGCTCCGGGAGCATTGGTATAAAGGGGCAGCGATTCAACTGCCATAAATACGATGGACATGGAAAAGAAAATCTGACAAAGGCGCTGACAGATTCCTGCAACACTTACTTTATTGCCCTCAGCAGAAGACTTGATAAAGGCAGCTTCCGAAGGCTCGCCCATGATCTTAGTTTCGGACGGGAAACACCTTTATGTGCGGGGATAGTCGGTTCCTCCGGAGTATTGCCTTCGCTTAATGATCTTGATATTCCGGCGGAGCTTGCGAATTTTTCATTCGGTCAGGGAAAGCTTTCAGCGACTCCCTTACAGGTGAATCAGATGACCTGTGCTATAGCAAACGGCGGGCAGGTCCCTGTATTAAGACTGATAAAGGGGATAACTGTTGACGGTAAAAATACAGCGAATGAAAAGCCTCCTCAATTATCTGCAGTAATAAGCAGTGACACATCAGCCGGTCTGAGAAGAATGATGACAGCGGCGATAAGGGACAATGAAAACGCAAATGCTTATTCTCCGATAGTGAAGATTGCAGCAAAGACATCAACAGCTCAGACAGGGAGATATGACGATGAAGGAAATGAGTACTGTCACGGCTGGATAACAGGCTTCTTTCCGGCAGATTCACCTAAGTATGCCCTTACTGTACTGATAGAGGACGGAGGATATGGTAACGATGCAGCTGCGCCTTTGTTTCGTGAGATAGCCGAGAAAATATCTCTGCTTGAAAGAAAAACAGATGAAAATGCAACAGTTTCAGAAAAAAACGGACCATGATATATGGTCCGTTAATAATACGCTATTGAAGTTGCTTCAGGCTTGACTGTAAAAGCATCATGCTAAGTGAAGCAGCTTGAAGCATTCATATTCATTTTATAATGCCAAAAGCCTGTTTCAGTGACGAGGCCGGTATTATATTTATGGAATAATCTTTTGGATCAACGGCTGACATTGACTGCTTTGGGACGATACAGGTTGTGAATCCCATTCTCTCTGCTTCCCTTATACGCTGAGTGATATGTGAGACTGATCTGATCTCTCCGCCGAGGCCTATCTCGCCAAATGCGATAAGCTGTTCATCCACAGTTCTGTCCATAACAGCCGAATACAGTGCAATTGCCACGGGTAGGTCTCCTGCCGGCTCATCAAGCCTGAAACCGCCGACAATATTCAAATAAACATCAAGTGAGCCAAGGAATATCCCCAGTCTTTTTTCAAGAACGGCAATTATGATATTAAGTCTGTTGAAGTCGAAGCCTGTGGCCATTCTTCTGGGAGCGGCATAGCTGGTTTTTGCAGCCAGTGCCTGTACTTCAGCAAGAATAGGTCTTGTGCCCTCCATAACACAGGCTACACAGGTGCCGGAGACGTTATGAGGTCTTCCTGCAAGAAGCATCTGAGAGGGATTCTCCACTTCGTGCAGTCCTTTGTCACGCATCTCAAAAACACCGATCTCATTTGTGGAGCCGAAACGGTTTTTCACTGCTCTCAGAAGCCGGTAGCTCTGATGACGCTCTCCCTCAAAGTAAAGTACAGCATCAACGATATGTTCCATGACCTTCGGGCCGGCAATAGCACCGTCCTTATTAACATGACCGACGATAATGATGGGAATCTCCTGATTTTTTGCGGTATGCATAAAAAGGTTAGTACATTCTCTGACCTGAGTTATGCTTCCGGGACTTGAAGTGATACGGCTTATGCTCATGGTCTGGATAGAGTCTATGATCGCTATATCCGGAGAGCTTGAAGCTATCGTTTCCGCAATAGATTCAGCATCAGTTGATGTAAGCAGATAAAGGTTTTCGGTATCCACTCCAAGACGCTGAGCACGGAGCTTTATCTGGCGGGCAGATTCCTCTCCTGAAACATAGAGTATTGAATGTTCCTCTCCAAGGAACTGGCATATCTGCAAAAGAATGGTGGACTTTCCGATGCCGGGTTCACCGCCGAGAAGGACAAGCGAACCCTTGACGAGACCTCCGCCCAGAACACGGTTTAGTTCACCGATGCCTGTATCATATCTTACATCACTGTCAACACCGATGTCCTCCAGCTCAAGAATATTATCTGAAAGATCGTGGGCTGACTGAGAGGATGAACGTCCTGCTGAGGCAGCAGGGGAGGCCTCCTCTTCTTCAAAGCTGTTCCAAGCGCCGCATGAAGGGCATTTTCCGTTCCATTTTGAGCTCTCATACCCGCACTGATTACAGGTATAGATATATCTTGATTTAGCCATAATGCCGCCGGATCACTGAAGAACCGCTGATATCGAGTATGAAGTAAGGAGATTTTTCCTTCCGAGCTCGATTATGCTGTCGGATTTTTCGTAATTATCAAGGGACTGATTGGTAAGATTCCAGCACTGATTTCCATTTGGAGAATCCATTGAGAAGAAAACGTCCTTTTCAGCATCAAGACCTATGCGGCCGTTGGCGCCATATCTGCCTTCGAGTTCAGTCATCTCGCCGTTTTTGATAATGAAGATACGGCAGGAAGATTCCGGAGCAATTCCCTCTGAGAAAATAAGCTCAGGCACATCATCCTTGTCAAGGTCACAGAGCTCAAATGCAGCATATTCATCATACTGCTCCATGAGTTCGTTGAGCTTGTTTTTGTACAGCATCTTCTCATTTTCAGTAAGAACAGCGCCCCAGCTCTCCGAGCAATAGACAGCGTTTTCTATGGAGGCATCACCAAAAGTAAATTTTCTTCCTATCAGCATAGAAGGAGTACTTTTGAAGATCTCCAGTGATTCCTCATAAGTCTTTAGGCTTACCTCTTCCTTGTTGATCTCATAGGTTATAACAGCTCCGGAGGAGGCGGAATCGGCATTATTGTAGTAGCTGAGTTCTGTTTTTAATTCGCCGTCGACCAGCCGGCGGAATTCACCGATAAGAAAGCCCTGACCACTGTGTTCATTGCTTATGTATTCGTTGGACGGATAGAATTCAAAGCATCCATATCCGCCGTTATCACCCAGGTCGATGATATTGCCGTCTTCAAAGGTATAGAGCTGGCAGGCAGCAGCCGGGGAGGAAAGAGGTGAGATGATAAGCTCAGGAGTTCCGTTTTTATCTATATCTCTAAGGTCAAAACGTGAATCCTTAGCAAAGTCTGAAGAAGTCTTGAAGCTTTCCAGCAGTGATTTATAAGCATCCTGCCATGCGAAGGAGATACTTTTCGGAGATGTTCTTTCTACCGGAGCATCTGCTTCAGATGAACTGCTGCTGTTTGAAGAACAGCCTGCGAGAATTAACAAAGCGGCTGCAGCTGATGATATATGGAGTATTCTGTTCTTTTTCAATGATGATCCTCCTGACAAGTTTTATTCATAATTATTTTATCACATCTGACGAATCATGTCAATTAATATATTATTACAACTATATTTTTATGATGAGGGTTTAAATAGTCTTGCTTTTTTCAGAGAATAGTGATATAATTAAATATAGACTTTTGAACGGAGGTATCTGTTTTATGTTAACTGATATAGAAATCGCCCAGAATGCGAAGATGAAGAAGATCAATGAGATCGCTGCAGGACTGGGAATCGAAGAAGATGACCTTGAACCATACGGACACTATAAGGCTAAGCTTTCTGAAAATCTCTATTCAAAGCTGGCTTTTCGTGATGACGGAAAGCTGATACTTGTTACAGCTATCAATCCTACACCTGCCGGTGAGGGAAAGACTACAGTCAGCGTCGGACTTGCCGAGGCAATGGGACGTATAGGAAAAAATGCAGTACTTGCACTCCGTGAGCCTTCACTTGGCCCTGTTTTCGGAATGAAGGGCGGTGCAGCCGGCGGCGGATATGCACAGGTTGTCCCCATGGAGGATATAAACCTGCACTTTACAGGAGATATGCACGCTATCACCGCTGCAAACAATCTCCTCTGTGCAATGCTTGATAACCACCTCCAGCAGGGAAATGAGCTTGGCATCGACCCCAGAAGAGTTATGTTCAAGAGATGCCTCGATATGAATGACAGAGCCCTCAGAAATATTGTTATCGGTATGGGCGGCAAGGCCAATGGAGTTCCCAGAGAAGACGGTTTCAATATCACTGTTGCCTCAGAGATAATGGCTATACTTTGTCTTGCAACAGATATCGCAGACTTAAAGGAGCGTATCGGAAATATACTTGTAGCATACAATTACTCCGGTGAGCCTGTATTTGCACGTCAGCTTGGGGCCTGCGGAGCAATGACTGCTCTGCTCAAGGACGCTCTCAAGCCTAACCTCGTACAGACACTTGAGAATAATCCTGCATTTATCCACGGCGGCCCTTTTGCTAATATTGCTCACGGCTGCAACTCCATCAGAGCAACAAAGCTTGCTCTTAAGCTTGGAGATTACTGTATTACAGAGGCAGGCTTCGGTTCTGACCTCGGTGCTGAGAAGTTCTTTGATATCAAGTGCCGCTACGGTGGTCTCACACCTGCCTGCGTAGTACTTGTTGCAACGATCAAGGCTCTTAAATATAACGGCGGAGTTCAGAAGAACGATCTTGCCAAGGAGAATATGTGGGCTCTTGAAAAGGGTATCGTAAATCTCCAGACTCATATAGAGAATATGCATAAGTACCATGTTCCGGTCGTTGTTGCAGTTAACAGATTTGCATCCGATACAGAGCAGGAAATAAAGTTCGTTCAGGATTTCTGTGCAGACATGGGTGTTGAAGTATCCATGTGTGAGGTATTTGCAAAGGGCGGCGAAGGCGGAATCGACCTTGCAGAAAAGGTTTGCGAGACAATTAAATTATGTGCAGATAACGGCTCAGAGTTCAAGCCTCTCTACAGCACAGAGCTCTCTATAAAGGACAAGGTAGAGACTATCGCCAAAGAGATCTATCGTGCAGATGGAGTTACATTTACAGCTCAGGCAGAGAAGGCTATAAAGGAGATAGAAGCTATCGGCTTCCGTGATCTCCCTGTATGCGTAGCAAAGACACAGTATTCACTTTCTGACAATCCGGCACTTCTTGGCAAGCCTAAGAATTTCAATATTACAGTCCGTGATGCAAAGCTTTCTGCCGGTGCAGGATTTGTTGTCATATATACAGGCGATATCCTTACAATGCCCGGACTTCCGAAGAGCCCTGCTGCATTCAATATCGATTGCGATAACAACGGCAATATAACAGGACTTTTCTGATATGATAAGGGTTATAACACATTCTCCTGAGGAGACTATAAATACTGCCGAAAAGCTTGGCAGACTTCTCAAAGCCGGAGATATGATCGCTTATAAAGGCGGCCTCGGTGCAGGGAAGACTACATTCACAAGAGGTATTGCCATAGGCCTTGGTCTGGGAGATAACGTTACCTCTCCCACGTTTGCCCTTGTAAATGAATACCGTGGCAGTGATATTAATCTCTATCATTTTGATATGTATCGTATCGAAAACGGAGATGATCTTGAATCTACCGGCTTTTACGATTATCCGTTTGAGGAAAACGTTGCTGCGGTGGAGTGGTCGGAGAATATTGATGAATTTCTCCCGAAAAACACCATTTATATCACACTGAATACGCTCAGTGAATCGGAGCGTGAGATCATTATAGAGGACGGTGGCAGATTTGCTGATTCTTGGGATTGATACCTCAGGAAAGACTGCTTCAGCAGCATTATTCGATACTGAGCAGGAATTGTTTCTTGCACAGAATACTCTGTACACACAGAAAACTCATTCGCAGGTCATCATGCCTATAGTAAAGGATATTATCTCCCAGTCCGGGAAGAAGCTTACAGATATCGGTGCTGTCGCTGTTGCAGCAGGACCGGGGTCTTATACAGGACTCAGGATAGGTGTGGCTGCAGTCAAAGCTCTTAGCTTCGGCCTTGATATCAAATGCTGCGGAGTTTCTGCCCTTGAAGGACTTGCCTGCAATAATATAGCATATAAAGGCATTATCTGCTCAATAATGAAGGCAAGAGGAGATATAGTTTATAATTGTATTTATAAGAGCGACGGCTTCAGCATCGAACAGATATGTGAGGAAAGGCTCATATCCCGTGATGAGCTTGCTCAGGAGCTTGCTTTTGCCGGCAAGGAGACTATGCTTTGCGGAGACGGGGCGGCTGAGTTCTTTACCGAATACAATTCGCCTATGTTCATAATATCTCCACCGCAGAGCCGGCTTCAGAATGCTGCCGGTGTATGCCTCGCAGGAGCATCAAAACCGCATATTGCTCCTGAGGAGCTTGAAGTCTCCTACCTTCAGAAGGTAAAGGCTGAAAAAGACCTTGAGGACAGACAGAAATAAAATATCTATATTGGCTTAATAAACAGATTGGAGTTGTTTAAATGATAGCAATAGGATGTGACCACGCAGGAGTGGAACTTAAAAAGGCAGTTATAGAAGCGCTTTCTGAAAAGGGCTTTGAATTCCTTGATATGGGTACAGACGGTGAACCCTGTGATTACCCTGATATGGCGGAGAAGGTTTGCGGGGAAGTAGCATCCGGCAGAGCTGAAAAGGGCATCCTTATCTGCGGAACAGGTATAGGAATGTCTATCGCTGCAAATAAGATAAACGGAATAAGAGCTGCTCTTTGCTCGGATTCGTTTTCTACTCGCTTCACAAGGCTGCATAATGATTCAAATGTAATGTGCATGGGTGCAAGGACTTTAGGTCCCGGACTTGCCTGTGAGCTTGCAGAGATTTTCCTCACCACAGGTTTTGAAGGCGGCAGACATAAGCGCCGTGTTGATCTTATAACTGAAATTGAAAAAAAGAACTGAAAGGAAGAATATTATGGCAAATGTACATATAATCGATCATCCCCTTGTTCAGCACAAGGTATCACTTTTAAGAGATAAAATGACAGGTACAAAGGAATTCAGAGAACTGGTATCTGAGATAGCAATGTTTATCTGTTATGAGGCAACAAGAGATCTCCCTCTTAAGGAAATAGAGATCGAGACTCCTCTTGCAGTCGCAAAGACAAAGATAATCTCCGGCAGAAAG
This sequence comes from Ruminococcus flavefaciens, assembly GCA_002371825.1. GTDB lineage: Bacteria > Bacillota > Clostridia > Oscillospirales > Ruminococcaceae > Ruminococcus > Ruminococcus flavefaciens_L. Next base: position 384 of record DFHF01000057.1, on the reverse strand, counting down.
CTTGCTTTCATACCGATCCTCAGAGCAGGACTTGGTATGGTCGACGGTGTGACAAAGCTGGTTCCAGCTGCAAAGATAGGACATATCGGACTTTTCCGTGATCCGGATACAAAGGAGTCTGTTCACTATTATTCCAAGCTCCCTGAGGATATTGCAGAGAGAGATGCTATTATTGTTGATCCTATGCTTGCAACAGGTAATTCAGCAGTAACAGCTATCAACATCCTTAAGGAAAAGGGCGCAAAGAGCATAAAGTTCATGTGTATTATCTGTTCACCTGAGGGTGTTGCAGCTATACAGGAAGCTCATCCTGACGTAGAGATCTATGCAGGTTCTCTTGACAGCGGCCTTAATGAAGACAAGTACATCGTTCCCGGTGTCGGT
>DFHF01000041.1 GCA_002371825.1 Ruminococcus flavefaciens | reverse complement strand
AAAGTAGATCAGCGCCGGTACAAATACAAAAGGACTGCAATTGCAGTCCTTTTTTCTTTTTTAATTTAATACAAAAAAGCGCACCTCACCGGACATAGTTATCCTGCGAAATACGCTTTATTACCATATGAAATTGTCGGCAGGGCAGAGTTAGTCTTTTTTACAATATATATATTAACTAAATATACACTGTTTCCCATACCCTTGCCCCCCACACTTTTTATTTAAAAGGTACATACATTTTAACATTGCTTAATCATTATGCCAATACATTTTATATTTTTTCTCCCTTTTCATCAAAAAACAGGCGGACACTTTGTAGCATCCGCCTGCTTTGCTGGTATTCGGTTTGTTCTTTTTTATCTATAAATTCAGCCTTTAAGAAGGCTCTTAAAGGCTTTTTTCAGTATAAAGGCCACACCGGGAGATTTCTTATGATAAAGAAGATCACAAGCAGGACTATGGATATAACTTCTGTTATATAGATAAATCGCTTGCCCTTGTCCAGTAACCAGAGAACGATGTCAAAGAGCCAGACGGGTGTGAGGCAGAATATTACCGGATTCCAGTAAAAGGCTTTTTTAAAGTCGAGCCCGGCAAGACTTATACACATCCTTGAGATACCGCAGCCGGGACAATGGATATGCCCATGGCTCAATCTTCTCATAGGGCATGGGACCGAAAGTCCTGTAGCTGTTATGAACAGATAGTAGCAGAATCCCAGCCCAAGTATCCGCAGGACTTTTTTTAGTTTTATCTTATTTATTTTCATACCAATATAAAAGAACTGCTCGTAATGAGCAGTTCATGTTATTAAGCAAGAGTGTTTATCTCGTTCTGCATAAGAGCGTATGCAACTATATTTAAGCCAAATACACTGAGTACAAGGTAGAGTACAGGAAGGCTTCCAGGAGCAAGTCCTCTTGAAGCACGAACACGCTCAAGTCTTTCACCCTGCTTATATGCCCAGTATAATGAGTAGATTCCGCAGGTTATGATACTAAGCAGGAACGCTGTACCGCCTGTTGTTGGCGAAGGCTCCTGTGAGAGTCTGTTTGTGTCATCTGTCAGGTTGATGAACCAGATTATTGCGTAGATACCGCAGGTGATTATGCTGAGTATGATGCAGGTAGCAATGGAACGTATCTGAACACCGGACATTCCGCTGCCCATATTATCTGGTCCACGGTAAACATTTCCCTGGTTGTAACCGTTGTATCCGTATCCCTGCTGACCGTACTGCTGCTGGCCGTATCCATTCTGGCCATACTGCTGCTGGTTATATCCCTGCTGACCGTACTGCTGCGGCTGTCCGTAAGGAGACGGAGCGTTTGATGAATAGTTTTCTGCTGGTGAACCACAGTTAGGACAAAACTTACCGTTGAATTCACTTCCGCAATTACTGCAAATCATGGCTTTACCCCCAATATATTATTTTCTCAATTATACCACATATTTCCCCTCTTTTCAATATACGAATATTACAATTCCGACTTGTTCAAACTCGACTAATTGCATAATCTTGTATTTAATAGTAAACTGAGTAACCGTCTGCTGAGGAATTTTCCACAGCGTTTATCTGTTTTTCGATTATGTCAGCATCCTCTATCCATTCAAGCTCACCGGCAGCTCCGGCCCATTGGTCTTCTTTTCCGGTCTTATATCCGGCAAGACCTATTATCAGGGAAACTCCGCTGCTGCCACGGATATCCTCCCATTCACGGAGAGTTTTTTCAAAGGGAGCGGTCTCATTCCGGAAGCCGAAATAGATCTGCGGAAGGATGTAATCGCAGTAGCCTTTTTGTCCGGCCCATAATCTTACATCAGCATATTGTGAATTGTAATTTGCGGGAATGCTTCCCTGCGGGCTTATTCCGAACAGTATCCTGTCATCCCCGGCTTTTACAGTATCATATATCCCTTTTACCATTTCTGTGATATTGCTTAGCCTCCATTTATCAAGGTCAGAGCTTCCGGAAGCAGCAAAGGCTTCACCGTCAAAATCCGGAGAGACAGTGGGATAGAAGTAGTCGTCGATATGGATCCCGTCAACGCTGTAGTTATCAAGGATCTCACTGACCTCACGGTTTATCAGCTCCCGCACCTCCTTGTAGGCCGGTACAAGATACCAACGTCCGTTTACGAGCCTTGCAAATTTCTGCTGATCGGCCCATTGCCTGGTGATATAGCTCTCTGGGATATTCTTCATATCCTCCTCTGTCTGAAGGCGGAGAGGATTTATCCAGGCATGGATAGAAAGTCCCAGGCTGTGAGCCTCATCCACCATTATTTTCAGAGGATCATATTCGCCGTCCAGGGCAGTTCCGGGTGGAAAGAGTGAGGAGCTGTAGTATGCATCTCCGGTAGGGCGGACATGGACGTAGACGGTATTTACACCATCCTCTGCGGCCTGAGAGAATCTATCCCTGACAGCATTGCGGAACTGTTCAGCTGACCGTCCTGTCATAAGTTCAGGGTATTCAAGATAGGGCAGCCAGCGTCCCGTCTGCCTTTTAAAGTTTATGGGAGACCTGCTGTCAGCCACTTCATTTGCCGGCGGCTGACTTTCCTGAACCAGTGGCTCTTTGGAGAGCAGGCTTGTCTCCTCAGAAGATACAGGCTGTGCCGAGCAGGAGAAAAGTGCGGGGATAGCAAGGAGCAGAATCAATCGTTTCATATGTTTCACCTCAGCTTTATTATATGTCAGGCATGGCCGCAGTATGACGATTTTTGCGATGGATACTCCCAATTGAGCCTTGATTTTTTTGCCGGTATGAGGTATAATATTAAAGCAATACCCGAAAGGAGATACATATGAATAAAAAGGAAACAGCAGAGATCAAAAAGAATTTTTCTGATAAGAGCGGATTTTTTATAATGGAGCGTGTACTCACAGCTTTTATCGATGCAGAGAAGAATCTGAGATATCATCATACAAGTTCATGTCTTACCATGCCTGTTGAGGAGCACGATGTCTATGACGAGACTCTGAAAAAGGTGCTGAATACAAATGTGGGAAAGTCTTTTGTGGAATATGAGTTTCCCAATGAGGCATATGAGGAGGGCAGGCCTCAGAACATACTCTATACCCTTCTCACCTCAGAGCTGAAGGATGACATTGTCTGTGAGGAGTTCCTCAATCACATTGCTGACCGCATAGCTATAGAAGGGCCTATCGCAGTCATTACCGCATACTGCACATATACAGTCCGCAAGAAGGACAAGAACGACGAATTTGCAGAGGGTGAGGATGAGATATACCGCTATCTTCTCACAGCCATATGTCCTGTTAATACATCCAGCGACGGATTTGTTTTTGATTCATTTAACAACGAGATAACAAAGAAGCTCAATACAGAGCTTATAATCAGCAAGTCACCCTCAGACGGCTTTCTTTTCCCTGTATTCAGCAACAGGAGCAGTGACATCAACCATGTGATGTACTATTCAAAGAATGCAAAGCAGCCGAATATCTCTATCATAGAGGAGGTCCTTGGATGCAGCTTTGTAATGTCTGCTGACAATGAAAAGTCAAGCTTCCAGAGTATTCTGAAGTCGGTAGTGGGCGATGATCTTGACTACACTCTCATAAAAACTGTAAACGATAAGATACAGGAGGTAGTTGAGGAAAGCAAGGACGATACTGACAATGCAGTTATCGAGCCTCTTCAGATAAAGGAGATACTCAGCGATATAGGTCTTCCTGAGGAGAGAGTCAACATGGTCGAGCCTGTCTATGAGAAGGTCTGCGGAAAAGCTCCTCTCACAGCGGCAAATCTTGTTGAGAATAAGACAGTTCTCGTTTCTCCGGGAATAACAGTCAATATCAAGCCCTCTGCTGCGGACAAGGTGAGAACAAGTGTTATTGAGGGCAGAAGATGTCTGCTTATCGATATCGATGACCCGACTATCGAGATAAACGGTCTGCCTGTTACTCTTAATTGATGAAAAAAATAAGGGAGACTTCTTTTAAAGAGAGTTCTCCCTGCACAGCCTTATAAAAAACCGGCATCCTGTTGATCCAGAATGCCGGTTTGATTTTTTATCAGAATGTACCCATCGCCTTTTTGACCGTCAGGATACGAAGGACGCTTTCATTTATCCTTTCCTCGGAGATCTCTCCGCTTTCGACAGCTTTGCATACTGTATCCACAGCATCGTTAAGGTCGGCAGGGAGAAGTATCAGATCAGTACCGGCCTTTATGGAGGCTGCGGCAGCTTCTCCGGATGAATACTTTTCTGTTATGACATCATCGCTCATATTTCCGCTTATAATGACACCGTTGAATCCAATATCATTCCTGATGCAGCTCACAGCTTTAGGAGAAAGGTCTGCGGGGAGGCTGTCGCCGAATCCTGAGACTCTCTGATGTCCCATACTGATGAAGCTGACACCTTCTTCAACAGCGGCTTTGAAGGGAAGGAACTCCACAGCCCGGAGCTGCTTGAGTGTTCTTCCGGAGCGCATTTCCGTACCCGGGAAGTTTCCGGTAGCAGCATAAACTCCGGATTCCTTAAGTCCACGGATCATATTTTTTACAAGCTCTGCGGTGATATGCTCATCAGAGCTGTAGCCGCTGCTGCTAAGATCGGCAGGCGGAGCAAGATTGAGCTTGAAGCCCAGCTTGCTGAGATCGGTACCCATAGTTTTTCCGATGGAGTAAACGTGTTCAGGATCATTTTCACGGCCGTAAACAGCAGGCTCATAGAAGCCTGAGGTCAGGAGCTTTTCAGATACGGGAGAGGCATCTCCGCCCTCTTCCCGGACAGCAGTCATGGGTCCGATGCCGCAGGACCGATCCAGATATACGGATATATTTGCCAGAAGAGCAGCAAGCTGTTTTTTTGAAGTAAGATTATCCTCTGTAAAAATAATGCCTCCCACCGGAGTATCTGCCAGGGTACGCTTCATCGTGGTGTTAGCTGCGGTGGCTTTTTTAACGCCTGAGAGCTGATCCGGTGAAGCTATGAACATCTGGGAGACCTTCTGGCGGAGCGTAAGCTTTTTAAGCTGATCTGCCGGTGATATTCCCTGATATGTTGTGACCGTGGCTGTTGTAACAGTTGCAGGAGCAGTCTGGCTGAGTCTGGTGGTAGTAGTCTGCACGGAGGTACTTTTTACAGCCGCAGTAGTGGTTACTGTTCTGAAAGTGCCTGTGGCAGCAGTGATATGCGTAGTTACCGCAGCGGAAGTTCCTGAAACGGTAGTATGAGTTCCCGTCAGAGTAACGACCTGTGCTGTTGTAACAGTTCTTATTCTTGGAGCAGGACTTGCAGAGGCTACATAGACATTTCCTCTCCGCTTTGCCATGGTGGTAGTGGTGAGAAGAAAGTCCGGGGTATAAGTGGTAGTACTGGGAGTCCTGAAATTGTTGTAGTCATAGTCGTCATATTCCTCAGGCATTTCCTCTGCCTGAGTTGTAGGCGTTATTTCGATGATACCATCCGGGGCACTGTCTTCGCTTTCGTTAGCCCTGCCGCAGCCCGACAGCATGACGCAGCAGCTCATGAGAATGAGGGCGAACCTCTTGAATGCATTCATGAATACTCCTCCTTTAAAATAAAAGGGAAAAGCGCTGATATTGCCTCCGGGAAGGCGGTAAGTCTATCCTCAGAGGGCTTCTTTTATGGCATTTTTAGCCTTTGTGACTATCGTTCTGTCGTTTTCGTATGAAAGTATATTTGCTGCATAGGATATATCGACCCAGCGTATCTCAGAGATCTCGTCCTCCTGCGGCACAAAGTCAACGTTTTTGGCTTTTGCAAGAAAATAGACGACTACCTTCATAGTGTCCTTTTTTGGAGAGTAGGTGACGGTCTCACGGAATGTGGGATCGATTATCACATCGATAGAAGTCTCCTCCATGATCTCACGGCGGGCAGTTTCGACCTCAGTTTCGCCGGCCTCAACATGACCCTTGGGGAAGGACCAGTGTCCGCTGTTGATATGCTTTATAAGGAGTATCTCGGTGTTCCCATGAAATTTACGGTACACTATTGCACCGCATGATTTCTCGTGAAGCATAAATGATCCTTTCTTGCCGCTGATGCGGCATAATGCGGAAGAGCCATAAAGGCTCCCCATGTAGTTTCACAATTATTATAGCATAATTTGTGAAATTTGTCCATAGCAAAGCGGATAATTTTTGATTACAGATTCTTACATTCCGACATTTATTTGCTTAGTGCAACAATAGGAATAAGTATTTGACAAATCCTGAAAGTTGATATATAATAAGTATTTAGACGAAAAGAAGATCATAGGAGGATCAATATATGATATCCGAGGAATACAAAAAATATGAGATAATAGATGCTCATGCACACATTTTCCCAGAGAAGATAGCAGAGAATGCTACGCTGAACATCGGACACTTTTATGACATACCGATGACAGGCTGCGGATTGAGCGATAAGCTCATCGAGAGCGGAAAGAAGATCGGCGTATCACGCTATCTGGTCTGCTCCACAGCTACATCACCGAGACAGATAAGCTCTATAAATACATTCATTGCAGGGGAGTGCAGGCTGCATCCGGAGTTTTACGGCTTCGGAACCACGCATCCCGATTCTGAGGATATAGAGGCTGACATAATTCAGATAGAGGAGCTGGGACTTAACGGAGTCAAGCTTCACCCGGATTTCCAGAAGTTCGATGCAGATTCCCCTGAGGCTTTCAAGATATACGAGATAATACAGGGCAGGCTGCCTCTGCTCATACACTGCGGAGACAACAGATATGATTATTCTGCGCCTGAAAGAATAAAAGCCATCCACGATAACTTCCCTCGTCTCCAGCTTCTTGCCGCACATCTTGGCGGATATCAGCGCTGGGACGATGCTGAGAAGTGTCTCCCGGGCCTTCAGAACGTTCGCTTTGACGTCAGCAGTTCACTGGCCTTCCTCAGCCCTGAGAGAGCTGCCCGCATCATCAGGAAATATGGTGTTGAGAATTGCTTCTTCGGTTCAGATTTCCCTATGTGGAGCCACGAGGATGAGCTGGAGAGATTCCTTGCTCTTGGTTTTACCGAGAAGGAAAATCAGATGATACTTTCTGAAAACTTCAAAAACTTCCTGAACGTGAGATAAAAAATACCGCTCTTTTACCGATAAGAAGTAAAAGAGCGGTATATTTTTTATGCTTCGGAGAACTGAGACTTATCAACTCCGCAGAGAGGACATTCAAAGTCATCGGGGAGATCCTCGAACTTAGTGCCGGGAGCGATACCGTTATCGGGGTCGCCCAACTCCTCGTCGTACTCCCATCCACAGACGTCACAAACGTATTTTGCCATTTTCAACCCTCCTTTTCCCAGACTTCCTGTCTGTTATTTATATCCTTCACAGAGCGGTATCCCACTGATACCGCCCGGACTGACCGTCAGTTAAGTTCGTTGCCGCTCTTCTCGCCGTTTGAGAATGCCAGCAGATTTGCTACTGTGGTCTCAGCAATATTGTTGAGCGCTTCCTCAGTGAGGAAGGCCTGATGAGAGGTAACTATGACATTTGGCATGGATATCAGTCTTGCCAGAACATCGTCAGCTATGATATGGCCGGAGAAATCGTTGAAGAAGACATCGCCTTCCTCCTCGTACACGTCAAGGCAGGCAGCTCCTATCTGCCTGGATTTGATCCCCTCCAGAAGCGCTTCCGCGTCGATAAGAGCACCTCTTGAGGTGTTCAGCAGGACGACTCCCTTTTTGAGCTGTCCCACAGTTTCATGGCTTATAAGATGATAGGTATCCTCGGTAAGGGGACAGTGGAAGGAGATTATATCACTGCGGTTGAAGAGTTCATCGAGTTCAACGTAATCGATACCGCTGTCCTTTGCGGGAAATTTATCATAGGCGATGATCTTCATGCCGAATCCACGGCATATATCTATGAAGATACGTCCTATTTTTCCTGTGCCCACAACTCCCACGGTCTTGCCGTGAAGGTCAAAACCGGTGAGGCCGTTGAGTGAGAAATTGAAATCACGGGTGCGGATATAGGCCTTGTGTATACGTCTGATAGATGTGAGCAGCAGAGCCATAGCGTGTTCAGCTACAGCATAGGGCGAATAGGCCGGTACCCTCACAACAGTTATCCTGTCCTTGGCATAGGCGATATCCACGTTATTGTAGCCTGCACATCGAAGAGCGATTATCCTGACTCCCAGCTCGCAAAGTCTGTCGATAACAGCTGCGTCAACAGTATCGTTGACGAATACGCAGACAGCCTCGCAGCCCTTTGCAAGGTCGGCGGTATCGGCATTGAGCTTAGTCTCGTAGAATTTGAACTTCATCCCGTGCTTTCCGCCGTATTCCTCAAAGCCGGCAACATCGTAATTCTTGGTGTCGAAAAAGGCTATTTTCATGTGTTTTCTCCTTTTTTTCCGGACATCTCCGCCATTTTATCAAGTATGATATTTGCGGCATCGAATTTGCTCATTAGCTCCAGTTCATCGCAGCGGTCATTGGTGATTATGGTGATTATATTTGTATCCGTACCAAAGCCTGCGCCGGACTGCTTTATTGAGTTGGCACAGATCATATCACACTTTTTGGATTCAAGCTTCTTGCGTGAATTTCCGATGACATTGTCTGTCTCCATAGAGAATCCGCATACGATCTGTCCGAAGTGGCGGTGTTCGCCGATATATTTCAGGATATCCTCAGTGCGTTTGAGTGGGATGCTCATATCGCCGTCGGACTTCTTTATCTTTGAGTCTACATATTCAGCCGGAGTATAGTCTGCCACAGCGGCGGCTTTTATAACGAAGTCGCAGTCATCCAGACGCTCTTTTACGGCATTGAACATATCTGCGGCTGATTTGACCGGTACCACATTGACGAACATGGGAGGAGCTACCTCGGTGTGAGCGGCAACTACAGTAACATCTGCTCCACGGAGCATTGCAGCTCTTGCCATAGCAAAGCCCATTTTTCCGCTTGAATGATTGGTTATGAAGCGGACAGGATCGAGGCTTTCACGGGTAGCGCCTGCGGTGACGAGGATCTTCTTTCCGGCAAGATCCTTCTCAAATGCGGCTTCACGGAGGATATACTCCAGAAGAGTATCTTCATCCGGCAGCTTTCCGTCACCGATATCACGGTTTGCAAGCATACCCTTTACCGGTTCTATGATCTCATAGCCGAATTTTCTCAGCTTGTTGATATTGTCCTGAACTATGGGGTTGTGGAACATATTGTGGTTCATGGCCGGAGCAATGATCTTTTTGCAGGTGCAGGCCATAACAGTTGTAGTCAGCATATCGTCTGCGATTCCGTTGGCTATCTTGCCGATAACGTTGGCAGAGGCGGGAGCTATCATGACTACATCAGCTTTTTTGGCTATGGAAACGTGTTCTACGCTGTATTCAAAATTCCTGTCGAAAGTATCTATAAGGCATTTGTTCTGAGTAAGAGTCTCGAAGGTAAGCGGGTGGACGAAGTTTAGCGAATTGGGAGTCATTGCAACGTGTACCTCAGCTCCGAGCTTAGTGAGCATACGGGCAAGGTTGCAGATCTTATATACGGCAATTGAGCCTGTGACTCCGAGAAGAACGGTTTTCCCTTTAAGCATAGTGTACCTCCTTGAATGATAAGATCCCCTGAATGGGAGCAGATCGGTGATCTGCATATCTGCAAGGACATTATACCATATATTTGTGAAAAAATCTATAGCTTTTTTTATAAAAATATGGTATAATGGCTTTGATAACAATCAAGGAGGTCGATGTAATGCTTTTAGCTGTAGATATCGGAAATACAAATATAGTATTCGGCTGTGTGTCCGAAGACGATGAGGTGGTGCTTTTTGAGCGTATATCCACTAATCACAATGCCACTGCCGCAGAATACGCTTCAATAATAAAAAATATCTTTGAGATGAACGGCTTCAACATCGGTGATATTGACGATGCAATAATGTCATCGGTAGTACCGTCTGTGACAAATACTGTCCGTGAGGCTGTAAACAAGCTCTTCCATGTGGAGGTAATGCTTGCAGGCCCCGGAGTCAAGACAGGTCTCAATATACTTATAGATAATCCTGCGCAGCTTGGCAGCGATCAGGCTGTAGATGCAGTTGCTGCTATAAATCAGTATCCTGTTCCCCTTATTATAATCGATATGGGAACTGCGACAACGGTATCAGTAGTTGACAGGAACAAGAACTACCGAGGCGGACTTATAATGACCGGTATGGCAGTTGCAGCTGATGCTCTTATTGCAAGAACAGCTCAGCTCCCGAAGGTAAACTTTGAAGCTCCTTCACATATCATCGGAACAAACACTATCGACTGCATGAAGAGCGGTTTCCTCTATTCCAATGCCTGTGCCCTTGACGGAATAATCCAGCGTATAGAAGAGGAGCTGGGTGATAAGTGTACGGCAGTAGCTACAGGAGGACTCTCCGAGCTGGTAGTGCCTCTCTGCAAGAAGGAGGTCATTCTCGACAGCAACCTTCTTATCAAGGGTCTTGGCATAATCTACAGGAAAAATAAGAAGAAGTGATTCTTGCCTGACCTGAAAAGCTTTCTCTGATAAAAAATAAGGTTACCGAGCCAATTTACTGGTCCGGTAACCTTTTTTGTTCCGCCGCAGGCTTTCCTGCGGCGGTCTGTGTTATTATTAAACGTTAGGGTCGAAATTCTTGGGGTCAAGTGAGGGGAACTTCTTCAGGAGCCATTTCTGTATGTAGAGAGCATCCTGTGGAGTGATACCGCTGGTGCTGTTCTCATATACGTTGGCATTGGCCTGTCCCTTTTCTGTGATATGCCCCTGCTCGTTAGAGTCAACTCCGTACTTGTCAGCATTGGATATGGACTGCATTACGAGAACTGCGTCATTCATCTTTACATTTCCGTCGCAGTCTGCATCGCCCCATACTCTGTCTGGATCGGGCTGAGGCTCAGGAGCTGTGGTAGTGGTAGTAGGCTTGGGAGAAGTTGTTGTAGTAGTTGTTGTGGTGGGCTTGGGAGCGGTAGTTGTAGTCACCTTAGGCTCATCAGAAGTTCCGCCCATGCCGTCAGCAGAGGTGCCGTCTGGCTCCTCACCGTAGTAGAGCTTGCCGTTGATGTAAACGGGAACATAGGGGGAAATAACACCCTTTGCAGAACCGTCCGCATCTACTGTGGACTTGCCCAGAGCCTTTGCAGAGAAGTCGTTGGATGAATCCCAGCCGCTGCCGTAATCGGGCATTACAAATGCGATAAGCTCCTCACACTGCTGCTGTCCCTCCGAGATAGGAAGAACTACACGACCGTCGGGGAATTTTACCTCGATGTAGTAGATATTGCCGCTGTACTTGATAGGCTTTGAGATCTCAGCAGCCTTATAGCCCTTGCCTGCGTACATACTACCTGCCTGATCTCTGTCGCAGCGGATAACCAGATCCTCAGGATTCTTGCCTGCTGCGATGACCTCACTGAGATCCATATAGTATCTGAATGAAAGATTATCCTGAACTCTTGCAGGCCATGCAGAGTGGTTTGTCATCTTGAAGCTGACTGTCTGTCCGCTGGAATCACTGCCCTTTGAGAGCACCTCAACGTAGAACTCAGGACCATCGTGCTTTTCAGGCTGAGGGAATGAAGGATCCTTTGTACCGCCGTACTTGTCGATCATCTTACAGAGCATAGCTGTGAAGCCTGCGTTATAGTCTGTAGCCACCTCGTTGTTGATATAGTCATCTCGGCTGTCCTTATAGGAACCGTCCTGGTTGGGGCCTCCTACGAGAGCGCCGTAGAGGATATGACGGGTGTAGGAAGGATCATATAAAGAGTTCTTCCATGAGCCGTGAGCTGTACGGTGGTGGGGATTCTGAGGATAGTCGTTGCCGAATCCGATGAGATAGCTGCGCTTGTCAGGGTTGTCACCAAGAGCGTAGTTTACCTGAGTTTCTGCGAAATCTGTATAAGCTGCAGCCTCTGACTTGAGGACTGTATCAGCTGCAACTGTTGCGATGAAAGCTGCTGCGTTAGCATATCTGAGGCTGCCCCAGTTGTTCAGCCAGCGGAGTCCGCCGGGTATCTTCACTGCTTCGTCGCCGTTTACCCAGCGGTCGCAGTGCTTCTTGACGTGCTTGATAGCGTCAGCGTCATTTGTATTTATAGCGTAGAGCAGCATAGCGCCCTGGAGGTTATCGTCCCAGCAGTGGCCCCAGCCGTAGGCGATAACGTCGCCCTCGCCGCGCATTTTGTCCAGCTTGGGGATAAAGCTCTTTGCATCTGCAAGGTACTTATCATCGCCTGTTGCGATATACAGCCAGTTTGCAGCGTAGAAAAGCTGGTCGTAGCAGTGGTTAGATCTGTAGAAGCCCTGTGCGTCGCTGTCATTGTATACCTCGTCGTTGGGTGATGACTTGGCAAGCTCATACATACTGTCTGCGTGTTTGAGGTACTCAGCCTTCTTTGAAGCTGAGATAGTGCCGTCAAGTGCAGCTGCACCTGATGCAAGAGCCGCAGCCATTTCGCCTATAACTGCACAGCAGCCCTTTGATCCTGTCAGAGCTTCACGGGACTCGGCAATTGTATGGGAATTGTCCTCCATACCGTACTCAAGCAGTTCAACGGGGCCCCACCATGTGTGGTCGTGCTTACCGATACCTACCTGATAAACTACCTCAGTGCCCTTGTCACAGTCAACGAGATAGTCCAGAACGAATTCCAGATTGTTTTCATATGTTGTTTTCAGTCCTGCCTTCTCAACACCGTCGGGATACTGATAAAGTCCCCATGCCAGCATAGAAGCTGAATAAGCCATGGGAAGGTTGAACTTTACATGGTCTCCGGCATCGTACCAGCCGCCGAGAACGGGGTCCTGCATAGTGGAGTCTGATCTCCACTCAACACGGTTCCAGTCGGGCAGAGGTCCTGCCTGCTGTACCTCATAGAAGTACAGAGATTTATCCAGCGCATCTACATAATTGAACTCTGATGTTGCAGCATTTATTGTCAGAGGTGCTGAAACTTTGCCGACAGTGCCCAGTGAACCAGCCAGCATAACTGCTGATACCAGTCCGCTTGTAATTTTTTTAAGCATAGCAATACTCTCCTCTCATAATTATTCAGCCATAAGGCTGTCCCTCACGAGTATACATAACTATACATAATTAATTATGCCATATTATTCACAGATTGTCAAGAGCAAAGGCAGAATACCGGCGCATTTCCGCAATTATTGCAATGTCGTTCAAACTTTGTTCCGCATATCAGATGTCAGAAAATACCTCAGACTTTTTGCAATGGTTTCTTCTGTCTATCACATAATACACATAATCGGCCTATATAATATAAACCATAGCAGAGGTGCTCTGCTACTGACAATGCAATCTTCAATTTTCATATAAACCACCCTAAAAAGGCATCAGCGGCCGGAGTTCTTCTTCGGCCGCTGATGTTGTTTTTACATAAAAATGAGGGAGGGCTCTTCTGAGAAAGAGTCCTCCCGTTTTGCTGAGTATTTATCCTGAACTATCGATGCTGTTTCCGGCCTGTTCAGCTGTTTGCATTGAGGCTGAAAATATTGGTCTCGCCGTTCTGACCTCTTGTGAACAGAGTTGAACCGTTTATGACAGGGAAGGAGATATAGCCGATATCCGCATATATCTTACCCGTGTTATTATCCGGATCGATAATAACGAGGTGGTTGTCAGCATCGGTACAGTAGAGGCTGTTCCCGGCGATATTTGTATGCTTGGTGTACTCATCCCTTATGAGGATCAGGTCTGAGCCGTTGGTATTTATAGAGTACAGCCAGCGCTTATCCCTGTCTGAGCTGAAATAGATCCTTCCGCCGGAGATACATAGGTCTGAGGTCTGGTCTGAGACAAGAGTCCTATTGCCGCTTCCGTCAACAGCCATGACGTCAAGTGAGTAGTTGTTGTCGTAGTTGACGTAGTATATATTTCCGGCATAAACGCTCATATACCAGGCTTTTACCTGGCGGAGCCTGGTATATCCGGAGCCGTCAGGCTTCATGCGGCAGATGTAGTTGGTATTATTGTCGACTTCTGAGAAATACAGCCAGCCGTCGTAATATGTCAGCTCATAGCAGTATGCGCTGCGGATGATCCTGAAATCGGAGCCGTCTCTCTTTACGGCGCAGATGCAGTTATCTGCGGTGCCGTTGGAGAAATAGATATCATTGCCGATGAAGTTCATATAATGCGCTCCGTAATTGCCTATTACAGTGGAGCGGCCGTTCTTTACGGAATAGAGCTTATCGGTATCGGAGTAGTATATCTTATCTCCGTCAGAGCAGGCATATCCGCCGTTGACGATATTTGATTCGCCGTCGTCTCCGCTGCTTTCAAAGCTTGGTATCGTCACCTTTTCCTTGACATTTATATCAGCTCTGGCTTCTGCAGCCGGATTGTCTGACATAGAAACGATTATATAGCATTTACCGCTTCCGACTGCGGTCACGAATCCGAATTCATTTACGGTGGCCACTGACGGGTCAGTGGAGCGCCAGATTTCGTCCTCAGCATCGGAGCCCTCCGGGTACTGTTCGATTATTACAGAGGCAGTATCACCGACCTCAAGGTCGAAGCTGTTCTGATTGAGGACTATGGTAGTATCACGGGTAGTTGTAACAGCAGTAGTTGTTGAAGCTGTAGTGGTAGTCTGTGTAGTCAGCTCTTCCGTGGCAGCCGGAACAGTGGTAACTGCTGCCGGACGTGATGAAGATGAAGAGTCCTTATCACTGCTGCCGCCGTCGTCATTATCACGGACCATAAGGAATATGATCGTTCCGAAAATTGTGATTATCAGCAGTATTGACAGAGCAATGAGTATCTTTGCAGCTGTTCCGGAGCTTTCCTTTTCGGCTGGCGGAGGAGCCGGCTTTCTGTAGTGCTGAGCCGGAGGCTGTCCGTATACTGTATTATATCCTATATTCTGAGCAGGTCTGCTCTGAGCGTATTGATTCTGAGCAGGCTGCTGGACTGGCGTATTTGAAGGAGCCGGATATCCGGCGGCAGGACTGCCGTACACATTTGCGCCGTTGTTCACAGCGGCAGCTGTTCCTGCGAATACTGTTGCATTAGTGGCTGAGGCCGGGAGCTTTCCCACATTCTTCAGGTCATTGAGCAGGTCGCTCATGCTGTGGTATCTGTCACTTGTATTGAACGCACAGGCCTTGAGTATCACTCTTGCAAAGCCGGGGGAAGCATTTTTCGGCGGCGGTATGACTTCTCCGTTCATACGTCTTTCTATTGCTTCTTCCGGCAGACAGACGTCGCCGAAGGGGAACTGATAGTCATTCATCAGGCAGTAGAGTGCGATACCGAAGGAGTAGATATCAGCCTGTTTGGTATAGCCGTCTGTTCCGTAGCGGGCATAGTAGATCTCCGGGGCGATATATCCCTCGGTTCCGGCAAAGGAACGGGCGGACACGGATTTTTTGGAGATATTGAAGTCTCCCAGCTTGTAGATGCCGGAATCAGATACGAAGAAGTTTCCGGGCTTTATATCACGGTGTATGACACCGAGGTCATGGGCAGCTTTTATGCCGCTTCCGATATCGGAGGCAAGCTTCATAACATTTTTTTCGGAGCAGTCGAATCTGCGCTCCTTCATAAGCTTCTGAAGGCAGGTGAGGTACTCCATGCGTATGAGCATATAATATCCGATCTGTCGGCCTTCATGTATGAGAGGCTTTATCGTCTCATCCTCATACAGCACGATGTTTGGCGAGCTTCTGAGCTTATACATGATAGTTGTCTCATTTTCAGCTTCAGCACGCTTTTTTTCGAGGTAGTCCCTGCGTCTTTCCTCATCGACGTAAACGGACTCATCAGCAAAGATAGGTTCTATTTTCAGTGCAGAGACGTCCACACGGTTCTCACGTCTCGCCTCTATGCGGTAGACTACACTTGAGGCTCCGCTGCCTATCTGGTCTTTTATGTACCAGTTGTCCCAAAGGGGCTCTTTTATCTGGTCACGGATTATTTTATGTATATCATTCATATCGGCACCTGAACACAGCTCCGCAGAAACGGAGTTATTTATCCTCATTGAATCGTAATACATTATAACATATTTTTCCGTTCAAATCAAGTATATAAGAATCCATTTACAGTATTCTGCATTATAACACGCTGAAAAAAGGGGGATTTGTGAAAAATCAACCTTGATTTGACATATAAAGTATGATATAATGTTTATTATTGGAATATTTAGCTGTCAGACCGTCCCTGCGGATGTCAGGGCTGGGTCAAATGATAAAGATATGTACCGGGATGACCGGATACTTACAGGTGATAAAAACTGGAGGTGCTCAGATGGCTGATATCAAATCTATCTTGGCGGAGATCAAACAGCCCTTGTGGGATAACTGGTATATTGTAGGTGAACTGGGTTCAGGCGCATCAGGAGTTGTTTACCGTATTGAAGCAAAGCGTGAGAACCGTACAGATGTTTCTGCACTTAAGGTGGAGCCTATAACTCTTGAGGAGGTGCTGTACAGCGATCCGGAGAAGAGAGCTTCGATCCTGGAGAAAAAGCGCCAGGCAGCGGTCAACGAGACCAGCATAATGTATAAATTGAAGAAGTGCCCGTATATCGTGGGATATGAGGACGAGAACATAGTCAAGCTCGAAAATACTGAGGGCTATGTCCTGCTGATACGAATGGAGTATCTTACCTGTCTTCAGGACCTGGTAAAGCGTGGAGGCTTTGACTGCTCAGAGGCAAATGTGCTTAAGCTTGCTATGGAGATAGGAAGCGGCATACAGGCTGCTCATAATCAGGGAGTCATACACCGTGATGTGAAGCCGGCTAATTTTTTTGTATCCGATGACGGCACATATAAGCTGGGCGACTTCAATATCTCAAAATCGACCGTTGCTGCACGTTCATTTGCCGGAACTGAGGGATATATCGCCCCTGAGATCTATAAGGCAAAGCAGAGCGTGGACAATACATATACAAAGCAGGCAGATATATATTCATTCGGAATATGTCTCTATCAGCTCCTTAATGATTTCTGCTTCCCATTTGAGGAGAACTGCCTCGCAGAAGAGGCCATAGACCGCAGAATGAACGGCGAGCCTCTTCCTCTGCCGAAGAATGCCTCCCCGGAATTCGGAAGGATAATCCTGAAGGCCTGTGCATACGATCCTGCAATAAGATATCAGACTATGGATGATTTCCTTGCAGACCTGAGAAAATACAGCTTCTCTTCCGGAAATCAGAACTCCGTTCCCGTAATGGGCGGCGGCACCTCACTTAATAGCTCCTTCAGCAGGGTACAGCCTGCAAGCAGTGTGCCTCCCGTTCAGCAGAACAGCTTCAGCAGAGGAGTTCCCCAGAATCCCTTCAGTCAGCCGCAGGCTGTACAGGGCGGAGCTCCGTCCCGTATGCCGGAGGGAACTACATATGCCGGTCAGTCTGTACATACAGCTTCCGGCGCAGCCGCAGTCAAAAAGAAGAGCAAGCTCCCGCTTGTTCTTGGACTTATCGCACTTCTTGCTGCTGCAGGCGGTATCACCGCATTCTTCCTCCTCAAGGACAAGGATGACGACAGCGGAAGCAGAAAAAAATCTGTAGATCACCCGTCTGATGCAGTTGAATTCGACGGACATTACTATAAATACTTCGATTCCCATATGACATGGAAGGATGCAGAGGCATACTGTGTCGAAAATGGCGGTCATCTTGTCTCAGTGAACAGCAGTGAGGAGCAGGAATTCCTCACAGACCTTACCAGAAATGAGAGTGAAGAAGTCGTTTGGGTAGGTGCATACCGTGTAATGGACGATATGGATACATGGTACTGGACTGACGGTACCGATTTTGACTACACAAACTGGGCAACTATAAGTGTTTATGGTACTACATTGAGCTTCCCGGCAAATTATTTTGGAAAATGCTATTATGCCCTATATTACAATGACGATGAAATTGAAGGCATGGACCGGGGCTCATGGATGGATATGAACAATACACTTTCTGAAGACGGAAATAGTGATATCGATACCGCAGGCTTCGTTTGCGAGTGGCAGTGAGGTGACAGCTATGGATAATAAAACAGTTTATTACAGACCGCTCCCGCCTAAGCCGGCCACTCTGCTTCTGCTTGAGCCCAATGACTCCGTAAGGGTAGTGACCCTTGAAGGCGATATGAAAATGGGACGTGATGTTACCGGAAGTATGTGCGATATAAAGCTTCGCTCATGCATAGCATCCCGTGACCATGGAGATTTCATATTTGCAGACGGAGCATACCACTACCGTGACAACAACAGCCTTAACGGCACCTTCTATAATGGAGTAAAGCTGGAGCAGATAAATGAGAGAGGCTCCAGAGCAGTAAGGCTCCAGGACGGCGATGTCCTCAGGATAGACCGCAGGAATCTGGATGAGCCCCATCCGGACGCTGTTGCCGCAATATTCAGTACTACCTTCAATGCTGATGAAAAGTGGAACAGGTATTCTCTCAGGGGACAGAGTATTGTCCCGATAGGAAGAAATATCACCAGCGGTATATCTCTTACAGACTTCATGGCTTCAAGAAATCATGCCTCACTGGTGCTTATGCCGGGAGGACGCTGGAAAATAGTGGATAACGGAAGCACAAACGGTGTTGCCGTAAACAAGAATGCCATAACCGGCGAGAGACTGCTGGACCCTTTTGATGTTATCCGCATAGCTAATACAACTCTCATTTTCCTTGAGGATGAGGTAATATTCAACGCTGTCCAGCCCAAGCCTCAGAAAATAACCGAGAACCAGAGACAGGTCATTATGAACGTCAATATCCAGAGGGCGACTACCTCCGGTATTTTCCGCAAAAGAGACCTTCTCCGTGATATTCGCCTTGATGTGGAGTCCGGCGACTTCATTCTTATCCTCGGCGGTTCAGGTGCAGGAAAGACTACTTTTATAAATGCTCTAAGAGGAAGAGTAAGCCAGTCAGGTGTACACGCTTCCGGTCAGGTGCTCTTCGGAGGAATGGACCTCTACAAGAATTTCAAAATGCTTAAAAATAAGGTGGGACTTGTTCCTCAGTTCCCGACTACCCGTGATGAGGATACAGTCTACCATACTGTCCACGATATGGCTACTTCTATGCTTGCAGGAGATTATACCCAGCAGGAGATAGAAATGCGCATCAAGGATGTTTTCGACAGACTTATGCTCAACAGCCTCAGGGACAGATTCATAAAGAACCTCTCAGGTGGTCAGAAAAAACGTGCAGAGGTAGCCCTCGGCTCTGTTCTTGACCAGGAGGTGTTCATCCTCGATGAGCCTGATTCTGGTATGGACTTCGCTACCCGTGTGGAGCTTATGAAAACACTGAAATCCTGTACTGAGACCGGAGAGGCTATTGCTGTTATCTCCCATGCACCGGATGATGCTGCTGACCTCTATACCAAGGTGATAGTCCTTGCAAAGAGCCAGTCTGACGAGGTGGGACATCTTGCCTATTACGGGGATGTGGCCAATGCTTACAGCTTCTTCGGCGTCAATAAGCTCAGTGAGATAGTAATGGAGATAAACTACGAAGGCGGCAAGGGACGTGCAGATGAATTCATCCGCAGGTTCGAGATGACAAGGAGAGGTTGATATGAATAAGAGAATTGCTCAGTTAAGTGTATATTTCAAGAAAAATTTCAGGCTTTTTATGAACCAGAAGAACTGGAAATTCATAGTTATAGCCGCAGTTATATCTTTCCTTGTATGTTCTATCGTGGGAAAGAATATGTATAAGACCTTCGAGGACACTCAGTCCGGTTTCTTCGCTATTACTTCGGCGGCTATATGGGTGGGAATATTCAACTCCATACAGCGTATCTGCAAGGAGCATAATACCATAGCCTCCGAGTACAGGTCAGGACTTCATATCAGCTCCTACATTCTTTCCCATGTGCTGTTTGACTTCTTTGTATGCCTCTGTCAGGCTGCAATACTCATGGGCATATGCTGTGCTTTCATAGATTTCCCTTCAGAGGGAACTCTTTTCGCAGCCATTCCGGAATACTTCATCACACTCCTGCTTATAATATGGGGTGCGGATATAATGGGTATCATGGTATCATCAGTATCTTCAAATCCAAATGTAGCCATGACTGCAATGCCATTTGTGCTTATCCTTCAGCTGGTAATGAGCGGAGTTCTCTTCAAGCTTGAGGGCTGGTCCGAGGCTATCGCAAATATCACCTACAGCAAGTGGGGAATGTCTGCTCTCGGAAGCACTGCCGACCTCAACAACGGAAAATCACTGCCTTCACGGATAAATGCGGTGGATCCGATGTTTGCAAACTTCAAGAGAGAGTACATAGAGATGTACGAAAGCGAGGCCGGAACTATCCTGGCAGCATGGGGAATGATAGCCCTTATTTCTGCCGTATGTATCGTTATCAGCATATTGAGCCTTAAATTCCGCAACAGAAATTCTTAACGGAGGCTGGTATCTATGGCTTTATCAGAAGAAAAAACAGTTAAGCTCGAATCCGGCGGCAGGACTGAACTGCTTGTGAGCATTGCCACAAATGTGGGAAATGTCCGTCAGGTGAACGAGGATAATTTCTATGCCGATAAGCTAGGTGTGCGAGAGGTCGAGAATCTCTGCGGATACAAGGTGCTCAGCCATTCAGAAAGATATGTTTTCGCAGTTTTCGACGGCATGGGCGGAGAACAGTTCGGTGATCTTGCATCTGAGATAGCAGCTAAGACTCTCGATGAATATGCAGACAGTATCATAGCTGCCGAATCTCCGGAGGAAATGAAGGACGCTGTGGACAGATTTGCCTCAGAGGCAAATGACCGCATAGTCAAAATGGTCGATGAAATGAACGGAAAGCTGGGCGGATGTACACTGGCAATGGTCTGCACTATCGGCAGTCAGGCCTATGTGTTCAATATCGGCGACAGCAGGATATATTTCTATACAAATGAGAACGGCCTTCGTCAGGTGTCTGAGGATCAGACCCTTGCTATGAAAAAGCTTAAGGCGAATATCTATACCGAGGAGGAGGCCCGCCTCAGTGAGGATGCCCACAAGATAACCTCGTTTCTGGGAGTTGATTCACGCAATATAGGCATGAAAGCTCTTTCATATGAGCCTGTGGATCTGTCTGAAGGAGCACTTCTCCTTTGCAGTGACGGCCTTACGGATATGGTCAGCGATGAGGATATCTCCGGATCCATGTCTGATATGGATGAGGAGATAGCTCCGAGACTTGTGGATCAGGCTCTTGAAAACGGCGGCCTTGACAATGTTACCTGTATGGTTATATACAGAGCTCAGTAACAGGAAAAATTATATACTAAAACACAGTATTTCTGGTATTTTATCGGAAATACTGTTTTTTTTCAAAAAGTACTTGACAAATCAAAAAAGATGGTGTATAATTCAATTGAACTCAATCGAATTTAGTTCAATTCTAAAGGAGGCTGTGTTTATGAGTATATATGATTTCACTATGAAGGACGCAAAGGGAAATGACGTAAATCTCTCAGACTATAAGGGGAAAGTGCTGCTTATAGTCAATACCGCTACAGGCTGCGGATTCACACCACAGTATGAAGGACTTCAGGATCTATATGAGAAATATCAGGAGCAGGGTCTCGAAATACTGGATTTCCCGTGCAATCAGTTTGCAGGGCAGGCTCCCGGAACTGAGGAGGAAATTGTGGATTTCTGTCAGTCACGCTACGGGGTGACTTTCAGACAGTTTGCCAAAATAGAAGTAAACGGCAAAAATGAAGCTCCGCTGTATACCTATCTGAAAAAGGAAAAAGGCGGATTCCTGGGAGACAGGATAAAGTGGAATTTCACAAAGTTCCTCATTGACAGAGAGGGAAACGTTGTTGAACGATTTGCTCCTACCGTCAAGCCCGGGGATATCGACAGCAAAATAAAGGAATTGCTTTAAGGAGGTACATTATGGATTACACTTACGAAACAGAAATGGTCTGCGCTCAGGAGATCAGCTTTCACATTGAAGGAAATGTTATTACAGATATAAAGTTCTACGGCGGCTGCAACGGCAACTTAAAGGCTATCTCAAAGCTGGTGGACGGCTGGACAGTTGAACAGATCGAGGACAAGCTCTCAGGAAATCTCTGCGGCAGAAGACCTACATCCTGTGCGGATCAGCTGGCAAAGGCTGTAAGGGCTGCATACAATGAGAGCCTGAATTCATGACGGAGGTATCATGCAGGACAAATACGAAGGACTGAAACTTGAAAATCAGCTCTGCTTTCCGCTTTATGCCTGTTCAAGACTGGTGATAAAGAAATATCATCCGGTGCTTTCAGAGCTGGACCTGACTTATACACAGTATATAGCTATGCTTGTACTCTGGGAGGTGCGGAGCCTCAGCGTAAAAGAGCTGGGACGCAGGCTCTTCCTGGATTCCGGTACACTTACCCCTCTGCTGAAAAGTATGGAGGCAAAAGGTCTTATAAGACGATTCAGAAGCTCTGAGGATGAAAGAGTGCTCATAGCAGAAATAACTGATGAGGGCATGGCTCTGAGGGAAAAGGCAGCTGATATACCTGAAAAGGTGGGAGGCTGCATAAAGCTTGAAGCTCAGGAGGCAGCCGAACTATACAGACTGCTCTATAAGCTGCTTGAAGAATAATATTCACTGAATAGCTGCAGGCGATCTTTTGTCAGCAAATATTCTGAGGCAGTATGGAAATTACAAAACCACAGTATCTCTGATATAATGTCAGGGAGACTGTGGTTTTTGTTTTCTGGCAAAAGAGATGACCAGCTGCACTGAAAAGCAGGCATGGTTACAGAATATTACAAAATGGCTACAATCTGCAAAATATATGCAAAAATAGACTCCTGCCTGTTGACGGAAAATGTAAAAGAGAGTATAATTAAATCATAAATCGCAATACTGTCAGGGGACTTTTATCGGAAATTGACAGCGTTGCTTAAAATATAGGGCGGAGTTTCCGTCAAGGATGGTAATAATATGAAGAACAGGGCTAAAAGAATGGCTGCCCTGCTGATCTCGGTCATGACATTCAGCAGCTTATCGTCATGCGCTTCAAAGGTGGAGCAGGCTGATGAGTCTGGGGTAAAAAGACCGGGGTGGATGGAGGAAGAGGATCCTCAGTCAGCCAGCGACAGCAGTGAAAAGATCAGTGACAGTGAGACGGTGCAGACTACTGTTGTTACTACCACAGTGACCACCACTACAACAACAACTACTACAACTACCCCGGTACTTAAGGGAAACCTTTATGACTGTAAGGGCGAGCTCCTTATGTACAGCGGTCAGCGTGAGGACGGTTCAGAGGAACGCTTCACAAATGATAATAATAAAGTAGCTTTTGCAAATATACTCAATAAGCTCTCATCCGGATTCGATTTGGTATTTGAGGAAACGCTCAGGGAGAAAAATCCTGATCCTGTAAACGGCAATGAGGATGTGGGGCGTTCGATACAGCTCACTCTCGATGCAAATGTTCAGAACGCTGTTTATCAGTATATGGCAAATATGAATATAGTCGGTTCGGTAGTAGTCATGAGGAACGACGGCTCGATACTCTCGGAGGTGTCCTATCCATCGTATGACCCGGACATCTACGAGCAGGATAAGGATTACGGAGATACTCTCAGCTGGGGAGCTTTCTGCAATAAGGCTTTCCAGAATGCGACTCCCGGCTCATGCTTCAAGATAATGTCAGAGGTGCTCGCAGATAAGCACGGTATCAGGTCGCTGTATGATGACGGCACTTGGGTGGATGACGGCGCAACAATAGTGAACTGGGATCATGATACCAACTGGTCATATCCTATCGCAGACCGTTCGCTTTACTCAGCATTTGTCAACTCCAGCAACATCTTCTTTGCCAAGGCCTTCGACCAGATAGGCAAGGATGCAGTTCTCAGCGATCTGGGGAATATTTTCAATTTCGGCCCCGGATATGAGATATACTGTGATTTTGGTTCGCTTGAAAATAATATTGAGATATACTGCAACGATGATCTGAGAAGAAGTGCATTCGGACAGTCCTATGTGCGGACCTGTCCCATATATCTTGCAGCTCTTGCCCGTGAGGCAGTTTTCGGTGATATGGTCAAGCCCTTCGTAGTAAAGAACGTGGTGGACACCAATAATTTCAATAGTGTTGTCGAATCCGGCAGCAAGGGCGGAGAGGTCATAGGCTCTATACCTCAGGAGTGCCGGCAGGGAATTCTGGACGGTATGTCAGGAGTTGCCGGAAATCTGGGACTTTATATGCCGGAGGGATATCAGTTCTTTGCAAAGACCGGTACTGCTGAGACCGGTGCAGGGGATTTCCTCTACATAACCGGCTGCTTGAAAAATTACAATGATAACGGCCAGAACGGAGCCTCCGACAGCAGCTACAGTGATTATCGTGCCAACGGCGGTTCGTATATGATAGTAATGCAGATACAGAATCCCCAGGATCATAATTTCAGCTTCGCCAGTGAGTCCGCACAGCTTTATAAAGGCGTTGTGGACGCAGTATTCAGCTGCCAGTGAGTAATTTACAGGACGATCAATAATAAGAAAAGACCCTTTCTTAGCAAAGGGTCTTTTTTAATAATTATTATTAGGGACGGTTCTGTCTGGAATACGTTCCTGTTTATAGGGGGAGGTCAGTCTAAGTCAATGAGTTCCTGTCTGAGGAGGGTGAGATCGAAGCCGTCCAGGTTGCCGGAGTCATCCATATCGGCATTTTTCACGGCTTTATCCTGAGCGAGGATAAAGTCTCCTATCAGGAACTTCTGGAGAACAACTGCATCGGCTATATTGACTTTGCCGTCTGTATTCACGTCGCCCTTCAGGTTTTCCGGCTTAGGATCAGGATCCTGTTTCACTTCGGCCATGCTCGGTTCACCGTCGCCCCACCAGTCCCAGCGGTTTGCTGTACGGTAAGGAGCAGCAGCAGGGGATTCAGTCCATGTGAACACGTTGTCATAGAGGTGTCCCTCATTGTAATAGAACTGAGCCATAGCACATATCTCGTCCGCATAGGTACGATAAGCACCGTCGTCTTCGGCCTTGTTGCACCAGCCTGTGTTGAAGCCCTTAAGGCAGTTCCTTATGACTTCGTATCCGGTAAGCTTTTCCCTGTTTATGCAGATCTCTGCAAAGTGGAGTATCTTCCTTATGCCCATATGATTTGAAACTATAGCGTCATAGAAATTGGATTCGTTGAAGGTGTACTGGAACATCTCGGGGACGTTATCCTCCTTGTCGAAGGTGGGATTGCAGTCCGCAAAGGCAGTTACGGCAGTCTGCATAGTACCATAGGCGTGGGCAGGATTAACTCCGAATCCGTCAGTTTCAGCGGTCTCGATATCAGCGCCGTCGCCGTTGCCGCCTAAAGTGGACTCTCTTGTGCCAAGTCCGAGGAAGAGGGCATATACTTTTTCACGTTCAGTCTGGCCTATTCGTGTGGAGATAAGCTCCCAGTGCTCATCTATCTCCTTGTAGAGGGCATATTTTACCTCCTGAACAGTCATTTTATGGTTTATTGCTCTTATCTCTTCGGTTGAAGCATCTGCCGGAGTATTTCTCTCCCCGAAGTTGAAAGGATTTCCCACACCTTCTGTCTGGACATCTCGTGAGGTATCGTGTGCGGGGTCACACTCGCTGCCGGCATAGTCCCATTCGGCTGCTGCCTGCATAGGTGCAGGAGAATATACCGGGACGGATGAAAGCAGCATAGCGGCAGTGATGATGCTGTATAATCTCTTTGATCTCATTTTAATCACCTCAGAAATTAGAACCGTTCCAGCCCCACTGCTCTATCTCGGAATATTTAACGTACACACGATCCGAGGATATGCCGAGCTGATCGGTCATAATACCGGTTATATGGCTTGTGAGGGTAGTATAGGCATTATCGGAGGCACTGCCGAAGATACTTACCTCGATCATTGCTGCGGGAGCGCTGTCTCCCTTGAACCAGAGGTTATACTCAGGCTCAATGCCTACCATGAGCCAGCTTTCGGACTTTCCGGGGATAGCAGTGATAGCCTGTCCCAGCTGTGATTTTATGACCTCCATTTTATCCGGAGATACTTTGGTGTTTGTTTTTACATTTATGAATGGCATAAAAATTCCTCCTGTCATATTTTGATTTAATGGATATTAGTTTTGTCCTATAGGACAAAAAATCAACTTTTAAGAAATAAATTGCGTTCCCTGAACAAAGTTCAGGGCAATGACTGCCGCAGGTCATTTATGAATATACATTAATTATAACATGAAAAATAAACATTTGCAAGGCAATAATTGCGCTGTGAGGCATAAGCACTCACATAATGCGGATTTTCAGGGCTTATGGTGCATAAAATGAGGGCGGCCTTTTCGTGTGTTGTGTCTATTGACAAACTATGGAAGGGGGGGTATAATTATATTGAGTTATTATAGCTCAATATATAAAAGATCTCTCTAAAAAATTATTAATATTCATTCAACGGAGGATGTATGGAAATTATCATCGTAGGCTGCGGCAAGGTCGGCAGCGCTCTTGCGGAGGTGCTCAGCAACGAGCACAATGTTACCGTGATAGATAAAAAAGAAGACCTTATCAAATCAGTAACAAATGATTATGACGTAATGGGTATCGCAGGCAACTGTCTTCAGACAAGTGTGCTTGAGGAGGCGAATGTTGCAAAGGCTAATATATTCATTGCAGTCACTGCCTCTGACGAGGTAAATATACTCTCCTGCATGATAGCAAGGAGAATGAATGCAAGACATTGTATAGCCCGTGTCCGCAGCCCTGAATTCGATAAGCAGCTCGTTTTCATGCGTGAGGAGCTGGGTATAAGCATGATGGTCAATCCGGACTATAATGCTGCAAATGAGATCGCCAAGGTGCTTCGTTATCCTGAGGCTATAAATATTGAATCCTTTGCTAAGGGACGTGTTGATCTGGCGGAGATACGAATTACCAGCGGAAGTATACTGGATAATATTGCTCTCAGTCAGCTCTCAAGAAGACTCAGGCTTGATGTGCTCATCTGTGCTGTTCAGAGGGGAGAGGAACTCATAATCCCTAACGGTACATTCATACTGAAGGCCGGAGATAAGATCCACATGACCGCTTCCCACAGCGCTATGGTCAAGTTCTTCAGGAGCATAAGTGCGGCTTACCGTGAAAAGAGAGTCAAATCTGCTGTTCTCATAGGCGGCGGAAGAGTTGCATATCATCTTGCTCAGCAGCTCATAGAAATGGGCGTAAAGGTGAAGATAATCGAGATAGATGAAAAGCGCTGCCTGGAACTCAGCGAGAGGCTGAACAAGGTGAATATCTCCTGTGCAGACGGCACAGACCACGATATTCTGGCTGAGGAGCGTGTTTATGATGCGGATGCTGTAGTCACCCTGACCGGTATCGATGAGGAGAATATACTCCTTTCACTTCTGGCTAAGAACAACGGTGTTGAGAAGGTCGTTACAAAGGTAAACCGTATGTCGCTGATACAGCTCTCGGATACTCTTGACCTTGACAGTATCGTATCGCCTAAGTCAATAACCGTGAATCAGATACTCCAGTATGTCCGTGCAAAGCAGAATTCACTGGGCAACAGTGTCACCACTCTTTACAGACTGGTAAATGACAGACTTGAAGCTATAGAATTCGTAGTCCGTGACAAGAAGGACTATGTTGATGTTCCGCTGAAGAAGCTGAAACTGAGAAGCGGTATCCTCATAGCAAGTATAGTTCGTGGAAACGAACTCATAATCCCCAAGGGCGATGACTGCCTCAAGGTCAATGACAGCGTTGTTGTTGTCACCACAAGCAAGGGATTCCATGACCTGAGCAATATTTTTGACTAAGAGGAGCATAGCATCGGAAAATGAATTATAGAATGATAGTTTATATAATGGGGCAGATATTCAAGGTGGTAGGACTTTTCATGCTCCTGCCGGTACTTGTTGGCTTTATCTACGGAGAAGACCATGTTATCCTGTCCTTTGGAATACCGATACTTATGCTTATGGTCATTGGTATAATCACTACCATTAAGAAACCTAAAAATAACTCGATATTCTCAATGGAGGGCTTCGTCAGTGTTGCCGCTTCATGGATGGGAGTTTCCCTCATAGGGGCGCTTCCGTTCGTTATATCGGGCGAAATATCGGATTATCCCAGCGCTCTTTTTGAGACGGTATCCGGTTTTACTACCACCGGAGCCACGATACTGAGCGATATAGAATCCCTTTCAAGAGCCTCTCTTTTCTGGAGAGCCTTCACTCACTGGCTGGGCGGTATGGGAATCCTGATGTTCGTGCTGGCCATCATGTCAAGCAATGACGCAAGAACAATGCACATGATGAGAGCAGAATGTGCCGGCCCTAATGTGGGAAGACTTGTTTCAAAGTCAAGCTTTTCCGCAAGGATACTCTACGGGATATACATCTCGCTGACGGTATCGGAAATGATACTTCTCATGTGCTGCGGGATGCCGCTGTATGATGCGGTGATACACGCCTGTTCATCAGCGGGCACCGGAGGCTTCTCCATATACGGAGACAGCATCGGTCATTACAACAGCCTGGCCATAGAAATGGTAATAGCTGTTTTCATACTCCTTTTCGGAGTGAACTTCAACCTCTACTATTATATGGTGATACGCAAGTTCTCACTTGCCTATAAAAATGAAGAGGTGCGCTGGTATTTCGGTATCATTATTGCTGCTACCGGAGTCATAACCCTGAATGTAATGCATCTCTACAGCAATTTCGGTGAGGCACTCCGCCATGCTTTCTTTATGACTGCTTCTACTATTACCTCGACCGGTTTTGCTACGGCGGATACGGCTCAATGGCCGGTATTCTCACAGACGCTTATGCTGCTCCTTATGTTTGTAGGTTCGTGTGCAGGTTCTACAGGCGGCGGAATGAAGGTATCAAGAATACTTATCATTTTAAAGTCCGGCATCAAGGAGCTGAAATACATCATCAATCCAAGAGCTGTTGCTACCGTAAAAATGGACGGCAAGCCCGTGGAAAAGGATGTTGTAAGAGGCGCAACTTCATATCTGATTCTGTTCGTTATGCTCATGTGTATATCACTGCTGCTTATCTCACTGGATAAATATTCCATTGAGGAGTCACTTTCAGCAGTTGTTACCTGTATGAACAATATCGGCTTCGGTGTGGGACGTTTCGGCCCGGCCGGCGGCTTCGGAGATCTCACGGCTTTCTCAAAGATAGTGCTCTGCTTCGATATGCTTTTCGGCAGACTTGAGATCTATCCGGTAATTCTTTTGTTCTCGATCAAGAGAAGATAAATTGCATTTCAATTCGGAAATGCAAACGGGAGGATATTAAAATGAAAACAAGATCAAACAGACTTATTTCCATCCTGCTGAGCCTGATGGCGGCACTCATGTGCATATCCGCTCCGGCAGCAAATGCGCTGGGGGAGACTGTACACAAGGCCTCCAAAATGACACTGGAGGTGGAAAACGTATCCGGTAATGCCGGAAAGGATGTAAGGGTAGAGATCAAGGTCAGGAACAGCGTTGCTCTTAAGAGCCTCAGCGGACTCGGACTTAATTTTGAAGGAAACATTACTCCTAAAAGCGTTGAATCTGATGTTGCCGGTACAGTGGACTACAGTATCAGCGGCAGCAAGGTCAGCCTGGAGCTTTCCGGCATCAGAACTGCCGGAAACGGAAGTACCCTCTTTACAGTAGTTTGCCATATCAATGACGGCTGCCCTGTCGGGTACAATAAGGTCAGCTGGGCTAATTCCGGCCGCCTTGGCGCAATAGGATATCTGAGCGACGGCTCTGCATATTACCCCATGTTTGATTATGGCTACATAAGAGTTGTGACAGAGAATATTGACCCGCCGGCAGTTACTACTACAACTTCAACAACTACCACCACAACAACTACAACAACTACAACTACGGCTAAGCCTGTTACCACAACATCCACTACAAGTTCAACCACTTCAACTTCTACAACAACCACAACTACGACGACCACAACTTCTTCGACAACATCAACTACTACCACGACGACTACTACATCTGCCACCACAACTTCAACAACAACCTCTACATCGACTACCACCACCACAACAACTACATCTCCGAAATTGTCCGGAGTTGACCTGGATGTTACTGTTTACAAGCAGCCTGATAAGACTGTATACCTTACAGGGGAAAGTCTTGATCTGACCGGCCTGAATTATGGAGTGAAAGCGGTTTGTCACTATACAGATAATGACACTGTAGTATTTGATGAGACCAATTATTCCGGCTTCAGGTATATAAATGAAAAGAAAAATGCAGATCCTGTTCCTGTCATAGTAAATATTGATAAGTCAGCTGTCAACAGTTCGGTGCCCGGATATTATCCGGTATACATCAATCTGAGATGCGGCGGAGAAAGTGCTTCAGATACTTTCTATGTCAGATATGAGGCTCCGGTGACTACAACAACAACAACAACCACTACTACGACAACAACAACTACTACCACCACGACTACTACGACAACCTCAACAACAACTACTACCACTACAGCCGCCACTACCACAACAGTTCCGGCTTCAACAGAACCTCCCTTTGTTTATCCCGATGATGCTGTTATCACCTTCGACTTCGGCGATCATGAGGCTGAACCCGGTGATACAGTCAAGGTAATGGTAGGCATAAAGGCTTCAGATCATCCTATAATCGCAATGGACCTGCTGTTTGCTCAGGATTCTCCCATAAAGCTGATAGGCATAAGCAATACCTCACCTGCATTTGAAAAGGCAAGTATAAACAGCAATATCGATCTTCCCGGCTGTAACTTCCAGAGCAGGAATGATGAGGGCGACGGTATGATCGCTGATGAGAGCCTTTCGGTATTCACTCTTACTTATCAGATACCGGAGGATTGCCCTGACGGTGATTATGAGATAGGCTTCGGAGAAAAGTGCGAGGTATATCTTGACAATACTGCATGGACCTATAAGACAGAAAAGATAAACGGTGCTATAAAGGTCAAGGCACCTGAAACTACTACGACCACCACTACAACGACCACAACAACTACTACCACGACTATGCTTTATATCGTGGGTACTGATGCAGAGATCTCTGTAGATGCTATGCCCTACAGGACCGCATATACAGTAGGCGATGAGCCCGACCTCTCAGGAGGACGATACAGTGTTACACTCAGAGCTGAGTACTCTGACGGCAAAATAAATACTAACGAGAAAAATGACCTTTCCATGAGTGATCTCAGGGGCGGATTCATTTACATCGATGCTTACATTGCCGGAAACTCAGGCGCTGCTGCTATTCCCTTTGATTACAGTGTCGATGTATCAGAGGTAAACAGATATTCAGCAGGTACATATCCTGTATATCTCAGGGTAAAGCATGACGGCAGGACTGTGGCTGAGAAGGCAGTTTACCTCACTTACAGCGAGCCGGAAACTACAACTACAACTTCAACTACAACCACTTCAAGTACTACGACAACAACAACGACAACTACTACTTCTGAGACAACGACTATTCTGACTACTACCACTACCACACCTATACTTAATAGTGTAGAGCTGGAGATCAGAGTGGAAAGAACTCCTGATAAGGTATCATATAAAATAGGAGAGGATATTGATTTCAGGGGACTTGAGCCTGTTTCCAAGATAACAGGCATATATACTGACGGTGATGTTGTGGTCCATGAGGAAAGAGGCATTATCGGATTCAGATATATCTATGATAAGCCCAATGCAGGACCGATGCCAGTTGATGTTTCAGTGGATATTTCAGAGGTCGATAAAACAAGAGCAGGACAGTATCCCGTATATGTAAAGCTCAGCTGTATCGGAAAGACGGTTTCGGATGTGTTCTATGTGACCTATGAAGCAGAGACCACAACCACTACAACAACCACAACAACCACTACAACAACTACGACCACCACAAGCACATCCACAACAACTACCACAAGTCAGACTACAACTACTACCACGGATACAGTTTCCACTACTACAACTACTAAGAAGGCATATCCTGAGGATGCCGTTATCACCTTCGATTTCGGAGAGCATGAGGCAAAGCCCGGAGATACCGTTACTGTAAAGGTTGCTGTAAAGACAGCAGGTGAGCCGGTCATTGCAATGGATGTTGTCTTTGCACAGGATGAACCTGTAAAGCTTGTTAAGATAGGCGATACCTCATCAGCATTTGAAAGAGCAGGAATAAGCAGCAGTATCGATCTTCCCGGATGCAACTTCCAGAGCAGGAATGCTGAAGGCGACGGTGTGATCGCTGATGAGAGCCTGCCTGTATTCACTCTTACATATGAGATACCTGAGGATTGTCCCGACGGCGAATACAATATCGGCTTCGGAGACAAGTGTGAGGTATTCTTCGACAATACTGCGTGGACATATAAGACTGAAAAGATAAACGGTACTATCAGGGTCAAGACTCCGGAGCCGGATCTGAAATACCTCCTGGGAGACGTTAACGATGATGGTACGGTTGACGGTACAGATGCAACTCTCGTACTGAGAGAGTTCGGAAATAAACTTGCAGGCAAGGGCGAAAGCTTCGATGCAAGACAGTTCGCTGCCGGAGATGTGGACAGAAACGGTACTATCGACGGCTCGGATGCTACGCTTATTCTTAAGTTCTTCGGTGAAGCCGGAAAGGATATCAATATTTCATACGGCGGCATGGAACCCTGGATGGAGAAGAACTTCTGGAATAAATAAAAGGTATAGGAGGAAAATGCAATGAAAAATGGTTTTAACAGGTTAGTATCACTGGTAATAAGCTGTGCTGCTGCGGTGATGTGCATGGTATCTCCGGCGGTAAACGCAGTTCAGCCTGTGAAAAAAGCTTCAAAAATGCTTTGGGAAGTACAGAACGTTTCCGGAAATGCCGGAAGTGATGTTCAGGTGGAGGTCAAGGTTAGCAATAGCGTGGCACTTAGGAGCATCAGCAATCTTACTCTCCACGTTGATGGGGACATCACACCCAAGAGCGTTGAATCTAATTATGGTACTGTAAGCTACTCAGTAAGCGGCAACAATGTGAATTTCAGCTTAACAGGAATGAGTACGGTAAGCGAAGGCGGAACTGCTTTTACAGTTAATTACCACATTAATGACGGCTGTAGTATGGGCTACTGTAAGGTGAGCTGGGTGACCAATGAGAAGAACGGAGCTTATGGTTTTCTCAGCAACGGTGAACGCTGCTACCCCATGTTTGATTACGGATATATCCATGTAGTACAGGGCGGACAGCCTGCAGTTACTACAACTACTTCTACATCTACAACAACTACCACAACCACCACTACAACTACCACAACAACGACCACAACTACTTCAACAACAACTACTACATCTACTACCACTACTACAACTACTTCTTCAGCAACAACTACCACCACAAAACCCGATCCGTCAACCGATAAGTACGACCTCGGTGATGTTAACAACGACGGAACTGTTGACGGAACTGATGCAACTCTTGTGCTGAGAGAGTTCGGAAATGTTCTTGCAGGAAAGGGAGCAAAGTTCAATGATAAGGAGTTTGCTGCCGGTGACGTTGACAGGAACGGTACTATCGACGGCTCAGATGCTACACTCATCCTCAAGTTCTTCGGCGAAGCTGGAAAGGATATCAATGTATCCTACGGCGGTATGCAGAAGTGGATGGACGAGAACTTCTGGAAAAAGAATGAAAAGTAATAATCATAAAGGAATAAGCGATGAAGAATTTTTTTAAAAGAATAACGGCAGTAATCTTTTCAGCAGCACTCACAGCCTGCATGGCTTCCACCACAGCTATCGCAGCATCAGATAATTATTGCGATAAGAAAGATAACAAGGAAGTGATGTATGACGGTTCATACTGGAAACAGCCTTCTTCCTGGCTGGAAAAACTGGATCCGGCTGAATACGGCGGCAGCGGTCCTGAGATAAAGATCGACAAAATAGAAATTGGTAAAAGCAATGCGCCGAGCTCTATTCAAAGTGTACGTTTCTCTTATTTGGGACCGGAGCAGGAAGTATCCACGCTCAGCTTCCATGTTTACTATGATACACGTATGATGCCTCGCGTTGGCAGAAAAGGACACTACTTCAACGACTCACATGATGCATTGTTAGATTTCAATATTGAAGACAGTCTGGTACAGCCCGGAGAGCTGTTCGTAACAGCTTCATCCGGCGGCAATAATCTCTATGCCGGTAATATGTTTTCAGTAGATTTTCAGATCCCTGCAGATGCAGCCATCGGCGATATCTATCCTATAGGCATAGTATACAAGCAGGAAGGCGAAAGGAATGACCTCTTCCTGGATGCTGATGACACAAGAGCGGGCAGACTGCACATGGCTTATGTGTTCTCGCAGGGCATCGAGAATGGTTATATCAAGGTGTATTCGGATGGTAATTCTATTACCACTACAACAACGGCCAAGCCGGTCACCACAACTACAACTACTAAAAAGATAACCACCACCACAACTACTTCCAAGCCGGTGACAACAACTACCACGACTCAGCCTGAGCCGGTAGGATATGATCTGGGCGATGTGAACAATGACGATACAGTTGACGGCTCGGACGCAACTATCGTCCTCAGAGAATTCGGAAATGTTCTTGCAGGAAAGGGAGCAAAGTTCAATGATAAGGAGTTTGCTGCCGGTGACGTTGACAGGAACGGTACTATCGACGGCTCTGACGCTACTCTCATCCTCAAGTTCTTTGGAGAGGCCGGAAAGGATATCAGTATTTCCTACGGCGGCATGGAACCGTGGATGCAGAAGAATTTCTGGAATAAATAAAGGCAAAACTCCCAACATAATGCAGTCCGTTAAGGCTGTGCATGGGAAAAATAACAAAATATGAGAAAAACAGCGGCTTTTTAAGGTTCACCCCTTGACAAGCCGCTTGTTTTTGGGTATAATATATCAGTGTGCTGAATTGTGCACATATATATTACTAAGAAAAGGAGGAAGATTATGCCTACATTTAACCAGCTCGTTCGTAAGGGTAGAAAGGACCTTGAGACAAAGTCTACAGCTCCTGCTCTCCAGAAGGGCTACAA
>DFHF01000004.1 GCA_002371825.1 Ruminococcus flavefaciens | reverse complement strand
AATTCCCGTACGGGTCACCATTCAGCAATCCCACAGATGGCTTAAAATAGCCGTTTGTGGGTTTTCTTTTTTCTCAAAAATGCCCTCAGCCCCTTATCAGCCACTTATTTTCAAAATCAGCGGCTTGGACGTCGACTTGCTGTTTGTATAACCGCAGGGAGTATTCTCCCTGCGGCTGCTTTTTACTCACATCGAGAGGCTCATCGTTTCTTCCTCTGCCTCGTCATCAGCTTCGTCAATATCGACTGCTTCTTCACTTTCGGCTGTGGCTTGACTTTCCACTATCGGTTCATTGTTGAAGGACAGAGCATTTGTAATTGCATCACAGTTCCTTGTCCTTGCCTCTTGAAACATATGAGAGTACAAGTTCAGAGTTGTTCCTACGATGCTATGTCCCATATCTGCTGACACTGCAACTACGTCCACTCCTTCAAATATCAGGAGCGATGCATGCAGGTGCCGCAGTGAATGTATGTCGCAGAATCGGAAGCCGTTGTGCTTGCAGAACTCTCTGAACCAACCGTATGGTGTCTGCGGATTCATAGGCTCGCCGTTCCACTTTGTGAACAGCCTGCCATGATCCTCCCACTTAGTTCCGAGCTGTTCGGCTTCTGCATCCTGTTCCGCCTTGAACTGTTTCAGCATATTCATTATCACAGGTGGGAACTTGCTCATACGCTTTGAGCGCTTCGTCTTGGTTGTGTCTGTGTATATGCCTTTCTCCTTTGTGTACTGTGATGTTCTGCGGACAGATATTGTACTGTTTTCAAAGTCGATGTCCTTCCACTCAAGTCCCAGCATCTCGCTCCTACGGAAGCCGCTGTATATTGCGAGCATAATGTACAGCTTCCATTTCAGCGGCTCGCTGTCGAGCTTCTGAAATATCTGCTTGACCTCATCAATGGTATAGATCTCTTTCTCCTTGGACTCGCCCTTCGGTACAGTCACTCGGCGACATGGGTTGTCACTGAGCATATCCATTTTTATTGCGTACGCAAATATGTCTGAGATAAAGTTCAGGTGATGTACTACCGTCTTTCTCGACAGAGGCTTGCCATTACGCTGATTTTTACCATTGACATACAAGTCCGAGATGAAAGCCTGTATGTGTCTTGCTGTTATTTTGTCGAGCTTCATGTGACCGAGTGCCGGATAGACACGCTGTGTGGTCTGTCTCATTCGCTCGTATGAAGTCGGTCGAAGATTGATCTTGGCGTATTCCTCAAACCACTGCTCCGCAAACGTCTGGAACTTTATTGAGGCTGTTATCTTGCCTTTCTTGCACTCTTCTTCAAACAACACCGCTTGTCGCTGAAGCTCCTTTTCGATTTGTCTCTTGGTCAGTCCTTCGGGCGGTTTCCAGTGCTTGAACTGGAGAACCTGTTTTCCGTTGACATCATATCCGCAGGAGACCTTTATTTCATAAGTGCCGCTTTTTCTTTGTCTTATTGTCGCCATATAAAACCTCCATTCAGTAATACGGCGCGTTTTTGCCAACGACATCATACCACAACTCGTTGCGGAAGTCCAGAAAAAACGCGCCGTTTGCACTATTTTTTTTACGCAGTCTCACCGCGCAGATATCTTAGGAATAATTCCTTGTTTATGAGATATTTCTTTCCTGCCATGATGTGCGGCACCTGACCATTGATGCACATCTGACGGACTCTGTATTCGGTCAGCCCTTCCACAAGAGCTGCCGCCTCCTTTATGGTAAGCATTACGATTTTAGTTTCTGTTTTGTTTTCAGCCATTCGATCATACTCCTTCTATTTATCTTGTTCATGTTTCCTATGTGATTTGAATTGTTCATTTTAACAATCTCCTTTTTGAAAACGACTAAGGGTACGGCTCTGTCCGTACCCTTCCCTTTTTTGGTTGATATGTCGTTATTTCAGGTTCTCGCTGCTGCCGAACATCACATCTATTATCAGTTCGGCACAGTCACGGAAGCCCTGTATGTAGCTTTCCGCTACGATTGTCTCGGACAGCATTCCCTGCATATCCGTTATGTCGTTCAGTAGTTTCTTGTCGTCAGCCGACAGCCGTTTCTCCAGTGTGTCGCACATTTCCAGCAGCTCCAGACTTCGCTTTGCGTAGTCGGAGTCCTTCCTCACATCGTGCTGACACGGTATGATGTTTCCGTAGTATAGATCCTGCAACTTCATCGCCGCGGTCACCTCCTGACCAACAATCATACCACAGCACTCAGACGAAATCCATTCATCAGACCTGACGAAAACCGGCTGTTGAAACAAAGCACACCTCACAGGACTAACCCATGTGTATTCCGTGAGCTTCCTTCCACTCTCGCTCCTCGGCGAGCACCTTGCTGTCGGTGTACTCCCGAGCGTACTCGGTATCCTCGGCAGGTTCGTCCTATATCAGCGCAGCCATAATTGTAATACCACATCGGCCGTTATACACATGATTTTGTTTTCCATGTGGTTTCACCTCCTCCGTGAGCCGTGAAAAAAGCAGCCCCGTAGGACTGCTCGGATTATATTTGTTTAACACTTATTTTTCTTATAGGCAATTTCCTTTAAGCCATTTTGCTACACCATCATCGTCATTTGAACAGGTTACATCATCCGCAATTTCGAGAACTTCGGCTACAGCGTTTGCAACTACTACGCCTTTCCCGCAAAGTTTCAGCATCTCAATATCATTGATATCATCGCCAAAAGCAACAATATCCTCAGCACTTACTGAACTTGCCTTGATCATTGCTTCTATAGCCGTAATCTTGCCAGACCCTTTTGGAAGAAATGCATACCATTTTTCTCCACGGTATGATTGAAGCTTGCAACCCAATCTGTCGGCAATCTGCTTTGCAATGATTTCATCAGGCAGTTCAACTACAATTTTATTCGCCTTGACATTAAGATATGCAGAATAATCGTTATAAATTGCTTTATGAAGTTTCTCAGATTCCGATATGTGTTTGCTGTTCCAGTACACTCTTTTTCCAGTTGCAACTGTTATCTCTGCGGAAGGTAAAGAACTCATTATACTATTTATAATCTGATTTGTCTCTTCTTCGCTGAACTCACAAGAAAAAATACACTTGTCTTTTGAGTGGATGAGTGTACCGTCTGTTGTTATCTCATAATCAGGCTTTAACTGTTCAATATATCGTTCTGCACCAATCCAGTATCTTGCTGTCGCAATTGCAAACAGTATATCCTGTTCTCTACATTTTGAGAGAATTTTAAGTGTCTCGTCAGAAATACTGCCGTCCTCACGAAGCAGTGTGTGATCTAAATCGGTTAGTATCATCTTAATCATAGTATTATTCTTTCCTATATTATTTATTGACGAAGATATTATACTTTCTTCATACCAGAATTATAGCACAGAAGGTAGAAGAAGTCAATCGGAATGTATTAAAATCTGTCTGACTAACGTTCTCATCCCATACGTCATATTCATCTTTTTAATATTCCAT
Organism: Ruminococcus flavefaciens; assembly: GCA_002371825.1. Taxonomy (GTDB): domain Bacteria; phylum Bacillota; class Clostridia; order Oscillospirales; family Ruminococcaceae; genus Ruminococcus; species Ruminococcus flavefaciens_L. Next base: position 660 of record DFHF01000004.1, on the reverse strand, counting down.
TAGTATATCAAGCTCCGAGATGAACAGCCATCCCTGCACACATCGGATAAGGAAGAGGAAGTATCAGGCTAGCAGTTGACTCCTGTCACGAAACGCTTGTCCTCTGAGGCTGTTTTCTCCTTTCTGCTGACGTAGCTGAGGACGTTCTTCATGCCGCCAACTGTCTGAGTTTAATTGTTGATAAAATGGATTATGGGCATCACTTCACCACCTTTGCTATCTCACAGACTGCCGCTGACACTGACCTGTGCTGCTCCACAAGCTCGTCCAGTCTGACAGAGTGCAGCCTTCCTTCGTGCGCCAGCATTGCTATCTGATTGAGGTTCCGCCCGATAGCTTTCTGCTGCTTTGCTACCTCGTCCAGCCCGTCTGCTACGACGATTTTCTTATCCAGTGCCGACCTGAGAACGAAGTCGCTGAGGGATAGCTTGTGCCGCTCAGCCTTGCTGTGTATCCGCTTGTACTCGTCATCGGTACAGCGAATTGTGATTGTGCGATTGCGTTTTCTCATTGTATCACGCTCCTTTCTTTGTGCGATTTTTGAGAGGGGGTTCGGGGTTCTCCCCGACCAGCAAGCGTTCGGCGGACTGCCGAATGCGATGCTGGCATTTCATACTTCCGTCGCCTGTACTGCTCCGTCAGCGGTAGTTTTCTCCTTAT
>DFHF01000033.1:31643-40607 GCA_002371825.1 Ruminococcus flavefaciens | reverse complement strand
GATCTCCTCGATAACTTCACGGAGTGTTGTACCCATAGGTACTTCAACGAGTCCGGTGTTCTTGATCTTTCCGCCGAGAGCGAATACCTTAGTACCCTTGGACTTCTCTGTACCCATTGATGCGAACCACTCTGCACCGTTGAGGATGATCTGGGGGATGTTAGCATATGTCTCAACATTGTTGAGGATAGTAGGCTTCTGATAGAGACCTTTTTCTGCAGGGAAAGGAGGTCTCGGACGGGGCTCACCACGGTTGCCCTCGATAGATGTCATAAGAGCTGTCTCCTCGCCGCATACGAATGCTCCGGCACCGAGACGAAGATCGATATCGAAGCTGAAATCTGTACCGAAGATGTTCTGACCGAGCATACCTGTCTCACGAGCCTGCTTGATAGCGATATTAAGACGCTCAACAGCGATAGGATACTCAGCACGAACGTAGATATAGCCCTGTGTTGCGCCGATAGCGTAACCAGCGATAGCCATAGCCTCAAGTACAACGTGGGGATCACCCTCGAGTACTGAACGGTCCATGAATGCACCCGGGTCTCCCTCGTCAGCGTTACAGCAAACGTACTTCTGATCTGCATCGGGAACGATGTTTCTTGCGAGCTTCCACTTCATACCTGTGGGGAATCCGCCGCCTCCACGTCCACGGAGACCAGAATCAAGGATAGTCTGGATAACATCCTCAGGAGTCATAGTTGTGAGGACCTTGCCGAGAGCCTCATAACCGTGACGGCCTATGTACTCGTTGATGTTTTCAGGATTTATAACACCGCAGTTTCTGAGAGCTACACGGTGCTGCTTTTTATAGAATGAGGTATCATCAAGTGACTTTATCTCGTCGCCGGCAACAGTTTCCTCATAGAGGAATTCCTTTACAGGATTGCCGCCGATGAGGTGCTCATCAACGATGCGGGGGATCTCTTCTACCTTAACACGGGAATAGAAAGAGCCCTCTGGGTAAACGATCATGATAGGTCCTCTTTCACAAAGGCCGAAACAACCGGTCTTTACGATCTGTACCTTATCTGTAAGTCCTTTCTCTGCGAATTCCTTCTCGAGCTCCTCAATGATCTTAGGTGAGCCGGAAGAAGTACATCCTGTACCTCCACAGACAAGAACGTGTCTTTCATATTTTGAAGAAGCATTGCCATGGGTTCTGAGAGCTACTTCGCCCTCCATGCTGTCTCTGACAACCTTGAGTTCTTCAAGAGTCTTCATAAGTTAACCTCCTAAATGATATTATATGTGATCAGGCGTATTTTGCAATGATCTTGTCAACATCGTCAACAGTAAGACGACCGTAAACATCCTCATTGACTGTGAGAACGGGAGCAAGTCCGCAAGCACCTATGCAGCGGCAAGCGTCGAGAGAGAACTTACCGTCAGATGTGCATTCTCCTCCGCCGATCCCGAGCTTTTCCTGAAGCTTGTTATAAATATCACCGGAGCCCTTAACGTAGCAGGCTGTACCAAGACAGACTGAGATAGTATATTCGCCCTTCGGATAGAGAGAGAACTGAGCGTAGAAGGTAACAACGCCGTAGATCTTCTCAAGCGGGATGCCAGTTTTGTCGGAAATAATGGCCTGAACCTCAATAGGAAGGTAGCCATAGATTTCCTGAGCCTTCTGAAGGATGGGCATAAGTGCGCCCTTATCACTCTTCTTCTCTTCGATTACTTTGAGAAGCTGTGCCTCCTGCTCAGGAGTACCCTTGAAAGGAACAGTTGATTTAGCTGAATTCATTAGATGAACCTCCTTGATTTTAAATGTGAAAAATGTAACAATGACTGTCATAAAAATATGCGATACAGTGAGCACATATTACACTCCACATATCTTTATGTATTATACCATATATTAATAGAAATTTCTATTTCTAATTTAGCCTAAATCGGCATATATTTTTTGTTGTTTTTATACAAATTTTATATAGGTTTGTTTTACGATACTAACAATCTTAGGCTAACTGCGGTTAACAAATGCCATTTGTGCTAATAATACCTTTATCACTAAAAACATACTCATATGATCTGATATCATACACATTACAATTCTGTAATAATCGACTTTATGTATTGACATTGAATTGTTATAATGATATAATAAAAATAAGGAGGGATGTTCTATGGATACAAAATTTGAATTGACAGCAAACTATGCTTCACTAAAGAAATGCAAAAAAACCTACTGTGTTCTTTTTTATTATTATATTGCTTCAAGCCTCCTTCTGCTGCTCTACAGCTTCACAAATCTTGTATGCCTCGGAGTTGATGCTAATATTATAATGAAGGCAGGCGCTGAACCACTCGCACCAAGTTATATTCTGCTGCTCATTGATGCAATTATCATAGCGCCGTTAACACTTTTCCTTTCTACCAGAATATGCCTTAAACAGCATGATCTTTCCGCAATATTAATGATAATATTCCTTATATTAAATTTGTCCTATTTTATATATAAGCGGAATAGTGCTTTCTTCGACCGTGTTCCTATTGCATTCTGGACATTTATGCTCTATAATATTTTCGGAATTTCCGGGGCTGGCATAGGCTTCAAAACAAATCTCAAATATCACTGGCTTGAAGAGCAGTACGGCTTCCCGCTGTTCAACGAAAGAGCTGAGGAACAGAAGGTCAGGATAGATCAGTTTCAATGTGAATATAACAGACTGAAACGCACTCAGTCCAATGCCATGGACGAGCTCACTTTTCCGGATCTGACAAATAAAACAAAATAGTACTCTTATGCCTTCACAGATAAATGCGAAGGCATTTGTTATTTTCTAATACTTATTTACAAAAAATTGTTTTTTAATATTTCATACAAATCATTGACAAAAGATATTTATTATTGTATATTTATCTTGTAAGATAACGTTAAAGGCGGAGTACAGCACTTTCTCCGCTGAGCAGACGGGATGTCCTGCACTGCGTTCCGTATTTTTTATCAGTTTTTTCTCTGGAGGTTTTTACAATGATCCCAAATGATCCGGCTATTCTCTTAAGTTATATAAACACAAAACTCAGGGACGATTATCCCTCATTTGACGAGCTCTGCAAGAGCCTCTGCGTTGAGAAATCTGTCATAGAAAATAAACTATCTGCTATCGGATATACTTACGATAAGGAAAAAAATCGTTTCATTTAAAGCCGGTTTTATACCGGGATGGGAGGGAATATGAAACACTGTTTCAATCGCCTTACAGCAGGTCTGATCTCTGCTGTTATGGCATCATTTTCACTTGGCAGCTTTGCCGTTTATGCTGAAGAGGAGACCACAATTCCTACTGAAGTGACTATCCATTTCGACCTCAGCGACAAGGATGCCTCATTTACTACAGACGAAAACGGAGACCCTATCGTTATTGAGGATCTCACTGTAAAACCCAACAGCTTTGTCAATCTTCCTGCTGGTGAACTCGAAAAAGATGGATTCAAATTCAGCGGCTGGACACTTGACGGTGTCAGAGGTTATACTCCGTCCGAGGTTTACAATATAGGAGCTGAGGACGTTACTCTCAAACCTGTATGGTCTGATCTGAATGATCTGAATTATCATCACGCATATTACAAAGCAGATCTTAACGGCGAAGAGATCGATACCACTAAGGACATCAATCAGAAAACTTTATACCGCAAGGGTGATTTTGTTACCGTATCACTGGTAAGATATCAGGATCCGGCATACAAATCCTCACAGCTCGGCTGGAATTATAACGGTGTCGAGTACAAGAGTCAGCAGCACGTTATCATGGACGATGAGGACATTACATTCACTTCTGCATGGCACCTCATGCGAACCATTCTTTATACCGCCGGTGACGTTGACCGTGTCCAAGGCGCAAATGAGATCGCTTACGAAAGGATCGCATCTACTGTAGGTGATCTGGCAGGCGCTGATAAATTCGTAAGATTCGGCTTTAAGCAGACCGGCTGGACCTGCGACTATGACGGAAAAAGCTATCTTCCTTACGGCTCCTTCACAATGCCTGACTGTGACGTAGTTATGACTGCTATTTGGCAGCCTAAAAGCTACACCGTAACATTTGATCCCGGCACAAAGTCATCAGACAAAATGAGATTCACTGGTCTCACTGACTCTAATATACCCTGCCCTGATATCAACGTTACTAAGTCTGGCTACTACTTCGACGGCTGGTCCTACCTTGGCAAAACTTATCAGCCCGGTGATGATTTCCGTATATACACACTCGATGGTTCCTCCATCACAGCAACTGCTATATGGAAAGAAGGAGTAAAGCCTTCTGATCCGACTGATCTTATTTACGGCGATGCAGACTGCAGCGGTGTTGTAAAAATGAATGACGCTGTTCTTATAATGCAGTCTTTATCAAATGGTGATATATATGGTGTCGGCGGTTCAGCTGAGACTGCTCTGACAGAAAAGGGCGCTGAAAATGCTGATTGCTATGAGCCTGGTTCTAAGCTCACTCCTAATGACGCTCTCGCAGTTCAGAAAATGCTTCTCGGTGCTATAAGCCTGCCTTACACACCCGATTCAGCCAGCGATTTCTGATCAATAAAAAAATTACAGCACTTCTCTTCGTAAGAAAAGAAGTGCTGTTTTTATATAACTCCAAGACCTTCAAGCAGGAGCTTTATTCCTATTATTATCAATATTATGCCTCCGGCGACCTCCGCTTTCGTCTCATAACGGCTCCCGAAGCGGTTGCCAACTATAACTCCGGCGAAAGATATCCCAAAGGTTATCACACCTATCATGCTAACGGAGAAAATCAGGTTGACCTCCGCAGCCGCAAATACTATGCCTACCGCCAGTGCATCGATACTCGTCGCTATTGCAAGCAGAAACAGTTCTCCGATATCAAGACGATACTCTCCGTTGCTGCTGTCATCCTCGTGAAAGGCCTCATATATCATCTTTCCGCCTATTATTCCGAGAAGTATGAACGCTACCCAGTGGCTAACAGACGTTATATACTCCGCAAACCGGCTTCCGAGGAAGTAGCCTATAAGAGGCATGACCGCCTGAAATACTCCGAAAAACAATGCCGTTATCAGTCCGCCCTTTACGCTCAGCTTTCTCATGCTGAGGCCCTTACAGACCGATACCGAGAATGCGTCCATTGCAAGTCCCACAGACAAAAGTACTAATTCTGTAATTCCCATTGTGTTCTCCTGATCAACTATTCTGATATACACTCACTCTATTCCGTGTGAGTGCGCCTTAATATTATATATTATATAGTATAATCGGTCAAGTTATTACAGTTTGTACTCCATAACATAATCGTCCATTACAAATCCGGAGCCGATATCGGTCACTATCAGTTCAGCAACAGTAAATCCAGTCTTTTTGTAAACAGCTATAGCCTGATCGTTATGCTTGTTAACAGTAAGATAAACACTGCTTTTTCCGGCAGAACGGGCTTCGCTGAACACCCTTTTCAGCATCTCGGAGGCTATACCATGGCCTCTTTTATCTTTTCTGAGATAAAGCTTGCTCAGAAAGAATCTGTCATCATTTTCCGGCTTTATGCCGATATATCCGCAGAGCTCACCACCGTCACGAACCGCAAGATAAGAATACCCCTGCTCTTCGACCTGTGACTTCATTGCCCTGTATGACTGGAATATTTCTACCATATAGTCTATCTGCGCCTCACTTATGATACCGGGAAAGCACTCATGCCATATCTCATCTGCAAGCTCAGCTACTTCTTTCAGTTCTTCGTCAGAACAGACTTTTTCAATAATAATATCCATTTCTGCCTCCATATAAAAATAATGAAGAACCAGGCAGCACCTGATTCTCCATTACTATTCCCTCATCAATCTTCGTCTGGCATTTCCCAGTTATGATAAACATTCTGGACGTCGTCGTTGTCTTCAAGATGTTCGAGAAGAAGATTCATCTTCTTGATGTGATCCTCATCTGTAAGAGTTGCATATGTTGAAGGTATCTGCTCAACTTCAGCAGAAATAACATTGTATCCCTTGCCTGTGAGACCTTCACGGAGTGCATGAACATTCTCAGGAGCACACTCGATCTCAACAGTTTCCTCGTTAATATCGAAATCATCTCCGCCGAACTCAAATACATCATCCATTACAGCATCCTCGTCCAGACCTGTGTTCTCCAGGATAACGATTCCCTTTGTTGTGAACATGAAGGATACACAGCCGATAGTACCGAGATTTCCGCCGAACTTATCGAAATAATGGCGTACCTCGCCTGCTGTTCTGTTTCTGTTATCTGTAAGGCACTCTACGATAACTGCAACACCGTTAGGACCATATCCCTCGTATGTGATATTCTCATAGTTGTTCTTGTCCTCGCCGCCGGCTGCCTTCTTAATAATACGGTCAATATTATCATTAGGAACGTTGTTTGCCTTAGCCTTTGCGATAAGATCACGAAGCTTGCTGTTATTGTTAGGGTCGGGACCGCCTTCCTTAACTACAACTGTGATCTCACGGCCGATCTTTGTAAAGATCTTTCCCTTGGCAGCATCTGTAGCTTCCTTCTTACGTTTGATATTATTCCATTTTGAATGACCTGACATTGGTTAACACTCCTATCTATGAAATTATTTTATTTATCTCATGATCCTCCGGTTCTTCAAATATTGAAGCAAATTTCATTGCAAGACCCTCGTCAACATAATATGCGCTGACCTTTCCTGCTTTAACAAGTGAATTTCTCTCAGAAATACGCTTCTTCCAAAGCTCATCGGAAATTCTGAGATAATGCAGTTCACATTCAATATTCTGTGAATCGTAGAATTCTTTAGCATATTTTCTTTCGGCTTTAGTCCATAGGCCCCAGTCAAGAATCACATTCATCCCGGCACGGACTATCTGCACCGATTTCTCAAAAAAATACTTTTCGGCCCTCTCCACATAAACATCATGCATCTCCCCTGTCTCATTTCTGAACAATGCAAGGGTAAGCTCGTCTACTGATAGTATCACAGCATTCAGTTCACTGCACAGCTTTGCAGCATATGTGGATTTGCCGCTGCATATCTTTCCGCACGTCATTATCACTTTAGCCATCAGTCTCTGCAGCTCCTTCAGGTATCATAACTTCAAAAAGCTGTGATATTCTTTCATTCTGGCCTGTAATGTACAGGTATCCAAAAAGACATTCAATAGCTGTGGCTCTGCGATATTGTGCTGCATCTGCGTGTTTGGGAACAGTATTTCCCGTTGCATTCCGTCCTCTTTTCAGCACTGAAAGCTCATGCTCAGTAAGATTTTCCGAGAGCACGTCATATGCATCGGACTGAAACTCCGCACACACAAGTCTTATTTTTGCAGAGTGAAGCTTAGCTACAGGCATATTGGCCTTTCTCAGCAGATACTCCCTTACAAGAGTGTCATAAACGCTGTCGCCTAAAAAGGCAAGACTCAAAGGACTGTAGGCATTCGCCTCACGCTCTGATAAATATTCTCTTTCCATATTAATATACGAAATCAAACTCAAAGCCTTCAAGGTTAACGGTATCGCCTTCCTGTATGCCCATTTCCTCAAGCTTGGCAATTATGCCGCTGTTGATAAGAACTCTCTGGAAATACTGAAGAGATGAATAGTCCTCAGGATCTACAGTTCTCATTATAGGCTCTATCCATGGAGCTTCTACATAGTAGATACCGTCCTCGACTTCTATCTCGAAGCGCTTTCCCGCACCCGCCATATCATCCAGCTCTTCCTGAGGGATAGGCTCAGGCTCGAACTCTTTTATGGGAGGAAGTGTCTCAAGGACCTCTGAGACCTTATTTATAAGTTCAGATGTACCCTGAGTAGTTGCTGCCGAGATACAGAAGAAAGGTATGCCCTTTTCCTCTATATAGCTGCGGAAGCTCTCGATCTGCTCCTCAGTGGCCATATCGGATTTATTAGCCGCAACTATCTGCGGACGCTTTGCAAGATCCTCATTGAACTTTGCAAGCTCAGCATTGATTATCTCAAAATCGTCCTTAGGGTCACGGCCCTCGATACCTGATACATCCACAACGTGAACTATAAGACGGCATCTCTCAACGTGTCTAAGGAACTCGTGACCAAGTCCGACACCGTCTCCTGCGCCTTCGATAAGACCGGGGATATCAGCCATAACAAAGGATCTCTCCTCGTCCAGGCGGACAACTCCAAGCACAGGGGTAAGCGTTGTGAAATGATAGTTGGCGATCTTGGGCTTTGCTGCACTTACTACAGATATAAGTGTGGATTTTCCCACATTAGGATATCCCACAAGTCCCACATCTGCAAGGAGCTTGAGCTCCAGGGTTACCTCAAAAGATTCACCGGGGAAGCCTGGCTTTGCAAATTTTGGTATCTGTCTTGTTGAGGTCGCAAAATGTACATTTCCCTTGCCGCCTCGTCCGCCCTTGGCAAGGACCTTCGGCTCGTCAGTAGACATATCTGCCATTATCCTGCCTGTTGCAGCATCACGGATGACCGTACCTCTCGGTACCTTTATTATAAGAGGAGGAGCACTTTTGCCGGTACAGTTTCTTGCTGAACCATTCTCCCCTCTTTCGGCCACATACTTTCTCTTGTAGCGGAAGTCAATAAGGGTAGAGAAGTTATCATCTACCTGAAAGACAACATCGCCGCCTCTTCCTCCGTCACCACCGTCAGGTCCGCCTGCTGCCACATATTTTTCCCTGTGGAAGGATACTGCCCCGTCTCCGCCGTCTCCGGCTTTTATGACGATCTTGGCACGATCTACAAACATTTTCCGGCCTCCTTAAATTTCTAAAGAAAAATCCCAAGCGGATAGCTCGGGATTAATTTTCTGTAATGCGTGGTTACTGCTCAACAGCGTAAACTGAAACCTTCTTACGGTCACGGCCGTAACGCTCGAACTTTACCTTACCGCTTACTGTAGCGAATAAAGTATCATCAGAACCGATACCAACGCCCTCACCGGGATGGATATGTGTACCTCTCTGACGAACGAGGAT
>DFHF01000033.1:0-31512 GCA_002371825.1 Ruminococcus flavefaciens | reverse complement strand
CCGTTCTTTGTAGAACCAACACCCTTCTTATGAGCGAAGAACTGCATACTGATCTTTAACATACTTACACCTCCGAATTAGTGATTTTGATTGTTTTCGGGAATTCCTCAAGTATGGACTCAAAATGCTCTCTGAGCACTTCTATCATCCGTGACGCATTGCTGTCCGGTCTGACCCGGCATTCAATCACGTTATCCCCCACCCTGACATCGGGTGAGTGACCTGTTCCCTCCAGCATATTCGCCGTTAACTGGACCGCCGAAGAGACTGCTGCACAGACAATATCGCTGCCGCTCTCGGCATAGCCGGAGTGACCGCTGAAGCTGAATCCTACAAGTAATCCCTTTGATTCAAAGAATTCTGCACGGATCATGATCAAGCCTTGATAGCTTCGATCTTAACCTGAGTGTAAGGCTGTCTGTGACCCTGCTTCTTCTTCTCGCCCTTCTTAGGCTTGTAAGTGAAAACAGTGATCTTCTTAGCCTTGCCGTTCTTCAGAACCTTAGCTTCTACTGCTGCACCGTCAACGTAAGGAGCACCGATCTTAAGACCATCGTCTGCGCCGAGAGCTACTACCTTGTCGAAAGTAACTGTCTCGTCAGCCTCTGCTGCAAGCTTCTCGATGAAGATGATATCACCCTCGTTTACCTGATACTGCTTTCCGCCGGTTTCAATAACTGCGTACATATTGTGGCACCTGCCTTTTCAATAAACTCGCTGTCACGGGTGTGTGCATAGGCACAGCTTGCCTTACCCGTTTACAAGCGGCAATAATATTTTATCACAAACATATGCGTTTGTCAAGGACTTTTTATTATTTTTTTGCGGATTTTTGCGGAAAGGCTTAGATATATCGTGTTCGGATTGACATTCCCATTATCATGTGCTATAATTATAAAAAAACAGGAGGATACAGCTATGAAAATATGCATAAGAACGATCAGTTTTATCATATCGGCCTTTACTGTCTGCTCACTCTTCTCCTGCGGCAAGCTCAATGATCCTCTGTCCGAGCAGGAAATAGAGGATATCCTGTGTGACAGATATGACAAGGAGTTCACTCTTGTCTCTGATAATACCAATGAAAAAAACGTGGGCACAATGATCTTCAAAGATGATGAAGGAATAGAAACAAATGTCGAAATAAGTACAAGCAATGCCCATTTCAGTACTGCTTATGAATATAGTGCCAAGGAAGACTATGTATCCGCATATTACAAGGCACACCCGGAGCTTTTTGAACCATTCAAGGCTCAGGGGCACGATTTTCGTGCGGAAAACGGTGAATATATTATGTACTACAATGGTTTTGACGAGATCGCCGGTACCGTCGCCTTCGCCTGTAAGACTGCTAATGAAATGGACCAGATCGCTGAGACTGTTGCAAAGAAAAAGCTTTACTGCTATTCTGAAACTATAAAATTCGTCCCTTCTGATATATCCTCAGATGAACTGTATTATCCAAGCATATCCATTCCATCATATAAACCGCTTCCATGTATGGAAAGCTCAAAATATTCCGAAGATGATGTTCAGGCTAAAATCAGAGAAGTTCAGACTAATTACGTTGAGATACTGCGAAAAACAAATGATAAAGACAGACTTGCAGGACTGCCTGAAGAGCAAATTATGCTTGATCCATTGGACTATGTATATGATATAACTCTTGATGACAAGGTCATATTTGACGAAATGCATTATTTATCAAGCTACCCTTACCGTGAAGGAAAATCTGACGGATACAGCTACAGCTCCTGTATTCACCATGCAGAAACAGGGGAAGTAACCGAAGAAGAGCTTTTGAATTCCTTTGATGCATTAGGCTGGAAGATCGACATATCCGGAAAAGATCTATCCTTTACCAATGGCACCGACGTCCTTAATTTTCATATACATCACACAAATGAGACGATATATGAAGGAGAAGGCGGCGGATATAAATATGATGCTGAAGTTACATTTAACGGGGAGCAGTATGAGCTTGACGGTTACTGGGGAGTGAGCAGCAATGAATCTAATTACAACAGAGTGAGTGATCCTGATCATAAAAAAGAACAGTACACAAACGATCAGTATGATTTTGGATTCACATTTACTGAAAAAGACTTCCGTGATATTTTCGGAGTAGAATTTGAATTCGATCAGATAAACGGCACCGGAAAAATTGTAAAATGCGGCAGCTGAGATAAAAGCCTGAGTTAAAAACTCAGGCTTTTATTATTGTCCCACTATTCAGCTTCCCATGTTCTGATCAGAAATCAGTGACAAATGTCACTGATAAAGTGACATTCGTTACCTTTAATTTCTGCACCGCATGATCTATAATGATATCAATAAGTGAGATGAACTTCATCTCCGGAATAGGGAGGAATAGATTATGAAAATTAAAAGATTATTGATAGGTGGAATAATATCGGCTATATGCATCTGTTCTTTTGCATCCTGCAATAAAAAGCTTAACAATCCGCCGGTTACAAGTCAGATCCTTTATACTCTGTCATCAAGATATTCTAAGCCATTCATTTTAGTCTCAGATAATACTAAGGAAGACGGCTCCGGCACATTAGTTTTTAAAGACACCGACGGCGTTCAGTTTAACGTGAATATTAATATTGACACTATTGGTGAGTTTTTACCAGACTACAGATACTGCACATCAGAAAGCTACATTCCCGCATATTACAATGCGCATCCTGAGTTATTCGCTCCTTTCAGTGAAAACGGCCACGATTTCAGAAACGAGAACAGCGGTCATAATATGTATTATCACAATTTTGATGAAATAGATGAAACCGTAAGATTCGCCTGTGAAACTGCCTCGAACATGGAAAGAATAAGCAATGGCTCTTCCGAAAATTACATTTCTTCTTCATCTGCACGCATCCATTTTGTTCCTGCTGATTGCATCGGAACATCTGTGTACCATAATTATCCAAGTATAATTATCCCCTCATCTTACAGCAGCCATTGTCTGAGCGAGGATAAAATAGAGGAGCTTATCTCAGAAATACAAGTGGGATATGTTGAAACTCTCCGTGAGATCAATGACACCGAAAAACTCTCCGAACTTACATATGAACAGATCATGCTCGCTCCCCTGCCTGAGATGCATAATATCACTCTAAATGATAAGGTAGTTTTTAGTACCATGGAGGATTACTATCCCTATTCTAACTACCTTGAAGGCGATGACACCGGTTATTGCTACACGTTCAAAATAAAGCGTGCCAATGATCCGGAAAGTATCTTCACCCACCAGCAATTCTTTGAGGATATCGGCTGGAAATACTCGAATAACGGCACCGATATTTCTTTCACCAAAGGTGATACGAGCCTTGTATATCATATAGAACGCTTCTATACTGCCGACTATAACGGAGATCCAAAATGTGAATTTAATGCAGAGGCAACTCTGAACGGCGAACCTTGTGCGTATATCGGAAATTATCGTACAGATCACAATGTTTCAAATTCAGAAAATATCGATTTTCAGTTTACTATCAACGAAAAAGCCTTCCGTGATATTTTCGGCATAGAATTTGAATTCGATCAGATAAACGGCACCGGAAAAATTGTGAAGTATGGTGACTGATAAAAAAGACGATGTTTACTTATTGTAAGCATCGTCTTTTCATATTCAGATCAATTTAACGGTTCCAATAATTCTTTTCCATCCACGGAACCATTCCGGCATAGGATATCTCAACATCATTTCCGGCTTCACCATAGAATTTGAGGATTATTGTAGCATCAGAGCCGTCGATAACTCCGTTTCCGTCTACATCTCCGGCTGCGACCTGTTCAGGTGTGAAGCTCTCGCCTTTACCGGCCAGTATATTGCCGAACTCCCGAAGGACTATTGTTGCATCTGTTCCGTCAACTGCTCCGTCATCGTTCAGATCACCAAGTGTGTATTTCAGATCGCCCTTGTCGGACTTACTGATATCAGCTATTTCAATTTTTTTTGCTGTATAGCCTGTATCACTGATCTCATTGAATGACTTTACGGCTTCTTCTGCTATCTGTTCAGTTTTTTCAGCAAACTGCTCGGGATCTCCGATAGCCTTCAGTGCCTTTTCAAAGGAAGATGTAAGATAGCTTCTGATAGCATTGATGATACTGCCGTCAGCGCTGTCAGTCTCATCCAGTTTTTTGGGTCCCTCAACTTCAACTTCTGCTTTTATATTATAGCCTGACGATTCTTCAGGAATATAATAAAGCGGTGAGTCTTCATCGTTTTCATAGCCGAGAGTACTCTTGTATTTATCCGGGAGAGTTGTAGTTGTGGTCGCTTCGGAAGAAGTTGTTGTAGTAGTTGCCTTGGATGTTGTGGTGGTTGTAGCCTTAGATGTAGTTGTAGTGGTCGTACTTGTAGTAGTAGTTGTTGTGGTGGTGGTAGTAGTGGTAGTTGTCACATTTTCTTTAATTGCCTCGAAGTTGTAGCCATTTTCCTCAGCAAAAGATTGAACAGCCGAACCTGCAAAGCTTCGGATAGTTCCTGTGAAATCCTCATCAAAAGCTGATTCCGTAGACCCTTGCGCAATTCTGTACAGCTGACAGTCCGGATTAAGCACTGTAACTGTTTTGAGTGACGTACAATCACCAAATACACGCTGATCAACAACAGTCACCGATTCCGGAATGATTATCTCCTCGAGACCTATGCATCCATAAAATGCGCCTTCATTAATAGCGGTAACAGAATCAGGGAGCTTGACTGTATTCAATCCACTTCTTGTGAATGCCCAAGGTCCGATCAACGTCACAGAATCTGGAATAACTATACTGTTAAGACTGGAGCATTCACACAGCATCCTTTCCGGTATTTCTTTCACTGAAGACGGAATAACAATCGACTCGAGATTGTCACATCTATAAAATGCATCTGAATTAATGACAGTGACAGAATCAGGAATGGTCACGGAAGTTATTGCATGGTTATGAAAAAAGAGCCTCTGAAAAAAAAGTCTGTAAAAAGTCAGCAAACTGTGATGAAATAGAATTAATATCACAGGAGGCTGATTTTTTATGGCAAGAAGAAAAAGAGAACCGATGAGCGAGGGAAAGAAGAACATCATAATGTTCTGCAAGTTCATGGTAGCTTTCATTCAGCTGTGTTTCGTAGCGAGTGTTAGCAGTTACACCGGTGCGAAGATTATCAGGAACAAGAATACAGCTAACACCGCCAAAATACTCATAAGCATGAACATGGCACATCAGCCAGTTTTCCTGTTTCATATCATCGCAGGCTTCAACGTAGATAATACCACTGCATGGAAGAACAGCCACAAATAGATATGCCTTGTACTCTTCACCGGTAATAGAATCAAAATATGGAATGGTTCCTCCTGCCCAATCTACCTGCATTGTCTCACTCGGCTTGTGATTAATACGCATTGTAGCTTTGGTTACCTTTGCCCAGCGACGATACTTGTCACAAAACTGAGTGCTCATGTATGGGATCTCGCCATTTGAACGGCAGCGTTCACAATACTCATTCCAGAGAAGCGTGAGTGTAACGCCCTTTTTTGAAAGCTCTTTGTGAATATACGGATAATCAGGTTCAGCATAAACAACATTTTTACTGACCATTCTGTCCAGAAAAAGAAGCTTTTCAAGTTCCTGATTAGTGACATCTTCTCCGAGTGTCATTATCACTCCACTTTTAGCCGCAGTATCAATCACCTTTTTTACTGTATGATGTGAATTACCGACACGTGCATCTATTTGTCTCGACTGAACTTTTCACTGTGTAATCTGAGAATAGTTTTATAGTCTATCATTTGACAGACCTTCTTGATTTTAGTCACGTTTCTCAACGTGCTAAATCAAGTATATCTCATTATTTAACTTATGGGCAGAAGCGGCGAGTGTGGGCGAAAAGTCCGTGCAGAGTGGGCAGTCTGAGCGGTATATACAGAACAAGCAGAGAAGCGTATTTCCAAGTGATACAGCACTTTTGAAGGCTCTGTATCTTGCAACGCATGAGATAGCTAAGAAATGGACTATGCCGCTACGAAACTGGGGCAAAGTCCTGGGCGAACTGGAGATCATGTATCCCGACAGGATCGGCTGAGGCGCCGGATATCAGCCTGATTCCATTTCGCTGCGCTCCATTCCAGCAGGCTGATATCCAAAGAACCTTGACAAATTACAGTATCCATTGTATACTGTAAAAAAAACGGAGCGGCTATTTTCAAGCCGCTCACAACATAACGTTTTTATCACAGTTTTTGAATTTACAGAGATTTTTTCGCAGAGCCGAAAACAGCTTAGCAAAAAATACGATTCAGCAAAAATGAGCCCGTTGATCTATAATTCATTAAACGAGCTCATTCTTTATTAATTATGGGTCGGAAGTTTACATTTTATCATCTTCTGAATTGTAATACCCTGTTCAGTACTAAAACAATACTTCGTGTTTTATTCATCTCTGAAATTATAAATTTTTTAATATCAAAGAGTTCTTTTTAGCATTTATCTCTGCATTTTCAATTGATTTTTTGTTTTTTATAAGCTGTTTAACATTTTGCCTTATTTCAGATATGAATATTTCCGGATCCAAACTCGGCTCCTTATTCCAGATCCTTTTATCAAATTCTTGCCCCTCCATTATTATTTCCTTGCGTTCTTCAAGCAAATCGTCTAATTCTTTAGCTTTTATAAAAAGATAAGATTCATTACAAAATAGAGTCCCGTCAAATTGTTCAGTTTCCTGGTTTACTCTTAAACAAGACGGAACAAATCGGAATAAAAATCTGATAGCAGAATCTACATCAATAACTTTATCCAATTCTGGAATTATCCATTGTTTTACTCTTTCCAGTGCAACAGAGAAACAATTATAGACCTTTTCGCAATCATTCAGATCATTAATAAAATACCGCGCCATAGCTATTTCTTGTTTTCTGCTGTAATCTGTTGGAAATACTCCTTCATAAAAGCTCCCTATATCACTAAGCCAATGTCCAGCATCAAATTTCGGATTCTTTGAAAAATCAATTTCTTGCTTATAAATAGTAGCAATACCACCATAAATGATAAAAGTATTTGTTCCGCAAGATTTTTCGCTTGTCAATGTAATTACATGAGCTATCTCATCGTTTATAACACGAACGAAATATGGATATTTACTTTTTACAAGTTTGAACCCCAGCGGTTCAAGCCCCTGACCGAATACCTGCTTGAACGCCGCATTTAATGTGAGTTTTTTCGGCTTTTTGCCTGCATTTTTGAAATACAGGAAGACAGTCTCGTCATTTTCAGCGGCCTCCTCCGCTGTAAAACCGATATTACAGCTGTCCATGCCGATAAGCGGCGCAAGCTCAGCAAGGCCGTCCTCGACAAAAGTGTAGTCGCCGTTACGCACTTCCATAAAGTGCTCCCATGTGGTACCGTCAGTGAGGAACATTCCCCATGGCTTTTCCAACGGGTCGGGGTAATCATCCCCGAAATAGTCATCTGCCCGCCCCATTATCAGGGTGTCGAGTTTTTTGCCGGTTGCTCCGTACACATCCATGACCGCACAATCGCTGTCTATGACATTGGTGTTGACGCAGGGAGCTTTCAGCAGCTTTGCAAAGCGTAAAGCGTCCGCACGGGCTTTCTGTCCGTCGGAAGTGTACTCCTCAGAGGCTATGGCTACCCAGCTGCTGTTTTCAGCAAAATGCAGGATATAGCTCTGTTCTGCTTCGTCTCCTCCACAGGACACATAGCCTTCATCAGCCATTTTCTTGCAGAATTTCTCAGTGAATTTCTTGCTGCCAAGTTTTTCGTTGTCCAGTATCTGGACGGTGGTGTAAAAATTTCCCATATTATTTCTCCTTGTATCAGTGTGACATCGCTTTTATTTTAGCATATTTTTGCCTGTTTATCAATAGCGTTTTTGCAGATATAACATAAAAAACTGATACCGGCATATAGTCGGTATCAGCTTTATCATAAGTCTATTTTTCTGTTTCACTCAGGTACAGCTCAATTCTGTTCTGCAATATATCCACACACTCGTCTACACTTCGCTCTCCCTCAAAAACATAGTCACTCTCCTCTTTGATAATATTTTCCATTAACGTATTGACAAATGGATCTATCTCAACGGAGGTTATGAAGTCAGCAAACTGCTGTTTCTGCTCTGCACTCAGTGAATCTGTGCTTCCGTCATTTAGCGTCACAGCTGCATTTACAGACCTTTCACCCTCTGCTTCAAGCAAGCTGTCAACCACACTCTTTTTTACAGGGACTCCATAATAGCTGCTGCTCACATCCTTAAGGAAGCTATCGCTGAAAATTACCTGTGACAATACTTCCCAGGCCTCGCTTTTATTCTCACTGTTCTCCATTATGCCGAATGCAGCTCCCGCTTCTGTGATAGTTCCCTTTCCATTGTCTGTAGGGTAGCCTACATATGTAAAAGGATCATGTCCGAAATCCATAAGTATATCATTTGCATAGTTACTGCTTATGCCGGCGATCCATAGCTCCTTTACAAGAGCTGTATCGTTCTGTATATGACCTATCTCCGACTCCTGTGCATCAAATCGCTTCTCCATAGGCGGAAGTCCGACAAGAAAATCAAGAACCGGTCCCAGCCCATTGTTGAAATCACAGGTGTGGTCTTCAAAGTCGATGCAGTTAAGCATTATGCCTTTAAAAAAATAATGACGCATATCATATTTTGTCATCATATATGAAAGGAAGTCACCGGGGAAACTGTTATACTTATCTATGGCTTGCTGAACTTTCCAGTTCTCAGCCTCCTCCCCAACCAGCTCAGTTTTCGCTGCGGCTGTGTATATTGTGAATGCAGGGTATATCGCTTGTATTGAGCCGCCCTCATCAATGCTCTCAACTACATTGTCAAGAAGCTCATCTCGTCTGAGGCCGACTCCGCTTTCCATGAGCGGCGACAGATCTGTCAGATAGCCGTTCTTCCGGAATTTATCCAGCTGCATCGGTGATGCTGCTATCAGGTCTGGTTCGTTTCCGGTGAGAAAATCCAGCAGCATCTGCTGAACCGCACCGTCACCAAAGGTGTCCTCCTCATCTGAACTGTATCTCGTTACATCAATATAATAATCTTCACTGGTTCTGTTGAACTTATCTATCTCTCCCCAGACCCTCTGCCAGCCTATCCATGAATCCGGTGTATCTGCTATGGCAAGCTTTAATGTAGTCTTTCCGGATGTTTCTACTGTGCTTTGCTCTATACCCTCAGGAAATCCGCTTGTTTTTCCTGATATGGTAACTGATGAATTGCTGCTGCATGATGCCATGCTCAACAGCATTGTCATCGATACTATCAATGCTGACTTTTTCATTTCTGTGTCTCCTTATCGTATATAGTATAGTTATCTGCGATCAGTTTGTTTTTATCGTAATCAAATACTATGATGTTTATTTTTTCTATGTCTTCAATGTGATGCGGTGCACTGTAGCTGAATACATTTCCTGCTCTGTATGCATAATATTCAGTCTTATCATGAGCTGCAAGGCCGCTGCTGAATATCCATTCTGTTTCCTTAGTTCCGCCGTCTATTATCGTAGTACCGTTTTTCATGGTAATCACCGGCACCACAGTGCTTCCCACAGGCAGCTCCTTTTCAACATCAAGAGTCAGAGATAATGTATCCGCAGTTACTCTGAATCCGGAGCTTTCAAAGATTCTCACTGAGGTGATGTCCTCCGGTATCTCTATCTCAGCTGACCATGTTCCAGTCAGCACCGGTTCACATTCACTGACACAGTCTTCTGCGAATTTCCGTGTACGCTCATCAAGATCGTTACTCTTCCAGTACTCCTTCCATTCCTCAACGGTATGGCTGTCAATATCAAATTCTTCCCTCCACTTATTCTGTTCATTCATTAACTTGTCAAATATCTCAGTACGGTCACTTTCAGTAATTATGTCCCGCAGCTGCAGATCTATTGTGCTGCCTGAAAGTTCATTTTCTGTAATATAGAATGTGGAATAGTATACTCCGTCTTCATCTCCCTTTATCAGAGGTGCGGCAGAACTTATACCGCTGTAGTTATAAAGCTCTGTCCGGATGCCGCCGTGATACTTGGAAATATACGGGATAATTATAGAGTCAGCCGGTAATTCTGTCTCCGGATCCACATCTATCTCAATTGAAATCATAAGAGTGCTGTTGTCATAGTACATTCCCACGGTTGAAATATCTGCAAAATCACTTCCTGTAAAAACCGTCTTTTCCTCGTTGATATTGTTTTCCATTCCGCTTATGTCATCATTGTTTACCAGCGGAAGCTCTTTATTTATACCGGAGTCGGAGGAGCTTTTGTGAAGGATACTCCTGAATCGGCTGAATCCGCCTGTATATGCTGCGGCAGTTACTCCCGTAACAGCTGTCACTGCTGCGGCAATGCTTATCAGAAATATCTTAGGCTTATGCCGCCGGCTTATATTCTTCTTTACTGTACCGCTCAGAACAAGCCGCTTTATCCGGTCTGTATCGCAGGATGCTTCTTCTATGTCCGGAAGCTCTCCCTCATATTCCGAGAATAGATCATAGATATTTTTCTTCATTGAATACTCCCCTTTCCTTCAGTCTTTCTTTCAGCTTGTTTCGTGCACGGTGCAGTGCAGTCTTGCAGGCCGACTCCTTCATTTCCATTTCTTCTGCTATCTCAGGCAGCTTCTGATAATAAAAATAATATCTCAGCAGCAGCTCTTTATCCCGTGGAGCCATCTCATCGATCACGGTTCTGAACTGCTCAGACAATATCTTCTTCTCAGTGTCAGTTTCGATATCTGTGCTGTCATCAAGCTCAAGCTCATCTATCGGGACCGTATAGTGAAGTCTTCGCAGACGGTCAACAGAAACGCTCCTCGCTATAACAGCAAGATAGGACCGCAGTGTTTCTGAACGAAGCTTGTCCCTATCGTTCCATATCCTGATAAATACATCCGCTGTGATCTCTTCTACATCACTTTCATTCATCGCTTCTCTGACTATATTCCGCACTACTGTACTTACATATGCGCTGTAGCGCTCTACAAGCACTGAAAGTGCTTTATCATTCCGCTTCTTTAGCTGACTGACAAGCTTTTTGTCATCCACCTGCACACCTCCTTTCGCCTTTCTGTTATTATATACGTCCTCTGTCAGTAAAAGGTTACACTGTATCAAAAAAATATCCGCACTGTTCTCCCACTGAGACAGTGCGGTCATCTTTTTTTCCTGAATTTCGGCGCAAGTCTTTTTATGTATATCCGGTAGATGTTATCAAGATTCAGGTCATAGAGCACAAATAGTACATTCGCCATTGCAAGCATTATATAGGCTCCGTAACGTCCGAAATCATCAAATTCATCCAGCATCTCATCAAGTCCGAATATATATACTGTCACATAAAAATAGCAGATTATACTTGCGTTGAAAATGATAAGCTTTATTATCCAGCAGATCAGCTTTGGTCTTGCTTTTCTGATATATTCCCGTATGATTGGATAATGCCCGAATACCATTATGAATATCAGTGCCGCCTCTTTATCAAATGTAACTATCATTGCAAGCAGGCTGACTGAGATATAGGTCAGCAGCGCCCATCCCCTGCTCACTTCTACCGCTATTACCATCATAAGCACTCCCGCTACCATGGGCAGGAGTATGTACAGCGCCGGTATTATCCCTGCAAGAAACATTGTCACCAGACAGAGGGCGGAAACTATCCCGCCCAGTGCCACACGATAACTTATATCCCTCATCGGTCAAGTGCCCTTTCATCGCTTCCGGCTTTTTTCTTTGCCTTCTGAACATTGTATGTTATCGCCGCAAGAAGCTTGCTGGGTACGAATCTCTGTCCGATAACTGCGGCCTTGATGGCAAGTCCGGGAACTGCAAAGAATTTTCTTGCAAATGCTCTCTTCAGTGCGTATTCCGCCGCCTCATCTGCTGTTATCGGCTTTGCACTAAAAGTGACTCCTGCACGGTTGTTGAAATTCGTATCTACAGGTCCGGGACATAATACGGTTATGCTGACTCCTGATCTGTCTCGCCTGAGCTCCTCATATATTGCAAGCGACAGCTTCAATACATAATTCTTTGAGGCATAATATGAACTCAGAAGCGGTCCTGCCATGAATCCGGCCGCTGATGCTACATTCAGTATTATTCCGCTGTCACGCTTCTTGAAATCCCTCAGGAAAAGCTTCGTCAGTATGTGAAGTGCCACTACGTTCACATTTATCATATTGAGCTCGTCTTCAAGATCAATATCCTCAAACCTGCCGAAAAGTCCGTATCCTGCATTGTTTACAAGCATATCTATATTCTTTTCCCGACAATATCCGTATACCCTCATCACTTCACTGCGCTGTGAAAGATCTGCGGCAATTATCTCCGTTTTACCAAGCTCTTTCTGCATTTGCTTCAGCACTTCCTCGTTGCGGCCTGTAAGGATAAGCTCCCAGCCTCTTTCATTCAGCTTTTCGGCTATCTTCTTTCCTATGCCTGAGGTGGCTCCTGTTATAAGTGCTTTCATTCTCATTCTCCTTTCAGTTAAGACGTTCAAAAATACTGCTGTCGGTCATACTGTCTATGCCAAACAGAAATAGTGTCTGCTCATATTTATCAGGTTCGATCATTTTTCTGACTGAACCGCTCATCTCCGAGGGCATCACAACAGCTATCTCACTGTAATGCTGTGTCAGGAACGGAATAAAGCAAGCCCCGAACCGGTCTGTGACCACAAGAAGCTTTCTGTCATTGTTTACCTTAGTCCTTATCTTGACCAACGGAAGCGGTTCACCAAGATACATATCATATTTGTATGAGGAGTCCAGCTTAGATCTGTCATACAGGCTCCTGGAGAAGACATTTCCCCTCTCGTCACGGCCTGTACAGCTGAGTACTCCTGCTCCGTCTGCACAGCGGTATATGTCCATTATATCTGCCTTAACTCCGGAATATCTGGAGCGGTGATAAAGATTTCCTCTGAAATCATCTTCTACATGATCTATAGTGTATTTATCATAGGCTGTCGGACTGAATCCAAGCTTCTGGATTACTGTTCTGTATACACAATAAGCTCCATAGCTGGTCCACTTGCTGTCACTTCGGTAGAAAATATAACTGTCATTCAGCATTTTAAGTATATTATATGCATCTATCTTTCTTATATCCGTTCCGAGAGTACTGTACAGCGAGGCTATCTGCCTGCTTTCTGAATTCTTTTCTATATATGGCGGCAGAGTATCTCCATAAACTCCGGCAGATGTCGGCACACAAACAAAGTAGGCAGCTCCCTTATATGCAGCACTGCATTTGTTTATCTCCTCTGCACTTTTTTCCATATCTCCCTTCTCAGATGTACCTATGTCAAGAAGCATATCATTTCCGACGTATACTCCGTTCACTATACTCTCACTGAGCTGAGCCTCTATCCTTGCATCAAGAGCTGTCAGCCTCTCACGGGCCGGGAAGTGATCTGTAACGTATTCTCCCAGCTTTTGGGAAAAACTTCCGTCATTCAGCGATGATATACTTATCTCCGGCAGCTCCGCAAGCTTCCTGTTCTCACTTTCAGACGCCTTCTTCTTCTCTCCGAACAGCATAAACCCGGAAAATACGAATATGAATCCAAGCATTATCACTGCTGTGACCTTATTCATCTTGTCTTTCATTTCCGCACCTCCTCAGAGCTTGAGCAGTATCATTCCGGAGCTTCCGCTGTATGACAGAAGTATAGTGCATAAAACTGTGAATGTCAGCACTATTGCCGGTGATACAAGTGAAAATACCCTCCTCAGGCGTGTTCTGCCTGAACGCATGAGCATATTCCTGAACAGGTCTGTGGAAGCATACATTCCTATCAGAAGTATGACACTGTATGACCTGAGCAGATAGAATGAGAGACTGTCAGCAAAAATGCGGTTTCCTCCAAGCATGGCCAGAAGATACTTCAAAGAGCCGGAAAGCTCCTCTCCTGCAAGAAATACTGTTCCGAATGCTATGATAATAAAGGTGTATATTGTGCCTGTGATCCCAAGCAGTCTTACTTTTGAGAGCTTGTTCTCCGCTGTCATTGCCGCTCCTATGAGAAGTCCCCAGACTGCACCTGTCAGTCTGAATGTGTACCAGAATCCAAGTGTTCCCCAGGATATGATGAATATCAAACGGCGGTAATATCTGCTGCGGCTAAAAGATGACAGAGGCTTTGTTACATACCTTCTGAACCAGTGTATTACCTGCATATGCCACCTTGAAGCAAAATACCTTATCTTCGTACTGAACATGGGGTAGTTGAAGCACTGGGGCAGCCTCAGGCCAAAACAGTAGCTTATACCTGTACCCATGTCCGAAAAGCCTGAGAGTACAAAATACAGACTGAGCATATATGCCGTTATGCCAAGCCATGCCGACAGGGCTGAAAGATCATTGGTATTTACGCTGTTTACCGCCTTATAAAGCATATACAGATTGTCTGCAACTATTACTTTTTTCGCAAGACCCTTTACAAAAATCGTAAAGCCTATGCCCATTTCATTGAGTCCGTCACGGCGGTTTTCAAGGGCTCGTACAAATCCTCCGTATCTGAGCACCGGCCCCATGATAAGCTTAGGGAAGAACATTATGTACAGAGCAAATCTCAGTATGTTTTTTTCCTCTCTGACCTTTCCCTTGTAGACATCTATAAGCGTACCAAGAGCTGACAGGGTCAGGAAGGATATTCCCAGCGGGAAAAATTTGTCAGGAACTCCTATGGAGGACAGTGTGCCTGTAAAATACTTCGTCCGGAAGATCAGTATTGATGCAAGGTCAAATATCATTGCTGCAGCAAATGGTACTGCTGATAATGCCCTTCCCCTGTTCCTTCCTATTATGCGGCAGGCTGTAAAATTCACAATAGTATAGGCAGTCATCAGTCCGAGATACCATAGACTGAACAATCCGCAGAATACTGCGCTCAGGCCAAGAAGCGTCTTGTCACGGTGTCTGCGTGGGGTTATATAGTAGAGCAGCAGCGATACCGGCAGAAATCCGTATATGAACAAGAGACTGCTATATATCATTGCTCTCCTCCTCCAGTTCCTTTACCATAACCGCAAGACCTGCACTGTCTGTCATTGTGCGGAGTACCTCCACAAGTGCTGAGGCAGACATCAGGGACGGAAGTCCAAGCTTTTTCTGGAGCTGCTGACGCTTCTCACTGCTCCTGCTGCCTCCGCTGAGTCCAAGCTCAAAGAGAGTCTGCTTTGTTATATCAGAAGGAACAGAGCCGCCGGATGCACTTATACCAGCTTTCTCAAAGGCTTCGATAAGTATTTCCTTGTCTATTCCTTCAACTCCGAGCTTTCCCTCGGCGGAAGGCTTTTCCTTACGCTTTTCCTTGCCGAATATATCAGGGATAAATACGTTCTTTACACTTCCTTCTTTTATGGCGCCCTTAATGTAGCCTCTTATCCTGCGTCCGGCACTGTCGGAATCAGTCAGGATTATTACCCCGGTCCTTCCGGCATAGTAGCGTATCAGTTCAAGCTTCTCCTTGTCCTTGAATATCCTGAAGCCGTTGGTGACTATTATCACTGCTTCCACTACCGAGGAGAGCTTTATTTTATCGTATTTTCCCTCAACTATAATAGCCTGATCTATCTTTATCATCTTATCACCGCTGATTCTTTGTCATTAGCATTTCTGTTACCATCTGCTCAAGAACTACCTTCTCATCTCCGCCTGTGGAGTTGAGCTTCTCTGCTGTATCACGGAGTATCCTCAGACATTCGTGAAGACGTGTCAGCCCTATCCTCTGACCGCTTTTGAACAGCTTTTCAATGGCAAATCCTCGCTTGAAATACTCAAAATCCTGTATAACTGCTCCGCTGTTTTTTCCGGACTGTCTCGCAAGTGTGACACGATACAGGTCAAGGAAGGAATTTGTGATATTGGCCAGAACAGAGCCTCGGTTCTCTTTATCCTGCATCAGCTCATCAAGCGCCTCAAAAGCCTGACGGCGGTTGAATGAGGCTACTGCATCTGCAAGATTGAATACGCTGATACTGGTCTGCCTGTGGACAAGTCCGTCAAGCATTTCCATGGTGATCTCCCTGCCGTCCGCATAGGCGCAGAGCTTGTCTATCTCATTCTTTATAGTAAGCGGATCAGAAAGACATCTCTCCGCAAGCTCACGGGCAGTATCAAGGGATATCGCTCCTCCCCTTGCTGATACTGACGCTGCTATGTCCTTTGCCAGCTCCACCGGTGTCCTGAGCGGAAATTCTACTACTGTACCAGCTTTGTCAGCAGCAGAAACAAGCTTCTTGTTCTTGTCTGCAACAACTCTTGCCCTGACTTTGCTGTCGTACCGGGTCTTTATCTCGAATCCCGTCACATTGAATATGAGCACCGTCTGTGAAGGCAGCTCCTTTATCGTCTCAAGGACCTGTTTTACGGTATCCTCACGCTGCTCCTCACAGTTGAAGTCGTTGACAAGTATACAGTTATACTCCGACATCATGGGCATCATCTCTGACATATCCCTAAGCTGTGAAGGATCAAGATTCCTGCCTTCGATGCGGTTAAGCGCAAATTCCTCATTATCTCCCACAGCGGCTTTTATAAGCTTTTTCGTCAGCCTCTCTACTGCGGCAACATCCGCTCCGTATATGTAATATATGTTCGAGAGCTGCCCGCTCTTTATCTGCTTTTCTACAGCTTTTCCGTCTGCCTGCGGCATTATAGCCTCCTTTTCCGGACATTTCCGTCTCCGGATATAGTCACTGTAAAATTATTCATACTGTTATCTGCCTTTTTATCAAGATAAATAGCGTCACTCACTATTTCATTCTTCGGCGCTTTACCATATAATATCAGTATATCATGCTCCGGAAGAGCTTCCGGTGCCTCTGAAGCCGGTGCCAGAACTATTCTTTTCCCGGAATGTTCCACTGTCAGTATACCGCTGTCATATGTGATCTGCCGGTCACCTGTATCTGAGCGGTATCCGCCGCTGCCCATGAACAGAACTTCATCTCCGCTGTAAATGGGAGTATTACCTGCTGCCGCCCAGTTATCCGGATAGTGATCGCTGAGAACTGATGAATATGATGCATACATAGACTGTATATCTGTTGTCAGAACAATCATATCCGCCGAAGTAATGTCATTTTCATCAAGAAATTTCCGGACATACTGCGGCGTCCTGTAATGTCCTGTGAGATCAATGATCTCTGTCTGTCCACGATATGTTATTACAACCGCTGCATTATTCCCGCTTCCAAGAACTGCTGCCGTGAAAGTGTTGTACATGACTGCTCCGTGAATGGCTGAGCTCAGGAATACTATGCTGCATCCGGCTGCAGCAGCCAGACCTGTAAGTTTACGGCTGTTTGTGGATATATGTACAAGCAAACCTATACACAATACCGCCATTGCTATGTATGCTACCCGGTCACTTCCGCTTCTGAACCATACTCCGCTTATACCAGATATTTTGCCGGATATTCTTAGTACTGCTCTTATAAGTACTCCAGCCGCCGGAAGCACTGCTGCAATGCCTCCGCTGAATACATAGATAACTCCAAGGACAAGTACTATTGAACATAACGGAACAAGTATTATATTCGTCAGCGGTGATATCAGCGAGGTCTCTCCGAAATACATCATACAGAACGGCATTATAAATACCGATGTGCAGAGCATTATCACGAAATTTCTGAAAAGCCTCTGTATAACTGTGCTCACAGGGAAATTCTTCGTCATATAGGGGCCGAATACTCCTATGCCAAATGTTCCCGCCACAGACAGTACGAATCCTCTGCTGTATATGCAGAATGGGTCAGATAGTCCTATAATGAGCACTGCTATGGCCAGAGAATTGAAGGTGTCATTCTGCCGCCGGAAAAGCTCCGCTCCGTAGAAAAGGTCTATCATTATAAGTGCCCTTACAGCTGATACAGGTGTATTCGCCATAAGTATAAGCACTCCTGCTGCTATATCAGTTATTATTAGTGAAATGGACGGTCTGAGCCTAAGTACTTTGCAAATACTCATTATGGCAATGGCTATTATGGATATATGCAGTCCCGAGACCGCAAGCACATGACCGATGCCGGTCCTGTAGAGTGAAGTCCTGATGTCATCGTCAAGGCCCTGCTTCTCGCCGAATACCATTCCTGCAAGAAATTTTCCGCTGTCATCACCAAGCTCTGTCCTGAAACAGGATATCATCCGGTCACGATAGCGCATTGCCGCATTTTTCAGTCTTCGCCTGTCTGTATGCTCGGTATGCACCTCTTCAGGAGATGTCAGTGTGAAGGATATACCCTCTGCCCGAAAAGTGCCTGCACTGTCGTAAAGATAATCGGACTCAGGAAAACTCGCCTTGCAGTTCACAGCAGTTATCCTGTCGCCATATTCAGCTCCGCTGTCGTCAGTATATATCCTGACTTTTACTCTTCTGCGGCCGTCTCCGCTTCCCTTCAGCGTGTACATGGCTTCCCCGCCGTCATACCTGCGGATATCTTCGACTGTTCCTGTGAATGTGAATCTTGCGTTTTCATATTCCCTTGCGGCAGAATCAAGATAGGCTGTCCTGCCGGTCATGAGAACAGCTCCTGTAACGAAGAATGATGCTATGATAACATAGTCGTATCTGCTGTATTTTCCGGATATGCCGACTACTATCGTAAGTACCGCCGCCGCTGCCAGAAAAAACAGGTCTATCCCGGTAAAAAAGGAAGCGAAAAATAATCCCGCTATATACGCTGACGCAGCTCCAATCATTTTTCGCTTCATATTATTTTTTCCTTACTTAAAGAAGAGCGGAAGTTTTTCCAGGAAGATTATATCGTCCCTGTCAGCAGCATCGCCTTCGGCAAGTACTGCCGCCTCGCCTGCTATCTCTCCGCCTACTGCCGCTGTCAGCTTTTCAAGCGCCTTGAGCGACTCGCCGGTGCTTATTACATCGTCTACAAGCAGTACTCTCTTTCCGCTGAGAAGCTCCGCTTTTTCCTTTGAAAGGTAAAGCTTCTGTACATTTACTGTTGTTATCGACTTTACTGTTACCTCTACCGGATCACTCATGTAAAGCTTTACTGACTTTCTTGCTACAACATAGGGCTTTCCGCTCTGTCTTGCCATCTCATATGCAAGCGGGATGCCTTTTGACTCAGCTGTGAGTATAACGTCAAAGTCTCCGCATTTCTTGAGAAGCTCCTCTGCACTGGCTACTGTCAGCTCTACGTCAGAGAACATTACAAATGCTGCTATATCCATTTTTTCATTGAGAGGGCATCTGGGAAGCTCTCTTTCCAGCCCTGCAATTGTCATTTTATATGTTTCAGCCATTATTCCAACTCCTTATTCTGTCTTGCCAAGAGACTCAGGTCCCCAGCCCATTTTTACTCCGCCGAGAAGGTGGAAGTGAAGATGCTTTACTGTCTGGCCGGCATCGTCTCCGCAGTTGTTGATTATGCGGTAGCTATCATAGCCCTGCTCCTTTGCGATCTTTCCGGCTGCTTCAAATACCTTTGCAACAAGCTGTGAATTCTCTGCTGTTACCTCATTGGC
This sequence comes from Ruminococcus flavefaciens, assembly GCA_002371825.1. Classification (GTDB taxonomy): domain Bacteria; phylum Bacillota; class Clostridia; order Oscillospirales; family Ruminococcaceae; genus Ruminococcus; species Ruminococcus flavefaciens_L. The sequence continues at coordinate 11,983 of DFHF01000033.1, read as the reverse complement.
ACTTGCAATGTGTACCTTGGGGATGATGAGTATGTGCATAGGTGCGATAGGTGCGATATCCTTGAATGCGTATACAAATTCGTCCTCGTAGACCTTTGTGCTGGGTATCTCTCCGTCAATTATCTTGCAGAATAAACAATCCATAGTGATCCTCCTTTTATTGTATGTAGCGGCGGCATGGGCTGCCGCCTTTAGTTGATGGTTTTTTGTATTACTTGATGAGCTCTGATACTATATTCTCTGCCTGTGCAAGTGCTTCGTCTATCTTTGAGATATCTCCTGCACCAGCCATAGCGCTGTCCGGCTTTCCGCCGCCCTTGCCGCCTGTTACAGCTGCAATATTTCTTACGATCTGTCCGGCATTTGCGCCCTTCTTGACTGCTCCGGAAGTGCATACACAGTAGAAGGTTCCCTTTTCGCCTGTTGTTCCGGCAAAGAGTGCTACTATGTCCTCGCCCTTGTCCTTTACGGTGTCGCCCAGCTTTCTGAGCGCATCGGGAGCTGTTCCGTCAAGTCTTGCTGCTACAAGCTTAACTCCGTTTATCTCCTTTGCATTGTCAAAGAGTGAAGCTGTCTTTGCATTTGCTATCTGCTGTGTAAGGCTCTCTATCTTCTTGTCCTTCTCCTTCAGCTCAGCTGTAACTGCTGCACACTTCTCAGGGAGCTCTGTAACGTTTGCAAGCTTCATTGCCTTTGCTGATCTTGCTATAGAATCCTTGTAGCCATTTAAGAGCTCAAGCACTCCAAGACCTGTTACTGCCTCGATACGTCTTACGCCAGCAGCTACCGAGCTCTCGGATACTATCTTGAAAAGTCCTATCTGTGAGGTATTGGAGATATGTGTTCCTCCGCAGAACTCTACAGACTTGTCGGCTGTTACGACTCTTACAGTATTGCCGTACTTCTCTCCGAAGAGTGCCATTGCTCCAAGCTTTCTTGCCTCTTCAATAGGCATTTCCTGCATTGTTACAGGTACTGCGCTCATTATCTCAGCATTTACCTGCTCCTCTACCTTTGCTATCTCCTCGGGAGTCATTGCACTGAAGTGGTTGAAGTCGAAACGGCAGGCCTTTTCGTTTACAAGCTGTCCGGCCTGATGTACATGGTCACCAAGCACCTGACGAAGTGAATACTGAAGCAGATGAGCTGTGGTATGATTTCTCATTATTGCCATTCTGCGTTCCTTGTCTATCTGTGCCAGTACCTTGTCGCCCTTGCGGATGCAGCCCTGCTCTACAGTTGCTATGTGAAGGAAATGTCCCTCTGACTTTATGGTATCTGCTACTGATGCTATGTTTCCGCCGTTAAGGAGCACACCGGTATCGCCTACCTGTCCGCCGCTCTCAGCGTAGAAGGGAGTAACATCGAGTACGATGACTACATCGTCACCCTCAACAGCTGTCTCTACCTCTTCACCGTTTCTGTATACGGCAAGAACTTCAGCCTCGGATACTTCAAAATCAGTATAGCCTGTGAATATAGTTGCAGGTGCGTCAACCCTGATACTGTTGTCAGCCCATGATGAACCTGCCTTTGCAGCGTGGTCAGCCTTTGCTCTTGCTCTCTGCTCCTTTGCAAGCTCTGTGAAGCGGTCACGGTCTACAGTTATTCCCATTTCCTCACACATTTCAACTGTAAGGTCTATCGGGAAGCCGTATGTGTCGGAGAGCTTGAATGCATCGTCGCCTGAAAGGACTGTCTTGCCCTCTGCCTTAAGAGCATCGGTAAAGCCTGTGAGAAGCTCTGTACCCTTGTCGATAGTCTTGGCAAAAGCCTCCTCCTCGACGCTGATTATCTTCTTTATGTAGTCACGCTTCTCATCAAGCTCGGGATATGCTCCGGCATTTTCATTGATAACAGTATCACAGACCTCACAGAGGAAGGGTCTTGTGATGCCCAGGAGTCTGCCGTGACGTGCTGCTCTTCTGAGAAGTCGGCGAAGTACATATCCTCTGCCTTCGTTTGAAGGAAGGATTCCGTCGCCTACCATGAATGTTGTGCTTCTGATATGGTCTGTAACAACTCTGAGGGATACGTCCTTCTTTGCATCCTTCTTGTAGTCGATGCCTGCTATGCGTGAGATATGCTTCATTATGTTCTGGACTGTATCTACCTCGAAGATATTGTCTACTCCCTGCATTGCACAGGCAAGTCTTTCAAGTCCCATACCTGTATCGATGTTCTTGTTCTTCATCTCAGCATAGTGACCTTCTCCGTCGCTGTCGAACTGGCTGAATACAAGATTCCATATCTCGATAACTCTGTCGCAGTCGCTGGCCTGCTCGAAGCTCTCAAAGGGGCCGTAAGCCTCTCCACGGTCAAAGTGTATCTCTGAACATGGACCGCAGGGACCTGAACCGTGCTCCCAGAAGTTATCCTTCTTGCCGAGACGGATTATTCTCTCGTGAGGTATGCCGATGTGCTTTTCCCATATCTGCTCTGCCTCATCATCGCTCTCGAATATTGTTATCCAGAGACGGTCAGCAGGTATCTCAAGTGTCTTTGTGAGGAATTCCCATGCCCACTCGATTGCCTCTGTCTTGAAGTAGTCTCCGAATGAGAAGTTGCCCAGCATCTCAAAATATGTGCCGTGACGTGCTGTCTTTCCGACACTCTCGATGTCGGGAGTTCTTATACATTTCTGGCAGGTTGTCACTCTCTTGTTGGGAGGTGTTGCCTGTCCAAGGAAGAATTTCTTGAGAGGTGCCATTCCTGAATTGATGAGGAGAAGGCTCTTGTCACCCTGGGGTACCAGAGATGCGCTTGCCATTCTTGTATGGTTCTTGCTCTCGAAGAAGGATAAATACTTTTCACGAAGATCGTTAAGACCTGTCCACTGCATAATAATATACTCCTTTGTGATAAATATAAAGTGGCGTACCGTGCAGGAATCGAACCTGCGACACCTGTAAATGCTGTTAACATCTTTTACAAGACCCTGTGACTTCATAAAGAAGGCAGTGCTCTGCCAACTGAGCTAACGGCACAGATATGAATGGATACAAAAAAAGCCCCGCCGCCATAAATGGGACGAAGGCTCTCGTGGTACCACCCAAATTCAGAGGAGTTGTTCCTCCTCCCTCATTGTCCTTAACGCTGACATACGCTCCGGTTTTCCGGAGAAGCTCAGGGTAAGCACCCATCCTGCACGCAAAGGCTCACACCATCCGCCTTCTCTCTGAATCGTGCTTCAGGACGGTCAGTCCCGTCAAAGCCATATACTACAATTATACCACCTTTTGGTGAATTGTCAATGGTTTTTCCGGAATTTCTTCACTTTCTCCGCTTGAAAAATGTGCAGCGACCTTCAGGAACAGCTTGCGGATGCTTATTGATGCATTCACAAGAAATGCTGTGGTCTTTCTGTATACCATATCAAACTCGCCGGCGTAGCTTATCACCTCTCCGCTGAATCCGCTCTTGAAACGGTATACTCCGTAATTGGGATGCTTTTCATCCTCATAATGAGGAACTCCCTGAAAATCGTATACAGTGCAGTCATTGTCTGCTGCATCGCTTATCATAGTCCACTGCATAAGATAATTGGGCATTACGTTTCTCATGTGACAGGATGAGGCTCCGTAGACATAGCTTGAAGTACCGGCATAGGTAACATTTATTGCTCCGGCAAGAGGCATCCCTCCGCAGTATGTCATGTAGAGCTTTGCGTTGTCTCCCATGGCATCCAGGAATCTCTCGAAGTACTCCCTGCTCCTTATGCAGAATCCGTCACGCTGACCGGTCTCTTTCATAAGAGTGCAGAAATCGTCCAGAGCTTCTCTGCCGTATACTCTGCATTTTACACCATGTCTTTCTGCGACCCTTATATTGTAGCGCCATTTCTTGTGGAATGCCGCAAAGAGCTCCTCTTTTGAACGTCCCTTGAAGGGCAGTATGTAATTGCTCTTTGACTGTATCAGATTGTCCTCTGATGTCTTTTTCACTCTGAAACCTGCTGCTATCATCATTTTTGCATTTATGTCATCTGCTGTTATCGCAGGGTCGCATTTGAATATGCAGGCTCCAAGAGCCTCGCCTATCTCTCTTATCGCTTCAAGAAGCTCGTTGAGAGTCTCATAGTCACCATGGTCAAAGACCGGTCCTCTCGGACAATAGAGAAATGCTGTATTCAGTACCGGTATCTTCCTTATGAGTATGAGTGCGGCACCTTTTACATCGCCGTTTTCATCCTTTACTGCAATTGCCTCATGCTTCCATCCCGGCTTTACATCTGCCCACTTCAGTGACTGTGTGAAGGTGCCGCAGGGATGTCCGCTTACAAATTCTTCGTATTCCTTTGCTGCTGTTTCGTTATTTATGTGAATAGTATATCTCATATCGCTGCCTCCTCAGGAGCTTTTCTCTATATACATTGTAGCACCGGCTCTTACATGGAATCCTCATAAAAATGCAAAAAAAATGAAAAGATAAGGCAATTTTTTTCGGGCTGTTTCTTTGCAATTTTACAAATATGAACAATTTGTAAACATGATATTGCTATGCTTGAAAGATATCCGCTCCGATGTTATAATAAAAAAGATGTACGATCTGCCTTACTCCCCCAAAAATGGAGATACGAAATGATAACAAATAAATATCTTATTGCCGAAAAGGTCATCGAAGTGACCTCTTTATATAACAGCGTCCATGATTACTGCAAGGACTACGTCTCGGACGGTTCCCCGGACCTTATCGTGAAGATAACTCAGGCTGATATCGACTTTGAACGAAAAAAATCTGCAAGAGAAGATATCGCAGAAGGCCGTGAAGTCAGGAACTTCTCCGATGACTATCTTGAGGAACTGGCTGTTTACCGAAAGATCGCTGACCATATGCCAGAATACGATACCATTCTTTTCCACGGCTCGGTCATCGCTGTTGACGGTCAGGGGTATCTGTTCACTGCAAGATCAGGAACAGGAAAATCTACTCATACCCGCCTCTGGAGAGAACTCCTGGGCGAAAAAGCTGTCATGGTCAACGATGACAAGCCTCTTCTCAGGATAACTGAAAACGGTGTCATCGCATACGGTACTCCCTATAACGGAAAACACCGCCTTGGCTGCAATATGTCTGTCCCGCTTAAAGGACTGTGTATCCTTACCCGTGCAGATAAGAATTCTATCTGCCGTATAAGCAAAAGCGAGGCTTATTCTATGCTGATGCAGCAGGTCTACAGGCCGGCTGACCCTTTAAGCATGAAAAAAACTCTCTGCCTTATCGATAAACTCGCCGCTGTCACTCCACTTTACAGACTCGGCTGCAATATGGATATCGAAGCCGCAGAGGTATCTTATAACGGAATGAAAGGATGATCCATATGAAACTCAATAACGGATTCTTAGCTCATAATGACGGCGATGAAAAGCTCCTCGTCTCTACAGGTGCCGCAAAATTCTCCGGACTCGTCCGCAGTAATGCTACTGCCGGTTTTATCATCGAATGCCTCGAAAAGGAGACTACTGAGGATGAGATAATCGCTAAAATGCAGAAGAAATGGGATGTCTCCGATGAGATCGCAAGAAAAGACGTCAGAAAGATCATTGACCAGCTCAGAAAAATAGGAGCTATCGACGACTGATGGGTAAGGCTCAGCTCGATCAGCTTGAAAAGCACGGCAGCTATATCAGCGTTCCAAGTGGGATAAGTATGCGCCCGATGATCGTCGGAGGCCGTGATGCCGTGCTTATAAAAAAGCTTACAAAAAAACCTGAACGCTATGATCTTGTTATGTACGTCCGCCCTGATCTTCAGGGAGTTATCCACCGTGTAGTACGCTTTAAAAACGGAAAATACATTATCATAGGTGATAACTGCTGGCAGCTGGAATATGTCAAGCCTGAGCAGATAAAGGGGATCGTCACTGAATTCTGCCACAAGGGCAAATGGCATAAGACAGACGAAAAGCTCTACCAGCTGTACGTTCACCTGTGGATCGACCTGCTGTTTATCAAAAGACCGCTGTTCCGTGTCAGAGACAAGATCAAAAGAAAATTAAAACGATGAAGAACAACTCCGTAAAATGGCTCTTTTCAGTGACCGGCAGAAAAAAATGGAATATCCTCCTGCTGATGATCGTTCAGGCTCTCAACGGAGCTTCCGGCGTTCTGTATGCCCTCCTGCTCAGAAATATCGTTGACTGCGCTGTGGACAGCGACCGCAGCGGCTTCCGTTTCAATGTCATTATGATAATTCTCCTGGTGGCTGCTCAGATCACTATGCGTGCTGTCATCAGATTCCTTGAGGAGTTCTCCCGCTCTGCCCTTGAAAATCTTTTCAAGCAAAGACTGCTCGGCAATATCCTTAAAAAGGACTTCGCTACTATAAGTGCCGTTCACTCCGGAGAATGGCTGAACCGCCTCACTAATGATACTGTGGTAGTCGCAAATAACAGCGTTGAGATACTTCCCGGTATCGCCGGAATGATAGTGAAGATGATAAGTGCCGTTGTGATGATGCTTATCCTCGACTACAGATTCGCCCTCATTATGCTTCCGGCAGGTGCCGCCCTTATCGTTACCACCTACGGATTCAGAAAAATACTGAAAAGACTGCATAAAAATATCCAGGAAAAAGACGGCCGTCTGCGTATCTTCCTGCAGGAAAGACTGAGCAGTATGATGATGATACGCTCCTTCGCAGCCGAAGGCCCTGCAGAAGAACAGGCTGCCGATAAAATGTCAGAACACAGAGCTGCAAGAATGAAGAGAATGCGCTTCTCAAACCTCTGTAATATTGGATTTCAGGCCGGTATGAACGGTATGTATATCGCCGGAGTCGTTTACTGCGGCTATGGCATTCTTGTCGGCTCTATAAGCTATGGTACACTTACTGCTATCACTCAGCTTATTGCTCAGATACAGTCCCCATTTGCTAATATTACAGGATATCTCCCTAAGTTCTATGCTATGACTGCAAGTGCAGAAAGACTTATGGAGATCGAAAGCTTCTCCGATGACAGCTCATGTCAGCCTCTGAGTATCGATGATATACTCAGCGAATACCATAACAGCTTCGCTTCAATAAAGCTTCAGAACGCTGAATTCACCTATTATCCCGCTTCTGACAGCATCAGAGATCTAAGCAAGGAAAATATGCCTGCTGTACTCTCTGATATCAGCCTCGAGATCAAAAAGGGACAGTATGTCGCTTTTACCGGTCACAGCGGATGCGGAAAATCTACTGTACTGAAACTGCTTATGTGTATTTACAGACTCGATTCGGGAAAGCGCCTCATGACTGACTTGTCCGGAAATGCTAAGGAGCTCTCCCCTGCCTATCACAGGCTGTTCGCATATGTGCCTCAGGGAAATCAGCTTATGAGCGGTACTATCAGGGACGTTGTCTCTTTCGCTGACTGCTCTGCTGCAAATGATGAAGAGCGTATTGCTAAGTCCCTGAAAATCGCCTGTGCAGATGAGTTTGTAAGCGAACTCGATAACGGTATCGATACCGTCCTCGGTGAACGGGGTACCGGTCTTTCAGAGGGACAGATGCAGCGTATAGCAATTGCAAGAGCTGTTTTTTCCGAAAGCCCTGTCCTGCTTCTCGATGAGTCTACAAGTGCCCTCGATGAAGCTACGGAAAAAAAGCTTCTTGAAAACCTCAGAAATATGACGGATAAGACCGTCGTTATCGTTACCCACCGTCCTGCTTCTCTTAGTATCTGCGACAGGATACTCGAATTTACTGAAAATGGAGTGATCGATAAAAATGGATAATAATGAGTTCAGAAAAAATGCCTATGATATGCTGTATCTCACCGCTTGTGCAGTTAACGGCAAGGTGCCTTCTGCTGAACGTGTGGCAGGGATCGATCTGGAAGACCTCCTCAGTGTCTGCGAAAAACATATCCTGAGCGCTGCTGTGGCTTACGGACTTGAATCAGCCGGCATCAAGGATCACGGTTTTACTCAGGCTAAAGAAAAGGCTATCAGAAAAAATATCCTCCTCGATGCTGAACGCTCCAGGATACTGAAAAGGCTGGAAGAGGAAGGGATATGGTATATGCCCCTTAAAGGCGCTATCCTTAAAGACTGGTACCCTAAGCTTGGCATGAGACAAATGTCAGATAATGATATCCTTTGCGATCCGCAGTACCGTGAAAAGATCAAAAGTATAATGCTGGAGCTCGGATTCACCAATGAGTACTATATGAAATATAATAACGATGCTTACCATAAAGAGCCTGTCAGCAATTTTGAGATGCACTTTGACCTTTTTATGGAGTACTCACAGGGCACTTTCTATAACTATTACAAAAATATCAGCGAAAAACTCATCAAAGACAGCAATAACCAATTCGGTTACCACTTCACTAATGAGGATTTCTATATCTATATGCTCGCCCATGAACATAAGCATTACTTCGGCGGCGGTACCGGTGTGAGATCTCTGCTGGATATTTTTATCTTCATCAGAAAATACAGCGGCTCCCTCAACTGGGACTATATCTCGGAACAGCTCAGTATCCTCGGTATGACCGATTTTGAAAAGAACTGCCGTGAACTCGCAGATAAAATTTTCTCACTGAAAAAGCTGTCCCTTGAGGATAAGAAAGCTCTCGATTATTTCATTTTCTCCGGCACATACGGCACTATATTCAACTCTGCAAAACATAAAGTTGAAAAAGGAATTTCCGAAAATAACTCATTAAGTCAATATATCATTCACAGACTGTTCCCGCCTATGGAGCACTATAAGACCTGGTTTCCCTGGGCTTACAGACATAAGTGGCTCATCCCCGCTGCATGGCTGCTCAGACCAATCCGTGCAGTTACTGTAAGAAGAAAGATCGTCTCTGCTGAACTGAAATATATACTGAAAAAATAAGTTCTTCACTAAGAAATGCTCAAATTAACCTCCTCCTGCTTCATGCAGGAGGATTTTTTTAACTCTCTATTTACTTTTTTTCCGAAAAGTAGTATAATATTATGATGAGAAATTATTACGGAGGTCATAAAATGAGCTTTTCTCCTAAAGAGATCCTTAACTTCGTTGAGGAGAATGATGTTAAATTTATCAGACTTACATTCTGCGATATGACTGGAAGTCTTAAAAATCTGGCCATTATGCCAAATGAGCTCCCTCGTGCCTTTGAGTACGGTATCCCTTTCGATGCATCTTGTATACATGAGGGATGTTCAGACCTGCTTCTGGTACCTGATATATCAACGCTTTCTGTACTCCCATGGAGACCTAAGTCCGGACGTGTTGTAAGATTTTTCTGCTCACTTAAAAATCTCGATGGATCAGATTATCCCGGCGATATGCGTACTGAGCTCACAAGCTTTATCAATTCCCTCAGACTTGACGGCTACTCCTGCGAAATGGGCACTAAATGCGAGTTCTATCTCTTTGAACTGGATGAACACGGCGAGCCTACAAAAATTCCTCACGACAAGGGCAGCTATATGGATGTCGCTCCCCTGGATAAATGCGAAAATCCAAGACGTGAGATCTGTCTCTCCCTTGAAGAAATGGGCCTCAGCCCTAAAAGCTCATGCCATAAACACGGTCCCGGTCAGAACGAAATAGAGTTCCGTGAGAATGAACCTGTCACCGCTGCCGATAATATGGCTCACTATAAGACTGTAGTTAAGTCCATTGCCGCTCAGAACGGTCTCTTTGCCTCATTTATGCCCAAGCCGCTCCCCGATGAGCACGGCAGCGCTCTGAGTATCTCTCTGAGCCTTAAAAAAGGCGGGGATAATATCTTCACCTCCGGTCCCGATGGAATGTCACATGAGGGGAAATGCTTCATTACAGGCCTTCTGAGACATATCCGTGAAATAACTGCTTTCCTGAACTGTACTACTAACTCATATAAGCGTCTGGGTATCGGGTATGCTCCGAAATATGTCAACTGGTCCTTTGAAAATCTGGGACAGCTTATCCGGATACCTAAGGCTGTAGGCGTTTCTCCAAGGATCGAACTTCGATCTGCTGATGCTGCCTGCAATCCATATGTTGCATTTAAACTTATTCTTGCCGCCGGTATCGAGGGTATCAAGCTCAATGACTGCTCACTCCTCGACAGCACTATGAAAACCAACTCTACCGGTAGCTTCGATACACTTCCAGGTTCCCTTGAAGAAGCTGTTTCTGTCGCAAAGGACAGCGACTTTATCAGCAGAACTCTTTCTCCTGAGATCAGAGCCAATATTTTCAGAACTCTCGATACCGAGATACAGGAGTACAATCTTGCTAAAAGCAAGGACGAGTTTGAGGACAAGGCATACTTTAAGTTCGTTTAAGGTGATAAAATGAAAAATGCTGTTATTGTTTCATCATCTCATGAACGCTCCGCTTCTTTCAGCTCAATTCTCCGCGGTGAAGGTTTCTCTTCAGTATATAGCCTATCGTGCGGAAATGAGCTCAGGCGCTCTCTGCACTCAAAGGCTGAACCTGAACTTGTCGTCATCGACTGTCCCCTGCCTGATGAATTTGGTCAGGAGCTTGCTCTCAGTGTGGCAGATACCTCTTCGGCAGCTGTCCTACTTATCTGCGGAAGCTATATCCGGGACGATCTTGCGGAGAAAGTTTCTGATTCCGGTATAGCTGTTATTTCAAAAAATGCCAGCCGCCAGAGCATCATCGCTGCTATAAATTCACTTTCTGCTTCACGTTCAAGAATGATGGGACTGAAAAAAGAAAACGCCGGTCTTCTTACAAAGATCGACGAAATGCGCCTCATAAACCGTGCTAAATGCACACTTATGGAGTATCTAAAATTCACTGAGCCACAGGCTCACAGATATATTGAAAAACAAGCCATGAATACCCGGCAGACCCGGCGGGATGTCGCTCTTCATATCCTTGCTACATACGAAAGATAAAAGCGGACAACCAAGGGAAATTCCCTGTGCTGTCCGCTTATTGCTTTTATTATTCCTTATCCTCTTCTGCTTCTTCCTCAGCTTCGCCCTCGAAATCCTCTATTGTAAGGTCATCGTAGTCGAACTCAAGAAGTTCGTTGCAGTTAGGACAATTGATAGAGCCTTCATCTATCATTCCCTCGTCAAGAAGGATAGTATCACCGCAGGTTGGGCAGGTGATCTCATAAAGCTCATCATCATCGTCATCGTCAAAGTCGAAATCATCGTCTTCGTCGTCTTCGCCGTCGTCTCTCCAGTCCTCTTCGTCGCAGCTATCGCAGTCTCCGGAGCAATCACAGTCCTCGTAGAAGTCGTCCTCTACCTGACCCAGATCCTCATCAAGGATATCGCAAAGCTCAGTAAGTTCATCGACCTGAGACTGAAGATCCTCTACATACATTACCAGTTCGGACATTACCTCTGACATCTGTACCAGAGCCTTGCCCTCCTTTGTAGAGGTATCGATATCGAGACCGTCAAGCAGTCCCTGTAAATAAGACATTTTCTCTGTAAGCTTCATAAACAGCTCCTCCTCTCAGAAATGGTTTTGAAAAGAATTATGCTCTTGACATGTATTCGCCTGTTCTTGTATCGATCTGGATCTTCTCTCCTTCATCGATAAAGAGCGGAACCTTGATCTCTGCACCTGTCTCAAGTGTTGCAGGCTTTGTTGCGTTAGTTGCTGTATCGCCCTTGAAGCCGGGATCTGTCTGAGTTACTACGAGCTCAACAAAGTTAGGCGGCTCAACACCGAAAACGCTTCCCTTATAAGAAAGTACCTTACAGATCATCTCTTCCTTAACAAACTTGAAGCTGTCAGGAAGCTTGTCTGCGCTGATCGGTACCTGCTCATAGGACTCAAGGTCCATGAAGTAGTAAAGATCGCCGTCGCTGTAGCTGTACTGCATATCCTTTCTCTCAACGAAAGCTGTAGGGAACTTAGCTGTAGGGTTGAAAGAAGTTTCAACAACTGAACCTGTGATTACATTCTTGTATTTAGTTCTTACAAAAGCGGCTCCCTTACCGGGCTTAACGTGCTGGAATTCAATGACCTGTACTACCTGACCGTCAAGCTCAAAAGTTACGCCGTTTCTGAAATCTCCTGC
>DFHF01000028.1 GCA_002371825.1 Ruminococcus flavefaciens | reverse complement strand
CATGCCGTTGAGCTTAGCAGCAGCTGAGATTCTTGTGATCCAGAGCTGTCTGAACTGTCTCTTCTTCTGCTTTCTTCCGATGTATGCGTAGTTGCCTGACTTCATTACGGCCTGCTTAGCCATCTTGAAGTGCTTGCTCTTAGCGCCGAAATAGCCCTTAGCAAGCTTTAAAGTCTTATTTCTTCTCTTACGAGTCATCATTGCACCTTTAATACGTGCCATAGTCTTTTACCTCCAAAAATAAAATTACGGGTCAACCGGTAGATGTTCCTTGATTTTGCGGAATTACCGCTTACGAATTAAAGATAAGGAACGAGCTTCTTGATTGTAGGAGCGTTTGTGCAATCAGCAACTCCTGCGTTACGAGCGATTCTCTTGCGCTTGGTATCCTTCTGGGTAAGTCTGTGTCTCTTGTTTGTGTGCTGATACTTGACCTTACCGGTACCTGTAACCTTAAAACGCTTCTTTGCGCCTGAATGAGTTTTAACCTTAACCTTTGCCATTATATGATCCTCCTTACTTAGCAGCCTTCGGGGAAACGAACATCACTATGCTGCGTCCCTCCATTTTAGCTGGCTTTTCCACAGTGCCGACTGTTGAAACTGCTTCCTTGAATCTGTCAAGCAGCTCGTTTCCAAGCTCAGGATGAGCGATCGCACGCTTGCGGAATCTTACTGATACCTTAAGCTTGTCTCCTCCCTGCAAAAACTTTACAGCCTGATTCACCTTTGTTTCAAAATCGTGGGTATCGATCGTAGAGAACATTCTGATCTCCTTGATGGAAACGACCTTCTGATTTTTTCTGGCTTCCTTCTCACGCTTAGCCTGCTCGAAACAATACTTTCCGTAGTCCATGACACGGCATACGGGCGGGGTGGCGTTAGGAGCAATCTTAACGAGATCGAGATCCTTATCAAAGGCTATCTGCTGTGCCTCCTTGGATGATAATACACCGAGCTTAGTTCCGTCAGCGTCGATTACGAGAACTTCCTTGTCTCTTATCTCTTCGTTGATCTGCAGTTCCTGTTTGCTAATAGTCAAGCACCTCCAACTATAAAATTTAAAACAAAAATGAGTGCAGAAATTATCCGCACTCATACAATACACTTATAAAGCTGTGACAGCTTCATTCACATATTGACCGTTTAAGCTTTGCCTGACGGTGAGAACGCATAGTTCTGCTTTGTTTACTCAAATAGTATACACCCTATTACAGGATTTGTCAAGAGCCGTCAGCATTTTCGGCATTTTGCACAACTCACAAATCCAGCCAGCTCTTCATTTTATCCCATATCGCAAATCTGAGCTGATATTTCTTCGGATGATAGAGTATATCACGTTCCTCATCATCGAAGAATTCTTCTTCAGCCTTCTTATCGTCCTCTACCTCTCTTGCTGCCGGAAAGCACAGCGGCGGATACATAACGCACCACCAGTTATGTCCCTCTGCCCTGCCTATCCGGACACGGAGCGCCCTGTAGCGGCCTGCGGGCATGGTTATATCACCGTAGACTCTTGCATCAAAATCCACATCCGCTATCTCAGCAGTCACCTTATCGTAACAGCCCCGGCTCCGGAGAGTTCTCTCGGCCAGCGCCTCTATCTCAGGCAGCTTTTCCGCTGCGGCAGCTTCCGCCTCCTCCAGGGAGTCCGCACTCCCGAAAATTTCATTGCTGTTCCGCAGCAGCTCGTCCCTTACAAGTATCTTCAGCTCCTGATCCTCCTCGCTGTCAGAGTCAGCAAGGATATGAAGCCGCAGTACGCTCCCTCTAAGGCGGTCAAGCCTTCTGCCGTCCCTTATCACAGAGAATGTATTTGTTATGAACACGGAAAGCAAAAGTCCTCCCGCAATAATAAATGTGATGTACCTTTTCATCTTTTTCACCTCGCCCATAAGGGTTGGCAAAAAGATCCATTTTATACACTCCGCTGAAATTCCGACACCATTTTGTGCATCTGCAAGGGATTGCAGAACAAGTATAAAGATCGTTCTAACATTCATTATACAATATTCCGACAATTTATGCAAGTATCTTTCGGCTTTCCGCCGCTCTTTTCGACAGAGTAAATTGTAATATCAGGCAGATATGAACGGATATACATTATATAGTGACGATTTCTGCTGAAAGCTGTCACATTTTTCCCATTAACAAATTACCGGCAGCAATGTATAATTTTTTCATATATCGGCTGCAAACGCATTACTAAGGAGGAGCTTTTATGGAGCACAACAGCTCAAATTCTTTCACATACTCAGTTATCGATAATGAGGTCACTATAACAGGTTATTCCGGTCAACCCGAATTCATCATGATCCCGAATGAAATAGACGGTCATCCTGTTACGGAAATTCGTGACAATGCCTTTTATCAGTGCTCAACACTTAAACAGATCATTTTCCCGGACTCCCTCAGGCATATGGGACACCACTGCTTCTATCAATGCACTTCACTTGAATCGGCTGACCTGCCAGAAGATCTGATCGATATGGGAATGGGATGTTTCTGTCAGTGTTCTTCACTCTCCTATGTCACTCTGCCCGAAAGTATAACCGTCGTCCCGGACTCATGCTTCAGGAACTGCGTCTCACTGACTGAGATAACTATCCCCGATAATGTGGTTGAGATCGAAAAATTCGCCTTCTCAGGCTGTTCCGCCCTGAGCAGTGTGTCTATGGACGAGAAGCTCTCAGCTATAGGAGACTTCGCCTTTTTTATGTGTGACTCCCTGAACGAGATCTACATCCCACCCTCTGTTGACCGGTTCGGTGTAGAGGCTCTGGGATATACTCCTGACAGCAGCGGACATACCGTTACGGATAGCTTCTGTGTTCTGGCAGAAGCCGGCAGTCCCGCTGAAAACTATGCCGAAAACAACTCCATTGAGCTGCGCACCTCCGGCAGCTTCTCCCTCCAGGACAGCAGCAACGCTCCTGTGGATGTACCTGATGCTTTCGGAATAGCCGGTCTCATTCTCCTGACAGCCGCTCTTGTCTCTGTGCTGCTAAAAAAAGTCTCAGGTAAACACTTCTGACCAAAAATTGCAGAATACTGCCCATTGACCATTTTCAGGGATTTTTATAAAAAACTATTGATTTTTTTGTGAAATCATGTTATTATTATAGCGAAAGCTTTATGTAAAGCTGTTGCTTAAAGCATTTTTAATTAAATCGCAGTCAGCAGCTTTATCGTTTAAGCGAAAATTTAATAATCAAGGAGGGGGCCGAATTATGAGACCACTGCTAAGATCGTCTGTAGGCACAGCACTTGCCGCAGTCATCGCAGCAGCAGGAATTGATCTCCCGGCAGCTCCGCCGGCACAAGTTTCTGCGGCCGAGGCCGTTCTCAAATACGAATTTGAAGACGGAGCAACTCAGGGCGGAAAGATCTATGGCACCGGAATGGAAGGCTTTGATAAGGCCAAAGACATCCCGGCTGAAACAAAAATCGATACCTTTTCAGGCAAGGGTTTTTCTTACCTCGACCAGAAAGGTACTACCGTCAGCGTGGATGTAGATGTCCCGGAGGCAGGACTCTATGAGCTGTCGATTTGCTACTGCGAACCAACCGATGAAAACAAGAAAGTTCAGTACCTGAATGTAAACGGAGTGAACCAGGGCGAGGTCACTTTCCCTTACAACCTGAGCTTCAGCGAGACCTCCGGCGGTGTTGTTAATCTCAAAGCCGGAAAAAATACTATCGAACTGAAGGCTTACTGGGGCTATACTTTCTTCGACTACCTGACTCTTAAACCAGCTGATAAGTCTCTGAAAGAGCTTTCTCCTACACGGCAGCTGTCAAACAAAAATGCCTCAGATTCAGCAAAAAGGCTCTACAGCTTCCTCTGTGACCAGTACGGAAAACATATAATCTCCGGTCAGCAGGAGTACTGCGGCGACCACAACTACAACCAGTGGAACGATCCTGATACTTATATAAAGGATAATGAGGCAGAATTCGAGTACATCATGGATAAGACCGGCAAGCAGCCTGCTATCCGTGGAATAGATATGCTCTCATACAACACCACCGACACAACCTGGCGTGATAACGCAACAGGAAGAATTATCGAGTGGACCAATAAGTACCACGGTATTGCTACAGTCACCTGGCACTGGAACGTCCCCACAGAAAAAGACAGCGAGAAGATCGCCTTCTACGTTGAATCCACCGGAAATACTCCATATACCACTTTCAGCGTTACTAATGCTGTGACAGAAGGTACATGGGAACACGAAAAAGTCCTTGCCGATATCGAACTCATAGCAGGAGAACTGAAAAAGGCCAAGGATGCTGATGTACCTATCCTGTGGAGACCTCTTCATGAGGCTGAGGGAGGCTGGTTCTGGTGGGGCGCTGAGGGTCCTGAACCCTGCAAGAAGCTCTACAGGCTCCTCTATGACAAGCTCACAAATGAGTATGGTCTCGATAACCTTATATGGGTTTGGACAGGCTATACCTCGCCTGTTTCCGAAAACTGGTATCCGGGTGATGACGTTGTGGATATCGTGGGATACGATAAGTACAATGCAGCAGACGGTTTGCCGAATCTAAGCTCTATCGCTTCAACGTTCTACAGTCTTGTCAAGGGTACGAACGGGAAGAAAATGGTCACTATGTCCGAGAACGACTCTATCCCTTCACTGGAAAATCTCGTCAATGACAAAGCTGCCTGGCTCTATTTCTGCCCGTGGTATATGAACTTTCTTACCAGTGAGCAGAATAACCCTGTGGACAACCTTGTTGAGATCTATAACAGTGACTACTGTATCACTCTCGATGATCTCCCTGACCTTAAATCTTATCCGCTGAGCAGCTCCGACGTTACTGAACCGGCTTCGGAGGATGTCCCCGCTGACTTCCTCCCGGGCGATGCCGACTGCGACAGCTATGTAAAAATGAACGATGTCGTTCTTATAATGCAGTCTATCTCCAACCCCGACAGATTCGCCGAGGATGGAACTGAACCCACAAGACTGTCTTCCAAAGGCAAAATAAACGCTAATGTCTTTGAAAGAGACAAAAGCGGTATAACCCCGCAGGATGCTCTCGAGATACAGAAATTCCTGCTGCATATAACAGACAAACTGCTTTAATAATCAATAATCATTTCAGGAGGATGATATAAAATGAAGCTTTCTAACCGCATTATCGCCGGTATACTCGGTGCTGCCACCTTTGCGACAAGTATCGCATCTACTGCGCCGGTACTCGCCGCTGACGAATCCGAAGAGCAGCAGTTCTGCGCACCGATCAGCGAAGTCGTTCAGGACTCAGGTCTGGATATCGACTACGCCCGTGCTCTACAGTATTCTCTTTATTTCTACGACGCAAATATGTGCGGCGAGATCAAAGAGAATGAGAACCTGCTCTCATGGCGCGGAAGCTGCCATACTTATGACGCCCATGTTCCTATGATCGAATGGGACGGCGTAAAAGAAAAGTCCAGTAAGGGCGGTACTAACCTCTCTGCTGAATTCATGGAAAAATACAAGGATATACTCGATCCCGACGGCGACAATACTATTGATGTTTCCGGAGGCTTCCATGATGCCGGTGACCACGTTGAATTCGGTATGCCGGAGAACTACTCCGCAGCTTCTCTCGGCTGGGGCTACTATGAGTACCGTGACGTTTACAAGAAGCTGGAACAGGCCGATCATATGGAGACTATTCTCCGCCACTTCAATGACTACCTTATGAAGTGTACCTTCCTCGACAAGGACGGAAAGGTCATCGCTCACTGCTATCAGGTGGGCGAGGGAAATATCGACCACAAGATATGGAACTCACCTGAGGTAGACACTATGCCCCGTCCTGCTTTCTTCCTGACAGCAGATAAGCCTCAGACAGACTATGTTGTTTCTGCCTGCGCTTCACTGGCTATAAACTACCTCAACTTCAAGGATTCTGATCCGGAATATGCTGAAAAATCTCTGAAGTATGCCCAGGCTCTCTGGGACTTCTCAAATGAGAATCCCAAGCAGCTTTCAGACAATGATGACGGCCCTGTACAGTTCTACGGCTCTGACAAGTGGGAGGATGACTACTGCTGGGCTGCTGCATGGATGTACCTTGCTACAGGTGATGAGCACGTCTTCGATGAGGCTGTTAAATACTTCGATTACTACGCTCCTTCAGGCTACTGCTACAACTGGAACGATATGTGGGGCGGAGCTGCTGTTATGTGGGCTGTTATCAATCAGGAGCACCCTGAACTCGACCTGGTAAACCAGATCAGAAAAGCTCAGGGCAAGAACCAATATGTCTTCAAGGATTTCTGGGACGATGACTGCCTCGGAAAATGCCTGAAAACATGGAAGGGCAAGGAAACCGCCCAGGGCTTTGCATGGATCAACACATGGGGAAGCTGCCGTTACAATACTGCTATGCAGTTCATATGCCTCCTCTACGATAAGTATCATAACGAAAAACCCACCGAATGGAGTGAATGGGCAAGAAAGCAGATGGATTATATCCTCGGCAAAAATGACACTACCTTCAAAGAAAGGGCTCAGTATTCCGTACTTACCGGCATCAATGGCACTCACGGTCCAAGATGCTATATCGTAGGCTACAATGATATATCTGTAAAGAATCCCCACCACCGTGCAGCTTCCGGACTTCTCATGGCTGAGGATCCCCGTGAGCAGAAGCATATCCTCTGGGGCGCTCTTGCCGGCGGTCCTGACAATAAAGATTCCCATATGGACGAAACAAGAGAGTATACCGAAAATGAGGTAACTATCGACTACAACGCTTGTCTCCCCGGTGCTTCTGCCGGTCTCTATGCAGTTTACGGCACTCCTGATATGGCAATAACTCCCAACTTCCCTCCTGAGGACGAGAAGAGAGTTTACGGTTCAGGTACATCCGGCGGAAAGGGCTACTGGGTCGAGGCTGTCGCTCTCGATAAGCCTAACAAGAACGGTGACGGCTCCGGTACTACTCAGGTATCATTCAAGGTCCTTACAGGCGAAACAAAGCCTGCTACAACTTCATCAGTACGCTATTACTTCAACGTCAGCGAGTGTAAAAACGGTATCGCTGGTGTTACCAATGTTCGTGAGCTCTTCGACCAGTCAAGTACTGAGGACCGTGAAGTAGGTGCTGACGGTATCCTCACCGGCCCGTTCAAGTACGATAAAACACCGGATACTTACTACGTTGAAGTAACATGGGAAAACTATGTTATAGCAAACTCCGGTAAAAAATACCAGTTCGATCTTGGTATGTACTACGGCGATCTTTGGGATCCGGAAAACGACTGGAGCTACAAGACTATGAAGATCGGCAAGGAAGGCGATTTCGCCGCTGTAGATGATCCGCCGGAGGTTAAGAACGAGAATATGTGTATCTACGTTGACGGCGTCCTCGTCGGCGGTACAGAGCCAGACGGTACTACTCCTGCAGAAGAGGAGACGACAGCTCCTACCACAAAGCCTACAACTACTCCTGATAAAGACGTTCTCTACGGCGACGCTGACTGCGATAAGGTCGTTAAGATGAACGACGCTGTTCTTATAATGCAGTCTATCGCAAACGGCGACAAGTATTCTCTTACAGAAAAAGGTGAAGCAAACGCCGACTGCTATCAGCCGGGTTCAGGTGTTACTCCTAAGGACGCTCTTTCTATACAGAAATTCCTCCTCAAGCAGGTAACACTCCCTGAAAAATAATCATTACAAGGCTCCGCATTTCAGCGGAGCCTTATTTTTGTCAGCCTGAAAACTGCAGTTTTCCCATTTTCTTCTTTCACACAACTTTCAGAAATCTCACAATTTGCTTGTTGTTTTTTTATCAATTATATGTTATAATCTTCTCATGTAAAGGAGTTGATCTCTTCAATGAAAGAAGAAAAAAACAACAAGAATAAACGAAGCTTCCTCGTTTTTGCCATCATCACGGTAGTGCTGATACTGCTCTACAACGCTTTTGTCATTCCTGCTGTGAAAAAGGCAAAGATAAAGGATACAAATTACAGCTTTTTCCTTAAACAGATAGATGATGGTACAGTCGAAAAGGTCCAGATAAAAGAGGACTCTATCCTGTTCAAGGTCAAAGGTGCTGACGGCTCTGAACAGCTGTATTCAACTATAAAGATCGAAGACCCGGAGCTTGTCAACAGACTCTACAAAAGCGAAAATGATATCGATTTCACCGGTAGTATAGAAGAAGAAAATCCTATCGCTGCCTTCTTCATATCCTGGGTGCTGCCTCTTGTTTTTATGATCGTTCTGTGGATAGTTCTTATGAAGGCTATGAGCAAGCGCATGGGCGGCCTCGGAAATGCTATGTCATTCGGAAAGAGCAATGCAAAAATTTATGTCAAGGCTCAGACCGGAAAGACCTTCGCTGATGTTGCCGGTCAGGATGAAGCTAAGGAAGCTCTCGAAGAAATCGTGGATTTCCTGCATAATCCTCAGAAATATGCTGAGATAGGTGCTGACCTTCCTAAGGGTGCCCTCCTCGTAGGCCCTCCCGGAACCGGAAAGACCCTTCTCGCAAAGGCGGTTGCAGGAGAGGCCAATGTCCCCTTCTTCTCTATCTCAGGCTCAGAATTCGTTGAGATGTTCGTTGGTATGGGCGCTGCTAAGGTCCGTGACCTGTTCCAGCAGGCTAATGAAAAAGCTCCATGTATCGTTTTTATCGATGAGATAGACACTATCGGTAAAAAACGTGACGGCCAGATAGGCGGAAACGATGAGCGTGAGCAGACCCTCAACCAGCTCCTCACGGAAATGGACGGATTCGACGGCAAAAAGGGCGTTGTCATACTCGCTGCAACTAACCGTCCGGAATCCCTTGACCCTGCCCTCCTCAGACCGGGCCGCTTTGACAGACGTATCCCCGCTGAACTCCCTGACCTCGCCGGACGTGAAGCTATACTCAGAGTTCATGCCAATAAAATTAAAACTGAACCCGGTGTGGACTATAATGCCGTTGCAAGAGCTACTGCCGGTGCATCCGGTGCTGAGCTCGCAAATATCATCAATGAATCCGCTCTCCGTGCTGTCAGAAACGGCAGAAATCTTGTCAGCCAGTCCGACCTTGAGGAAAGCGTAGAGGTCGTAATTGCCGGTTATCAGAGAAAAAATGCTGTCATTTCTCAGCAGGAAAAAGAGATAATCGCTTATCATGAGATAGGCCACGCTCTTGTTGCAGCTATGCAGAAGGACTCCGCTCCCGTACATAAGATCACTATTATTCCCCGTACCTCAGGAGCTCTCGGATATACTATGCAGGTGGATGAGGAGGAAAAATTCCTCCTTACAAAGGAAGAAGCTATGGCAAGGATATCAACTCTTACCGGCGGACGCTCAGCAGAAGAACTCGTTTTCAATACCTGCACAAGCGGTGCTTCAAATGATATCGAAAAAGCTACAAAGCTTGCAAGAGCTATGGTCACCCGCTTCGGAATGAGCTCAGCCTTCGATATGATAGCTCTTGAAACTGTCAATAACCAGTATCTCGGCGGAGATGCCTCTCTCGCCTGCTCACCGGAAACTGCCGCAAAAATAGACGAGGAGGTCAACTCTATCGTAAGAACTGCTCACAGCAAGGCTGTAAGTATTCTCACCGACAATATTGAAAAGCTCCATGAGCTTGCAAGGTATCTCCTTGAAAAAGAAACTATCACCGGTGAGGAGTTTATGTCTATCCTTAAAAACAGCAGCATCCCTGCTGTATGATACAAAGCTGGATATAGTTGATTACAGGGCGCTCGTAATAAATATGAGCGCCCTGATTTTTTTCAGAGCGCTCTGTATTTATGATGTTCAGAACTCGGGAAGCGAAGGTACCAGCTTGATAAGATACCTCTGTATCGTCAGTGCGTCATTAGGAGTTACACCTGAGCCGGGCTCGAAACAATCTGCATTCTTCCTGCCCTCTGATGTAAGTGCGTGGTCATCACTGCCTCCTACATCAAATTTGTCAGGATTTGAAATGGACTGCATTATCAGTACTGCATCATTCATCTTTACTTCTCCGTCACAGTCAGCGTCGCCGTAAACAGGCTCCTTTTCTGGAATTACTTCAAGGATATCACATATATCCACAGTCTTCTCACTACCCTCAGCCGAGGTCACCTTAACAGAATAGAGACCCACATCTTCTTTGGATACGCTTTTCAGCTCAAGCTCACTGCTGTTTGCTCCGGATATCGCCTCACCGTCTTTGTACCACTGATATGCCGCTCCCGTCAGCATATCACTTACCGCCATCTGATACTTCTTACCTTCTGTCAGACGGACTGTGCTCTTTGCAGAATAAATATTGAAATTTGCCGGCACTGCACATTCAGGTGAATTTATCTCTCCAAGTACCTTCCAGTCATCAGCACTGTCCTGAAGGAACAGCCTTATCTGCTTTAATTCAGTACCGCCGGAAAGTCCCATTAATTCAAGAGGTATTTGGAACTCCACAGTTTCCCCGCTCCACTTGCAGACTGCTCCGCCATGATCGCCGTGATTGAAATAGACATATCCGTTATTGGCAAAGTATATCCAATATGACTCGCCGTCTGCTCTTGTGAGCCTGAGATTGTATACCGGAGCTTTTGCCTTATCAGACTGATGTCCCATAATATAGATATTGTCCTCATCTGCCGTCATGTAAACACTGTTGCTTCCGTTTTCTGCAAGCAGCATATCCTCTGTCCATTCGGAGGTAGATGATATCCTGCCGTCAGTGATTATCCTGCCCTTGACTGTATAATTATAGCCCCAGATACCCTTAAGGCCGTCAAGCTCATAGTCAAAATAATCAGACTGACAGAATACATTTGATGTTGTATGCTTTTCTGCCTCTGTAATATTTATCGAGCCCATATAGTTCGCTCCAAGTGAAGCGTCCCATATGTCAGGATTTGCAAATTGCACTGACCTCATGCTCATCTGACTTATATCATTCGTTCCCTCAGTTATCTTCAGATAGACATTCCATTTTCCTGCCGGCAAGCTTCCGGGAACGTGGATCTTTATCTCCTCATCAGCAGTCTGCCCGGAATACCATTTGTTAGGCTCTATATCCGACGCAAAACGCACGAACTGTCCGTCTTTTTCCAACAGGAAATATGCTGTCTGTTTAGGTATGGGATTCGCAAAGCCGGTATTCTCTATCCTGAAATGCATATCAAACAGTCCGCCCTGCTCTGCCTCCGGCGAAAGCTCCGACTTTCTCACAACAAATCTGTAGCCTATATGGTCACGGATGAACTGAAATACCGACTGACCGTAATATGCTGAATTATCCACTCCCTCAATGTCACACTTTTCATCAAAGATATGCTCCTTGTAAAGCTGAAAAATATTTCCGTTTATATAGCTGAGGTGGGTCTTGTACATCTCAGGGATAGTATTCTCAGGCAGATAGGTATCAAACTGCTTGGCATAGTCTAGGTCGCCGGAGTACTCTCCGCCGAAATAGGATGTCACTGCCTGTCTTCCAAGCCACGTTGTCTCCTTCTCACGGTCAGCATATGTGCCAAGGTCTGAATTGCTTCCCATATATCCGTCATCGTACAGGCCTACACGGTAAGCCTCGCTCCCCTCCTCAGGGATATAGTCCCCAAGCTCACTGCGGGATATGCCTGCCCATTTTGCAAATGTATCAGGAGTTCTGACAGTGACCGGGACCGGTGAGGGTACACAATCCAGCATTGCTGAAAGCAGCTTTGCCTTGTAATCAACGGTTACATATTTTCCGCCGTGCTGTTCTCCCCATTTTCCTACAAATCCGGATTCTACAAAGCAGAGTATGTCCTTGTACTCCTCAAGAAGTCCGCTATCCTTTATCTGCTGGATATGGTGCAGTACCTGATCGAAGGAGGAAGGCTCCGGATCATCCTTTCCATTGGCATCATAACGGAAACGCAGTGCTGTCATACAGCCGTTTTTCCGGCAGTTCTCAAAGGTCTGCCGCCAGGAATCAAAGAACTCCTGGTCAAGATCGTAGTCCGTTCCCTCCGTATATGTACCGTCATCATTCATGGTACCGTTTGCGCCGCTGGAGAAAGCTCCTATATCAACAAAAAATAATACAAGAGAACCTGTGGGGCTATATACCGGAGTGCTCCCCGGCTTGCATACCGGCCATATGGTCGTTGTATACCCTGCTCCCGGATTAGGGATAGTCTCCACTGTCTCTGTATATGATATGCCGCTGTCAGTCAGAGCTTTTTCTGCCGCCTGTACTGATACAGGTACAGGATGTGCTCCCGCCCCAAGGATAAGTGACGCTGTCAGCAGTGATAATGATCTGTTTTTCAAGTCATCGCCTCCCGAAATAATATATCTTATTATAACATATATATCATCATTTTTCAATATATTTTGTGCATTTTCACCTTGCTTTTCAAAACAGTCTTTTACTTCTTTTTCCCCATTGATAAGATCTCGTATCTGCGCCTATTTCTTTATTATAAGGTATTGACATTTATTTATCAGCGTGATATAATTAATGTGTCTTCAGGGCAGGGTGAAAATCCCTACCGGCAGTATAGCCTGCGAGCCGCTTCTGCGGTTGATCCGGTCAGATCCCGGAGCCGACGGTATAGTCCGGATGAAAGAAGATAAATCTGCGTCATAACCATTAATACAGATTTACCTCCCCCGAAGCTCTTCGGGGTTTTTTGTTTTTATCCCGTTTAAGGAGGTTATAATGTCTCACGAAGATCATATGAGATCCGCTCTCGCTCTTGCTGTAAAGGGCATGGGTTTCGTATCGCCTAATCCTATGGTGGGCGCTGTCATAGTTAAGGACGGCAGTGTCATCGGTCAGGGCTGGCATAGAAAATACGGAGACCTCCATGCCGAAAGAAATGCATTTGCCGACTGCGATTCAAGAAATATCGACTGCTCCGGCGCCGATATCTATGTCACACTTGAACCATGCTGTCACCACGGAAAACAGCCTCCATGTACTGAGGCTATAATAGAACACGGCATCAGACGTGTTTTCATAGGCTCAGCTGACCCTAACCCCCTTGTTGCAGGAAAGGGTGTGAGCATACTCAGGGAACACGGTATCGAAGTAATAGAAAATGTTCTAAGGGAAGAATGTGACTCAATAAACGAGATCTTCTTCCACTATATTACTACAGGCCTTCCCTTCGTCACTATGAAATATGCAATGACTATGGACGGTAAGATAGCCTGCTTTACAGGAAAGTCAAAATGGATCACCGGTGAGGGATCCCGGCATCAGGTCCAGCTCGAAAGGCTCAGACATTCAGCTATAATGGCCGGTATTGGTACGGTGCTTGCTGATGACCCGATGCTCACCTGCCGCCTCGAAGGCGGACGTGACCCGATAAGGATAATCTGCGATTCGGCTCTCAGGATACCTATGGAATCCAATATTGTCAGAACTGCTGAAAAGGTCCCGACTATCATCGCAGCCGCATCTTACTCAGATAAAGCTCAGGAACTGGAAAAAGCCGGTTGTAAGGTTATCGTATGCGGCGACAAGAACACAGGAAGAGTCGATCTTGCGGAGCTTATGAAAAAACTGGGCGAAATGAAGATCGACAGCATCCTCCTTGAGGGCGGAGCTGCTCTCAACTGGTCTGCTCTTAATGCCGGGATCGTCAATAAAGTTCAGGCATATGCCGCTCCGAAGATCTTCGGCGGAAATACCGCTCCCTCTCCTGTTGGAGGTGCCGGCATCGATTCTCCGGACAATGCCTTCATGCTGGAAGATCCTGTTATCAGACGCTTCGGAAATGATATTATGATAGAAAGCAGGGTGAATTATGTTCACAGGGATCGTTGAAGAGACCGGAACTGTTGAATCAGTCAGAAAAGGCGCTGTTTCTTCTTTTATAAGGATCAGGGCTGAAAAAGTTCTCGAAAATACAAAGCTCGGTGACAGTATTGCTGTAAACGGTGTCTGCCTGACCGTCACCGATTTGTCCGATAACTGCTTTCAGGCAGACGTTATGAATGAGACACTCAGCCGCTCTTCCCTCGGCAGCCTCTCTGCCGGAAGTCCGGTAAATCTCGAAAGAGCTATGGCTGCCGACGGACGATTCGGCGGTCATATAGTCTCAGGCCATATCGACGGTACCGGCACTGTGACCGATGTGAAAAAAGACGGTATATCTGTATGGTATACTGTCTCGGCACCTCCTGAAATAATGCGGTATATCGTTGAAAAGGGCTCTGTGGCTATCGACGGTATCAGCCTTACTGTCGCTAAGATCACCGATACCTCATTCAGCGTTTCTGTTATACCTCATACCGTTGCCCAGACTATCCTCGGCTCGAAAAAAACCGGAGATATCGTAAACCTGGAAAACGATCTGATCGGAAAATATGTGGAAAAACTCTTGAAGCCTGCCGCTGCTGAGAAAAGCTCCGGCGGTATCACTATGGATTTTCTAATGAAAAACGGCTTCTGAAAGGAGGAAGTCTCATGATAAAAAGATCTGCTGCTATCCTTTTGTCGGCTGCTCTGTCAGTCACACTAAGCAGCTGCGGAAAGAGCAAAAACTCTGTTACTACCGGCAATATTAAAAGAGATTTCAGCGAGAGATCTGAGGCTGAAAAAAACTTCTCTTTCAATACCGATGGTATTTCTATTCTCGATATAAGCCAGGATATCGGCGATATCAGTATAACCTACTCTGATTCTGATATCACCGAACTTAAACTGAGCTGCAAGTCCTTTGCAGATGATAAGGAAGTCTGCGAGGATGTACTAAGTCACATCTCCGCTGATACAGATATGAACGGCGGAAAAATGGTCATCAGCTTTGTCGATGAAGATTCCGGCGAGGAGATCAGTCAATGGCTAAGTGAGAATATCCCGGACTCCCGTATCGAACTTGATGCTGAGCTCACCGTCCCTTCCTATATCAACGACTTTACTGCTAAGGTAAATGTGGGAAATATTTCTCTTATCGGCCTGAAAGGAGCTGTCAGTGCTTATGCTGATGTGGGTAATATAACCTGCTGCGGCTCCGAAATTTCTTCAAGCTCCGCTCTCGGATGCAATACCGGTAACGTTGAGCTTAGCAGCAATGTCTATACTGCTGATATTTCCGTAAATATTTATGCCGGAAATACTACGTTCCGGCTCCCGGAAAAGGGCTCGGAAAATGCTGAGATACAGATATCCTCAAAAACCGGAAGGATACATATAATCACTGAAGAAAAAGAACACTCCGTCAAGGATGAGAGGAAGGAAAATAACTCCCATGCACTTTCTATCGAGGCTCAGGGATGTAATATCGAAACCTCTGTCGAGACCGGAAAAATAACTATAGATCAGGAGGATCAATAATGTTCAGATATAATACTGTCCCTGAAGCTCTTGAAGCCCTCAGGAACGGAGAGATCATCCTCGTTACCGATGACGAGGACAGAGAAAACGAAGGCGATATGATCTGCGCCGCTCAGTTCGCTACTACCGAAAATGTCAACTTCATGGCTGCTCATGCAAAGGGCCTTATCTGTATGCCTATGAGTATCAGCCTTTGCCAGAAGCTGCACCTGCCTCAGATGGTAGACTACAACACCGATAACCACTCAACTGCCTTTACAGTGTCAATAGATCATGTTGATACCACTACAGGTATATCCGCTGAGGAGAGAGGCTATACTGCCAGAAAATGTGTGGATCCGGATGCAAAGCCTGAGGACTTCCGCCGCCCGGGCCATATGTTCCCTCTCACTGCCAAGAAAAACGGTGTCCTTGAACGTGAGGGACATACAGAGGCTACTGTTGATCTTATGAGACTTGCCGGCCTCCAGGAATGCGGCCTGTGCTGCGAGATAATGCGTGATGACGGTACTATGATGCGCTCCGCTGAGCTTCAGGAAAAAGCTCAGGAATGGGGTATGAAATTCATCACTATCCAGGCTCTTAAAGACTACAGAAAATGTAACGATAAGCTTGTGGAAATGGTGGCAAATACAAAGCTCCCTACCAAATACGGAGAATTCAGAGCTGTCGGCTTCGTTAACAAGCTCAACGGTGAACACCATGTTGCTCTTGTTAAGGGCGATATCGGCGACGGAGAGGACATACTCTGCCGTGTTCACTCTGAGTGCCTCACCGGTGACGCTTTCGGCTCCCTTAAATGTGACTGCGGTCAGCAGTTTGCTGCTGCTATGAAACAGATCGAAAAAGAAGGCCGGGGCATCCTCCTCTATATGCGTCAGGAGGGACGTGGTATCGGTCTCATCAACAAGCTCAGAGCCTATGAATTACAGGATCAGGGCATGGATACCCTGGAGGCTAATCTCGCTCTCGGATTCCCCGGCGATCTGCGTGAGTACTACATAGGCGCTCAGATCCTCCGTGAGCTGGGCTGCAAAACTCTGAGGCTCCTTACAAATAATCCGGATAAGGTTTACGGCCTCAGCGGATTCGGTCTGGAAATAAAGGAGCGTGTCCCCATTCAGGTTGACGCTACCGCCTACGACCTCTTCTATCTTAAGACAAAGCGTGATAAAATGGGTCATATCCTTGATTATTGAGGTGATACACTATGAATACTTACGAATTGATATTTACTGTGCTTGCCGCACTAATGCTCGCAGTTTCCGTCATAAATGATATCTTATGGGCGATTTTTCTGAAAAAAAATAAGAATGCATCCCCTGTTTTCTCGCTTTCATCTATGATAATAGATCTGCTGATCGTAGGTGTATTCATATTCAGCTTTACCAGAGCAAATGACACTTTCAAGCCTTTCTGGCTGCTGCTGATGATCTGTATGGTGATCGCACTTCCAACAAGTACCAGTTCCATTATTACGGAAAAGGGATTCTGTACCTTCGCTTTCGGATTCAAAAATCTTATACCGGCAGAATTTGTGAAATACCAGTATAAAGGCAAAAGTCTTGAGCTCTATCCCAATAACCAGAAGCGTACCTACCGCTTCAATATAAAGAATATCAAAACCGTCAAGCTTCTGGCAGACTGGTACCCGAAATACGGCTTTACCAATCCCCTTATCGACCAGGATGACGATAAATAATTTTAAAGGAGTATTATTATGAAAACTTATGAAGGAAACCTTATCGCTAAAGACGTCCGCATCGGCATTGTTGTTGCCCGTTTCAATGAATTCATCACATCAAAGCTTCTTGGCGGCGCTGTGGATACCCTCAAGCGTCACGATGTCAACGAGGACTCTATCGACATCGCATGGGTGCCCGGTGCATTCGAGATACCGCTCATAGCTTCAAAAATGGCAAAGTCCGGCAAGTATGACGCTGTTATCTGCCTCGGCGCTATCATCCGTGGAAGCACATCCCACTACGACCTGGTCTGCAATGAGGCTGCAAAGGGCATTGCTCAGGTCTCTCTCCAAAGCGATATCCCTGTTATGTTCGGTGTTATCACTACTGAGAATATCGAGCAGGCTATCGAACGTGCAGGCTCTAAGGCCGGAAACAAGGGCAGCGAGTGTGCTGAAGGCGCTATCGAGATGATAAACCTTATCCGTGAGATCGAGGACTGATGGCGAATATAATCTTCGACTACGACGGCACTATCCATAATTCTATGCTGACCTATGCCCCGGCTTTCCGGGACACTATGAAATGGCTCTCCGACAGCGGATATATCACTCACCGTACCTATTCCGATGATGAGATCAGCCGCTGGCTGGGTTTCAATTCAACAGATATGTGGGGACAGTTTCATCCGGAACTGGATATCTCTGTCCGTGAAGAAGCAAGAAGACGTCTGGGGGAAAATATGGCTCAGCGTGTGGAAAACGGTGAAGGCGCTCTCTACATCGGTGCTGAGGAGATGCTCTCAGAACTGAAAAGCTCCGGGCATACTCTTATTTTCCTCAGCAACTGCCGTGTGCATTATATGGAGCGTCACCGCAGAGTCTTCCGCCTTGACCGCTTCTTCGACAGATTTTTCTGCTGTGAGGAATTTGATTTTATCCCTAAATATGAGATTTTCCGCAGATTCGCTCCGCAGTTCTCAGGAACATTCCTGGTCGTCGGAGACAGATTCCACGACATTGAAACAGCTGTTAAGAACGATCTGCTCTCTATAGGCTGCGCTTACGGCTACGGCAAGCCCGATGAGCTGTCTGCTGCATCTGCTGTTGTAAACAGCATATCAGATATCCCCTCTGCTGTAAAAAAATTGCTTGAATAAGGAGCTGCACATGATCAAATACAGAATTACCGCTTTTCTTACTGCCTGCTCTATGGCCGCTGCTCTCTGCTCATGTTCAATGAGCTCTGAAAACAGCTCCTCTGCGGACGGCCGCTCCGCTTCTTCCTCTGAAGAAAGCTCTCAGTCTGAAACTGCTGAGGATTCTTCGGAAGAAACTTCCGGATTCGAGCTTCCTGACGATATTCCTGAGGAATATCTGGATGTGGCAGAAGTCAAGAACTCGGAAAACCTGAAGGAACTCCGCAGTCATATCTCAGCCATGTTCGATCATCTCGATGAGTCCGGAAACGATAAGGCCATCGAAGAAGATATCGGCCTCCTGCTGGATGACTTCGATATGCTCTATGAGATCTCCGCTAAAAAAATGGTCGCTCATTATCTGGACTGGAATAATTCTCAGCTGGAAGATGAGTACGATGATTCTGACGAGGATGTTCAGATCGCTGCCTCACTCCTGGACTTTGCTTTCGGCATCGGCTGGCACAGCGATGAATACGGTGACCTCTTTGAGGATCTCTATTCCGGCGATGATGAGGACGAATTCGACGAGAATATCGATGATCCCGATACTGCACTCGCACTCCATGAGATAAGATCCCGTGTTGATTTCGCCGAGAATGATTCTCTTCTGGATGAGTACCACAGCCTCAGTTTCAATGATGAACTCAGCAAGGAGGAACAGCTGCGCTGTGCTGAGATTTATCTCGATATCCTCTCTGATTATGACGCTGAGACCTTCTACGATGAGTACTACCGTGACTACACTGGCGAAGAGATAACTGAGCTTTCCAAAACGATCCGTGAAAGTATGCTGCCCGTCCTCACCAAGATCATGCTTGCCTGGGTGGACGAATATAAGAAGGTCATGGATATGGATATTCCCGATGACAGCGATCCTTTGCCTTTGATACGCAAATACGCTCCGCAGCTGTCTGATGATATCTCCAATGCCATCAATGGACTGATAGATGAAAAGCTGTATTATATCGCAGAGGGCGAGAACTGCTATAATGTTTCCTTTATGGAGTACCTGCCTGCAAGCAAAAAGGCTTTTATCTATATCAATCCTGAAAACGGTGCGCTCTCTGCATCCGTACATGAGTTCGGTCACTACTATGCCTCTACATACGATACTATCCCCAGCTACCTATCCACTAACAATGTGGATATCGCTGAGACTCAGTCCCAGGGACTTGAATTGCTCTTCTCCCGTTTCTATGATGATATCTATGGCGAGGCCGGCGAAGAAGAACGGCTCAACATCCTCTATGAACTGACCTATGCCGCTATTACAGGTTTCCTTATCGGCGAATTTGAGTACAATGTTGTCAAAAATAAGGATACCTATACTCCTGAGGACGTTCTGAAATGCTGGGAGGATATCGTCGGAAGTCATCAGCCCTTAAAATTATATGAGATCAACCATGTCTTTGAATGTCCGGGATATTATATCGGCTACGGAGTCTCCGCTCTCGCCGCTTTTCAGGTCTGGGAGGACGGACTTTATGACCCCGATGAGGCTGTCAGAAAATATGAGAATATCGCTAAGATATCCTGCAACGACAAGGACTACCAGTTCCGCTCAGCCCTTGAAAAAGCAGGCTTCAATGACGTTCTGGATAAAGACTATATCAAGAACCTCGCTGAAGAGATAAAAGACTATATAAAGGATATTAAATGAGAAAAGCGCTTGAACATTTTCTGTTCAAGCGCTGTTTTTTATCTCTTCACAAAATATTCCTCATACCATACAAGGAATGTATATATAGTCCAGATCTTACGCCAGTTATCGGAGTTTCCGCCAACGTATTCATCGTATATGGCATTTATCTCATCAAGATCAAAGAACTCTGCTGCCATGTCACTGTGGAATTTCTCCCTTACATCAGCATTGTATCTCTCATCTGCAAGCCATATCCTTATGGGAACTATGAATCCAAGCTTCTTGCGGAAGGCTATCTCCTCAGGAAGTACCTTCGCAGCAGCTGTTCTGAATGCTACCTTGTTCTGCTCCTCGTTTACCTTATACTCTGATGGCATCCTTGAAGCAATATCGAAGATCCTGAGGTCTGTCAGAGGCATTCTGATCTCCAGTCCGGCAGCTGTACTCATCTTGTCAACATTGAGGTAGATATCGCCCTCAAGCCAGATCTGTATATCAACGTCAGACATTTTTGTGAGCGGATCAAGTCCCTCTGTCTCGTCATAGATGTACTTCACAAGATCAATGGGAAGAACTGAAGGATCATAATGCCTGAGGATACGCTGCTTCTCCTCTTCCTTCATGATATTGGTATTTCCAACATAGAAGGTCTTGAGGTTCTCACCGTAGCGCTCTGCATTGCGGTACATATTGTATCCGCCGAAGAACTCATCTGCGCCCTCTCCCGAATAACAGAGCTTTGTGTGCTCAGCAGTTGCAAGGCATCCAAGAGTGAATACTATTGCAGATGCATCTCCAAGCGGCTGCTCCATATTGTACATTACATAAGGTACTATATCAAAATATTCCTTTGGCTGGATATTTGCTACAGAGTGCTCAACCCCAAGAAGCTCTGCTGTCTTTGCTGCAACTCTTGATTCGTCGAAGCGCTCCTCGTCATATCCGCAGGAATCAGCTCTCTTTGCATCGCTCATGGCCAGTACATATGAGGAATCAACTCCGCCTGAAAGGAAGGACTCAGCTATCTCGCCGTCCTCCTTGACCTCTGTCATTATGTGAGTAAGAGTGCTGTGGATCTCATCCGCATACTCATACAGAGACTTTGTGCGGTCAGGAGCAAACTCCGGCTTCCAATAACGGTGTATCTCAAGCTTTCCGTCCCTGAAGCTGAGCCAGTGTCCGGGCATGAGCTTCTTTACTCCCTTGAAGAATGTATCCTCTCCTGCCACATATGTGAGAGTAAGGTATATCTGGAGCATATCCCTGTTGAGCTCCTTTACGAATCCGTCCTGTGCCATGATGTCCCGTATCATTGTGCCGCATAGAAGTCTGCCGTCAGCTGTCTGATAGTAGTAAAAAGGCTTTGTTCCGAACTGGTCTCTCACACAGAAAAGCTCATTGTCAGCTTCATTCCAGAGTGAGAATGCAAACATTCCGTATAAATGGTCAGCAATATCGCGGCCCCACTTATCGAATCCTTTTTCAAGTATGGTCTTTTCCCTGATCTCACGGGGAAGAGTGCTGTCTATGCCAAGCTCACTGCAAAGAGCCTTCCAGTTGCGTATATGGCCTCTGTACTCTCGTATCTCTGCCATTGGTCTTTCTCCTTTCGTCTATATCATACCTCTTCGTAGTTAAGAGGACGATTCATAAGATTTGTTAGTGCTGCACGGACATCTCCTCCGTTGAAGAGCACCTCGTTGAGCTGTTCTGTTATGGGCATTTCGACTCCCAGTCTCTGTGCAAGATCATATGCGGCCTTGCAGCAGAAGTAACCCTCAACTGTACCTACTCTCTCAACAGCCTCCTGGGGAGAAACTCCCTGTCCGATGAGTATTCCTGCACGGCGGTTGCGGCTGTGCATACTTGTGCAGGTCACGATAAGGTCTCCTATACCTGTAAGTCCGCTGAATGTCCTTTCATCGGCTCCGGCGGCCTTTCCGAGACGAGCTATCTCGTGGATACCTCTTGTCATAAGTGCAGCCTTTGTATTGTCACCATAACCAAGTCCGTCGCATACACCTACGCAGAGTGCTATGATGTTCTTGAGGGCTCCGCCGATCTCACAGCCCTTTACATCGTCATTGAGATATATCCTCATATAACTGTTGCAGAACTGCTTCTGTACATACTCCGCAGCTTCGTGATTAACGGATGCTGCAACAACTGTTGTAGGTATGCATCTTGCAACCTCTTCAGCGTGTGACGGTCCGGAAAGAACTACCAGCTTATCGGTCTTGACCTCTTCGCTTATTACCTCGCTGAGTGTTTTCAGACTGCCCTCTTCAAGGCCTTTTCCCGTATTTACTACGACCATATTATCATCGATATACGGAGCAGCCTCTCTTGCAACATCTCTAACAAAGGATGAGGGTATTCCGAATATGAGCATATCACAGCCCTTTACGCAGGATATATCGCTGGTCATGGCTATGCTCTCCGAAACCGGTACTCCCGGCAGCTTATGGATATGCTCTCCATGTGAGCGTATCTCGTCTATTTCAGACTGGAACTTTGACCAGACCGTTACATCATGACCTCCGCAGTGCTCGGCCATTATTGCAAGGCTAAGTCCGAATCCTCCTGAACCAAGTATAACTATCTTTGCCATGATATACTCTCCTCTCAGTTTTCTTTTGTTATGTCTATGGTCTTGAATGTGAATTTATTCTCGGTGCCGTTCATAAGTCTTTCGATATTTGAACGATGCATCCATATTACTATTCCTGCCATCGGCAGCGACAGCACCATATACAGGAAGCTGCGGCCAAAGCCGTTCTCTGATACTATCCATGACATGAGAAGTGTCGCTATGGGACAGTATCCCGCTCCTATTATTGAGGCAAGTGATACATACTTGGAAAGTGCAAGTATCACCACAAATATTGCAAGAAGTGCTATGAACACCTTGAAGTCCACTATGAGGAATGTAGATACTCCTACAAGTACTCCCTTTCCGCCCTTGAATCCGTAATATATCGGGAAAACATGGCCGATTATCGCACATATTCCGGCTATATAGCCTATGTAGTGGGTATCGTTTCCGGGAGAAAGTCCGGCTCCGATAAGATGACAGAATCCCCTTGAAAGAGCTACTGCTATTATGCCCTTGAGAAGGTCGCCTGCAAGGGTAACGAGGGCACAGTCCTTTCCTGCACACCTGAGCGTATTCGTCAGGCCTGCATTATGGCTGCCCATAGTCCGGATATCCTTCCCCTTCATCATCTTCACTGAGATAATTGAAAAATTCAGGCTGCCAAGGAAATATCCTGCTGCGGCAGCAAATATAAGCGCCAGTAATATTTTCATTATTTATCATTTCCTCCCCGCTCACGCACTATGAACCTTACCGGTGTTCCCTCAAGGCCGAATGTGGAGCGTATCTGATTTTCAATATATCTCCTGTAGGAGAAGTGGAAGAGGTCTGCCCTGTTGACAAATGTCACGAATGTCGGCGGCTTTGTAGAGGGCTGAGTCATGTAGTATATCTTCAGTCTCCTGCCCTTGTCAGACGGCGGCTGCACTCTTGTTGTAGCATATGCAAGAACATCGTTGAGCATACCTGTGGATATTCTCATGCTGTTCTGCTCATAGGTATATTTTATGAGCTCATAGAGCTTATTTATGCGCTGTCCTGTTTTGGCTGAGATGAAGACAAAGGGTACATAGGACATAAAGCTGAAATCGTTTTCAAGCTTTGTCCTGAACTCCTGCATTGTCTTGTCGTCTTTTTCAATAAGGTCCCACTTGTTGACAGCTACTACACAGGCTTTTCCCTGCTCATGAGCATATCCTGCGACCTTTGAATCCTGCTCTGTAAAGCCCTCTGAGGCATCAAGCATGATAACGCATACATCTGCCCTGTCCACTGCCATATAGGCTCTCAGGACGCTGTAATGCTCGATTTTTTCAGTCACCTTAGACTTCTTGCGGATACCTGCTGTATCTATAAACACAAACTTACCGTAATCATTCTCAATCACAGTATCCGTTGAATCTCTGGTAGTACCGGCAATATCGGATACGATAACTCTCTCCTCACCGGCTATCTTGTTTATGAGCGAGGACTTTCCGGCATTAGGCTTGCCTATTACCGCTACCTTGATATAGTCATCCTCGTATTCCTCTTCCTTTGCTTCGGGAAGGTACTCATATATCTTATCAAGCATATCTCCTGTACCGTGGCCGTGTACTGAGGATATAGGATAAGGGTCTCCGAGTCCGAGATTATAGAACTCATATATCTCCATGGGAGGCTCGCCAAGTGTATCACACTTGTTTACAGCCAGCACAATGGGTTTTCCGCTCTTCAGAAGCATCTGTGCCACAGTATAGTCATCGGATGTGACTCCGCAGCGGATATCCGTTACGAATACGATAACATCTGCCTTCTCTATAGCAAGCTCGGACTGTCTTCTCATCTGTGAAAGGATCACATCATCACTGTCAGGCTCGATACCACCTGTATCCACTACCATGAATTCCTTGCCCCGCCATTCGCACTTTGAGTAGATACGGTCACGGGTTACTCCGGGAGTATCCTCAACTATGGAAAGACGCTGTCCGATGAGCTTGTTGAAAAGTGTAGATTTACCTACATTAGGTCTTCCTACGACTGCAACTATCGGTATTGACATTGTTCCCACTCTCCTTTCATATATTTGCTTATTGCTTTGTAAAACGGGAGATCCTCCCGCATCAGTATTTTATGCCCATTATCGCATCAAGCAGCTCAAAACCGTCGCTGTTAGTTGTAACCACCTCAACTCCCAGCTCACGCTCAACGTCACCTATGGTCATATCGTCAAGGAACACATCGGAATCCCTTCTGACCATAGCTGAGGAAAGCAGCAGCTCTGTGCCGAGCTCTTTATCCTTAAGCTGTGCAATAAGGTCCTGGGCAGTTATAAGTCCGGTAACGGTGATAGTATCCCCGAAAAAGTCATTGCGTATGCAGTATACATCGCATCGGAGCTGAGGGAATCTTTCCTCTGCAAGCTTTGCAAGAGAGGAAATGACTCCGTAGGGAGAATATCCTGTGGCAATAGTCACATGGCGGTCTCCGCCCTCCCATTCGGCCATATCCAATGCCTGATAGAACTCATCCATAAGAGAGCGGAGCATACCTACACCGTTCTCATATTGGGGATAGTCCTCATAAACCTCAGCCGGCGGGATATCTCTCCCGGCGATAAGGTAGAACTCATCGGAGGGAAATACCGTTCTCGTGCCGAATTTTTCAAGAAACTCACGCTGATAGCTCTCGATAATATCTATCGTCTCACCGGCGCCCTCAGGAGTAAATCCGGTAAGCGGATACAGTCCCTGGCGGAATTTTGTAACTCCTACAGGAACAACAGCCATGCTGGAAATATTCGGCATAAGGCTTCCCAGGTCACTGAGAGTACGTCTCAGCTCGTCGCCGTCGTTAAGTCCGGGACAGCACACCACCTGACAATTGAGCTTGATCCCGTTCTGAGCAAGCTGCCAGATATATTTTAGCTTCTCCCCGGCAAAACGATTGTGCATCATTTTGACCCTGAGCTCCGGGTTGGTAGTATGCACAGATACGTTGATATTGAGCTTCATCTTTATTATACGGTCGATATCAGACTGGCTCATATTTGTAAGGGTAACATAGTTTCCCTGCAAAAATGACAGTCTTGCATCATCGTCCTTGAAATAGAGCGTTTCTCTCATTCCCGGAGGCATCTGATCTATAAAGCAGAACACGCACTTATTGCTGCATGACTGTTTGCTGTCCATAAGGAAGGTCTCGAATTCCAGCCCCAGGTCATCGTACTCGTCTTTGCTTATACTAACGGTCATTTCCTCTCCGTGACGGACAAGGAGCAGCGTTACATCAGTTTCAGCTGCATAGTACATATAGTCAAGCACGTCCTTGACGCTGTGGCCGTTTATACTGACCAGTATATCTTCACTGCGTACTCCGGCTTTATCCGATGGTGAGCCGGGAACAACGCTGTTGATCTTTACCATAAATAAAACTCCAAGCTGTCTGGCAGTTAAAAAGGAGAGAAGGATCTCTCCTCCTCTCCTTCTCATACTTCGTGTTCAGCCGATTATTCAGCGTCCATCTTAAGGACCTCAACGCCCTTATAGAAACCGCAGTTCTTGCAGACCTTGTGCGGAGCCTTAAATGCGCCGCAGTTGTCACACTTGGACATAGCGGGTGCTTCGAGCTTCCAAACAGCACTACGTCTCTTATCACGTCTTGCCTTGGAAGTTTTTCTCTTCGGTACAGCCATTCTGGCACCTCCTTACAGAGCTTCACAGCTCAGATTAATTAAGATGATCACACTGACCTTCGTTAAGGTCGCAGCCGCAGATCATACAGAGTCCCTTACAGTCATCCTTACAGAGATTCTTTGTGGGAAGCTGCAGCAGCAGGTCGGTCAATGCGATTTCATTCAGTTCAATGCTCTCACCCTCAGCCACGATATAATCATCGTTATCGCCGCTGATGGAAGGAACAACAATATGGTCGAAATCAAAATGATAATCTCTGTCGAGTTCCTTAAGGCATCTGTCGCAGATGATATTAAGGGTAAAATCGACTGAATACTCAAGATAGACCACACCTGCCCTGTTATAGACACGTCCGTCCACCTTTACCGGAGATGAAAAGGTATAGCCTCTGATATCAGAAAGCTCCTCTTTTCCGATCTCACAGTTTATCGTTTTTGATTCTCCGACGATACTGAAAAGCTGTTTTAAATTGATCTTCATATTCCAAATCCTTCAGAGCACCATAAAATATATTATACACCAAATAGTGGGATATGTCAATAGTCCGGTGCAAAAAAGCAAATTATTTTTCTATCTCAGATCACTTGAGGAACTGCTTTACTACCTCAGGAAGCTCAGACTCGTCAGCAGATACTGTAAATACAACAGTGATATCGTTCTTGTTTGTGAGTGTATCGAGCTTTTCAAGGAGCTTGCCGAATGCATCGTAGTCACGGCCGCCGATCTTGAAGATACCGTCAACATAGATGGACTGGATATCGTAGTTGCCTGCGATCATACCAGCGATATATCCGTAGAAAGCGTCGAAGCCCTCGATAGCGAACTCGTCAACGTCGCACCATCTAACCTTGAAGCTGATAGAACGTCTTACGTTAGCGCCCTTTTCGATGCAAACGAGATCTCCGTTTGAAGACTTGATAGCGTCATTGATCTGATCGATGAGAATCTTGGTCTTGCCTGTGCCTTTTTTACCTGTAATAAGTTTAATCATAATTTACTCCTTCCATGCCATGGGGCATTTATGACGTATTTTTTTAAATTTATAGTGCAAGCCGGGGATTAGCCGAGCTTAGCTTCAAGAGCTGCCTTTGCGCCCTCATAACCGGGCTTACCGAGGAGTGCAAACATATTTGACTTGTAGCTCTCAACTCCGGGCTGGTTGAAGGGGTTAACTCCGAGAACGTAGCCAGAAATAGCGCAGGCCTTCTCGAAGAAATAGATCATGTATCCGACGCTTTCTTCAGTTGTGTCGTCAAGCTCAAGGATAATGTTGGGGACTCCGCCCTCTGTATGAGCGAGAACTGTACCCTCGAATGCCTTTCTGTTAACAACAGACATATTCTGGTTTGTGAGGAAATTAAGTCCGTCAAGGTTCTCAGCGTCAGGCTCAAGGAAGAGATCTGTCTTAGGCTTCTTGATATCTACAACTGTCTCGAAGAGTATTCTTGCACCGTCCTGGATGTACTGACCCATGGAGTGAAGATCTGTTGAGAATACAGCTGCTGACGGGAATATACCCTTGTTGTCCTTGCCTTCGCTCTCACCGAAGAGCTGCTTGTACCACTCAGACATCATTACGAAGCTGGGATCATAGGATACGAGCATCTCTACAGACTTGCCCTTTCTGTAAAGGATATTTCTGAGAGCTGCATACTTGTAGCAGTCATTGTTATCAAAATCAGCGCAGAAATCAGCCTGTGCCTTTGCAGCACCCTTCATAAGAGCGTCGATGTCGCAGCCAGCAACAGCGATAGGAAGAAGGCCAACTGCTGTGAGAACTGAGAAACGTCCTCCAACGTCATCCGGGATAACGAATGTCTCATAGCCCTCTGTATCAGAGAGGCTCTTGAGAGTTCCTCTTACCTTGTCTGTAGTAGCGAAGATTCTTTCCTTAGCGCCTTCCTTGCCGTACTTGTCCTCTACCATCTTCTTGAAGATACGGAAAGCAAGTGCAGGCTCAGTAGTAGTACCGGACTTTGAAATAACGTTTACTGAGAAATCCTTACCCTCACAGAGAGCAATGATCTCGTTGAGATATGCAGGATTGATGCTGTTGCCTACATAATATATATCAGGTGTGTCCTTCTTTATATTATTGTAAAGGGGCGATTTGAGAAGCTCGATAGCTGCTCTTGCACCAAGATATGAACCGCCTATTCCTATAACGATAAGGATATCGGAATTCTTCTTGATCTTCTCGGCTGCAGCCTTGATCCTTGCAAATTCTTCCTTGTCATAGTTTGTAGGAAGCTCTACCCATCCAAGGAAATCGTTGCCGAGACCGGTCTTGCTCTGAAGAGAAGCAGCTGCTGCCTCGACCTGAGCCTTGATACCGGACATCTCATCAGCATTGATAAAGTCCTTCAGGTATTTGGTGTTAAGTTTTAAAGACATTTGAATATACCTCCAATATGTACAGAATCACCCGTACAAATATAATTTACCATCTTTATGATACTATATTTTACGGATTTTTTCAAGTACATTTGCAATATTATTTCCACATTTGTGCATACATGACAAGTATCAACAGGCCTATTCAAGCATTTTATACATGATTTTCTTCAAAATATATCCATATGTAAGTTTATTAACATCATTTTTTACTATTATATCTGTCTCAAAAACCAGGTTTCTGCCGCTGAAAAAAGCTGCTTTACCTATTGGCTGACCAGCTTTCAGAGGCGCATCAAGATACTCCGGCAGAACAAATACCGTCCTGAGCGAACGTTCCCCTTTCGGCACTGTTATCTGCGAACTCTCCCTCAGAACTATATCAACCGCAGCCTCCTCACCATTCCTCACATTCACAGGCCGCATCACATCATCCGGAAAAAAAGCAGCTGCGATGCGATATTCACTGAATCCGCTGTCCACAAGAGTTCGGGCTGTTTTCAATGAAATATCTTCATTTTCAGCACCAAGAACCACCGCCACGAACTTATTTCCCCTATCATTCACTCCACATTCCGATATACAATATCCGGCTTCATCGGAATGACAAGCCTTGAATCCGCAGTGCCGGCTGTAAGTCCTGGTAAGGGTATTCTCGCTGACAAGCTCTGTCTTTCCCTCCCTGACAAAATCTCTCCACACCGAAAAATAAGGACTCAGAACTTCATGCTCCGAAAGCTCTGCGCTGATGACAGCCATATCATATGCTGTCGTGTACTCCCTCTCGTCATAGTAGCCATAGGGCGAATAAAAGGCTGTATCCCGGAGTCCAAGGTCAAAGGCACGGGCATTCATCCTGTCTGTGAACTCCTCAATGCTGCCAGCCGACCTCTCTGCAAGCACGGTAAGAGCATCGTTTGCATTGCCGATTATAACTCCTTTCAGCAGCTCATCCACCGTCAGACTATCTCCCGGTTCAAGCCATATTACTGCACCTTTAGTACCGGAGACAGACTGTGAAGCAGTAAGCTTTTCGGTGAGAGAAAGCTCTCCGGAATCGATATCCTCGGCTATGAGGAGCAGCGCCATTATCTTGCTGAGGAAGCCTGCATTCCGTCTTGTATGGCTGTTATTTTCCTTCAGTACAGCTTTGGTGTGAGCCTCCATAAGTACATATGTATCCGGCAGCACCGGTTCCTCATTCTTTTTTCCGGCAAACATTACAGCCCCACAAATTACTGCTGCTGCTATTATTAAAAGTGTCCTTTTCATACACATCACCTCAGAAATGTATATGTACAAACTCCGGAATATAGTCTGAGAGAATAAAAAAAGGCAGCCCGCAGGCTGCCTGAGATCATTTAACACTCGTTCAGTTCTTCACTGTAGTTATAATATATGTTCCGATGTTATCTCCGGATATAGTATACTTTCCGGAGACAGGCACACGAGCAGTACTTGTATCGCCTTTAGCTTCCGAAGTGTATATTTCGTAATTAACACCGTCGTGTGTGTAAGAGAACGCATTGTCAAAGCTGTAGCCCTTAAGGAAGTCGATATACTCCTCGAGGCATAAGTCCTTTTCGCCCATAATTGCAGCATTCACTTCGCCGACGTAGCGAAGATGCCATGGACAGAACTCATGTCCAGTCTTTGCAGCCTTTCCCTCAGGAAATCTGATAATAAAACCGTACTTTTCGCAGTTGTCGATGACCCAGCCCTCAGTATCCATGCCGTCATATGCAATGATACCTCCGTATGAGGTGACTGCAAGGTCAATGGTATTTCCTGTTGCTGATTCAGGAAATTCCTCAGGACAGTATGACCCGTCCCCTGTGTATGTCTCAGTTGTTCCATACACAATAAAATCACTAAGGCCAGTTTCTTCGTGATAATCAGCCATCATTCTGTTAAAGGCCTCAGCTGCGTCCTCGTTGAGCTTTACGGACTCGCTCACAAGGGTATAGTACTCATTTCTATATTTAAGCAGGTCTACCTTCTTTTCAGATGCAGTTTTTCCTGCCGGATGTTCGTCGTTTATTATAGCAAGCATTCCTGAAGATAGCTTTGAACCGGGAATACTGAGCTCTGCAAACCCGAGATTCTGAACTCCTTCAAATTGTGTGGCAGCCTGTGTTCCGATGCTGAGATTCACTGTTCCGTCTGTGTGCTTCTCGCTCTTCTTGTCAGTGCTTCCGTTAGCAAAATCTCCGCTTACTACTATGCTGCTTGTATTAGATTTGGTCATATCACGGCGCATATTGTCG
The DNA here is from genome assembly GCA_002371825.1 of Ruminococcus flavefaciens. Lineage (GTDB taxonomy): Bacteria > Bacillota > Clostridia > Oscillospirales > Ruminococcaceae > Ruminococcus > Ruminococcus flavefaciens_L. The sequence continues at coordinate 35,958 of DFHF01000028.1, read as the reverse complement.
ATCAGGAATATCGAGCCTGAAACTCCAACCATTGCGACCATGAAACGCCCCCATCTGAAGCGCATTTTCGCCATTTTTATATCCTCCGATTTTTTGTTCTTCACTTTTTCCGGTCTATCCGGTATTTCTTTCTTTTTTTGTCAAGGCACAGCCTTTATAGTTCAGCTTTATACCGGCGGCTCATATGGCTTTCCTCCGGCACAGTATTCGCTGTACGCACTAAGCGTGTTATAAATGTTGTTCCAGTTTGTTGTTCCCCCGCATAAAACGAGTATGTATGTCTTTCCTTTGATTTCTGCGAAGCTCTCTATACAATTTCCGGCTTCGTCAGTATATCCTGTTTTGCCGCCATTAATGACAACTCCGGGCATTTCGTCACCGTACATTCTGCTGAATATCGTGCTTTCAAATTTCAGGCCGTCTGGATTCTGTCTGGTCGGAGCCACCTTATACTCATACGCAGAGAGCACTTTCCTGCAGAAGTCGTTCCTGAGAGCGTATTCCAGGATAACTGCCATATCCGCAGCTGTGCTATAGTGCTCCTCGTCATGGAGCCCTACCGTATTTGTAAAATGCGTATCCTTCAGTCCAAGCTCCGCCGCCTTTTCGTTCATCAGGCTGACAAAAGCTTCTTCAGAACCCGATACATAGTTCGCAGCCGCCAATGAAGCGTCAGCTCCTGACATAAGTATCATACCGTAGAGAACATCCTCGAGTGTGGGAGTCTCGTCCGGCAGGAAACCTGCCCTTGAAGCGTCAAGCTCTATCATAGGTGCGACCATATCGTACGTTATGGTTACTGTATCTGACAAATCACTGATATTTTCAACAGCGACGATCAGCGTCATTACCTTGGTAAGTGATGCCGGATACATTTTTTCTGTGCTGTTCCTGTCTGCTATTATCTCATTATTTTCTGTGCAGATCAGGACAGCGTTTTTTGCGTCATAGTCCTTGCTTAGTTCTTTTGTTTTGTTGGTCTTTCTCGGATAAACAACAATAGACGCTGCTGTTTCTCCTGCTGTTTCAGTGTATTTTTCAGTGATAGTCTCTGCTTCTTCCGCTTCTTTTTCTGCCGATGCACTTGTCCGTGCCGTCGTCTGTTCTTCAGCATTATCAGTCGTAACCGCACGACATGACGAAGAAGCTACAGCTATCCCGAAAAATATAAGAATCAAAAGGAAAACAACTGCGCCGATCCTTAAATATCGAGGTTCAGTTTTGTCTTTTCCTCTCTTATTCATTCTACACCTCAAATTTTATATATCTTTATATGATTATTATAATACAAGATTTTACAAAAGTCAACAGAATAAATGACAATAACCATTTTCTCCGTATTGCACAAAGTTCAACTGACATTTTTATATATTCTACAAAATTCTTTTACAAATAAAAAAATACCCGGAACTTCGTCCGGGTATCTTATTATTGCTATATCACTTGAATACTGCAAGGAGGAATCCGGCAGCTATTGCTGAACCGATAACTCCGGCAACATTCGGGCCCATTGCGTGCATGAGCAGGAAGTTCTTCGGGTTTGCTTTCTGTCCTTCCATCTGTGATACACGGGCTGCCATAGGTACGGCAGAAACTCCGGCAGAACCGATGAGAGGATTGATCTTGCCGCCTGAAAGCTTATACATGATCTTTCCGACGAGCAGTCCGCCTACTGTTGAGAAGCAGAAGGCTGTAAGTCCGAGAACAATGATCTTAAGTGTCTCAGGTGAAAGGAATCTGTTTGCAGCTGTTGTTGCGCCTACTGAGATTCCGAGGAATACTGTTACGATGTTCATAAGAGCATTCTGAACAGTGTCTGAAAGTCTCTCTGTAACTCCGCACTCTCTCCAGAGGTTGCCAAGCATGAGGCATCCGATAAGGGGAGCTGTTGAAGGAAGGAGAAGGATTACGAACATTGCTACGATAACAGGGAATATTATCTTCTCTGTCTTTGATACTGTACGAGCCTGCTCCATCTTTACCTGACGCTCCTTCTCTGTTGTAAGGAGTCTCATTATCGGAGGCTGTATCATAGGGATAAGTGCCATATAGGAGTATGCTGCTATCGCAATAGCTCCAAGGAGATGAGGTGCAAGCTTTGTTGTAAGGAATATCGCTGTAGGACCGTCGGCTCCGCCGATGATACCGATAGAAGCTGCTTCATTTCCTGTGAATCCGAGGCAGATAGCTCCGAAGAAGGCAAGGAATACACCCATCTGAGCAGCTGCGCCAAGAAGAAGGCTCTTAGGATTCGCTATAAGAGGACCGAAGTCTGTCATAGCTCCGACACCCATGAATATAAGCGAGGGATATACACCGGCTTTTACTCCTATGTAGAGTATATCGAGGAGTCCGCCGTGAGCCATTATTGCTCCGTAGCTGTGATAGTCTGCGTGCTCCGGGTCAAGGAAGTTGTCCCAGAGGTCTACATGATAGAGTGCATCTGCTGTATCTCCGCCTACAAAGTAGGAAAGGTTTACAAGGAGACATCCGAAAGCGATACCTACCAGAAGGAGAGGCTCAAACTTCTTTTTGATTCCAAGGTAGAGAAGAACGCATGATACAAGTATCATTATAAGGTTTTTCCAACCGTCCCCTGTGAAAAGACTTTTGAATCCGGAGCCTTCCCATAGGGTCTCAAGGGTTTCAAGAATATCCATATGTCGCCCTCCTTATGCTATAACAACCAGCGGAGCTCCTGTATCTACTACAGCTCCCTTGCTTGTTACTACCTGAGCGACTGTACCGTCCTTCGGTGCGACTATTTCATTTTCCATCTTCATGGCTTCAAGGATGACAAGTATCTGTCCAGCCTTGACTGTATCGCCCTGCTTTACATCTACACGGATGATGTTTCCGGGCATAGGAGCTTCAACTGTCTCGCCTGCTGCAAGATTTACAGGTGCAGCAGCAGGTGCAGGTGCAGCGGCAGGAGCAGCAGCGGCAGCAGGTGCTGCAGCAGGAGCTGCGGCAGGTGCAGGTGCAAGTGCCTCGTATTCGTCAAGGAGAACTGCCTTGCCCTTTTCTACCTCGACCTCATATGTCTTACCGTTAAGTGTTACTTTGTACTTCATTGTTATTTGACCTCCTTGATAGAGATAAAGTGGAGTTCGTTAAGAGGAGTCTGCATCTTGTCAGCAACTATCGCCATTATCATTGCAGCTTCCTTATCCGGAACGTCGAAGAGCTTTACATGACCAGCTGAACCGGGTGCCAGCTTCTGCTCTATAGCAGGTGCCGGAGCTGAAGGTGCAGCAGGTGCTGCCTTCTTTGCAGCCTCATCAGCTGCCTTTGCCTTGGCATCTCTGGACTTGAAGTATGCTCCTGTACAGTAGAGAACTATCATAAGAATAACAAGTCCGAAGAATACTACTGCGTAGCCGAATACTGCTGTAACAGCAGCGTCCGGTATGGAAAGCTTCTCGCCCTTGGTTGCAGCTTCTGTAGCCACTTCTGTGGCCTCTTCGGCAGCAAGAGTTAATTTATCAAACATATTGAAGCCTCCTTACATTTCCTCTATGGTGTAAACAGCCTCATTTTCCTCCTGAGCCTTACGGTTCTTAAGGAAATTAATTGTCTGGTCAGGATAGCAGATATAGCTCATTACATCCTCTTCACTGCGGCAGAGGTCGCCAAGTGCGTCCTTGGAAGCCTTGAACTCCTCACCTGTACGCTTCTGGTCTTCGATACGGCAGTCAACAGGCTCGCTGTCGCCAAGCACCTTATCTACCAGCTCCTGTGCGATAGGTGCAGGAGGATTGCCGTACTCGCCCTTGATGTAGTTCTTTATCTCCTTGGAGATGTTCTTGTATCTCTCGCCTACGAGAACGTTTGTTACTGCCTGGTTTCCGACCATCTGTGACAGAGGAGTTACCAGCGGAGGATATCCCATATCAGCTCTTACCTTCGGGATCTCAGCAAGTGCAGCATCAAACTTATCCATAGCGTGCATATCTGTAAGGTTTGCGATCATGTTGGAGAGCATTCCTCCCGGAACTTTGTATACCAGTGCCTGAGCATCTGTTGCAAGGCTCTTGGGATTAAGCTGACCGTTATCGATATACTTCTGCTTGATAGGCTTGAAGTAATCGTTTACCTTATTTATAATGTCCTCATTAAGGCCGGACTCGATACCGTACTGCTGGAGAGCATAGAACATTGTCTCTGTTGCAGGCTGTGATGTACCGCCTGAGAAGCATGATGTTGCTGTGTCGATAACATCGATGCCGGACTCGATAGCCTTTGTGAGTGTCATGTAGGCCATACCTGTTGTACAGTGAGTATGGAGTATGAGTGTCATATCACCGATAGCATCCTTGATGCCCTTGATAAGGTGCTCAGCCTCATAGGGTGACATTGTACCTGCCATATCCTTAAGGCAGATAGTATCGAATCCCATTGTCTTGAGCTCCTTACACATCTCGATGTACTTATCAACTGTATGTACAGGGCTCTGTGTATATGAGATACATCCGGAAGCAACAGTATTCTTTGTAGCGTACTTCTTTGTAGCCTCAAGAGCTGTTCCGATGTTTCTGAAATCGTTGAGAGCATCGAAGATACGGATAACGTCTATTCCGTTCTTGATAGAAAGCTGGATGAACTTCTCTACCACGTCATCATGGTAGTGCTTGTAGCCAAGAAGATTCTGGCCTCTCAGAAGCATCTGGAGCTTTGTGTTAGGAAGATTCTTTCTGAGGTTGCGGAGTCTCTCCCACGGATCTTCGTTGAGATAACGGAGACACGAGTCGAATGTTGCTCCTCCCCAGCACTCGATGGAATAGTATCCAGCCTTATCCATATCTGCGAGGATACCCTCATAATCGGAATAAGGCAGACGTGTTGCCATCAGTGACTGATTGGCATCACGCAAAACGGTTTCTGTCAGCTGCACTTTTTTCATGTACAAACCTCCTCAAATATTATCTGCATTGCAGAATCAGCTTATTAAATTGCTTTCTGCTCGGGACAGAAAAGCTTCAGGTCTACTGCGCCATTGCAAAATAAACCCAATCAAAATTAATTATATCACATCCTGAAACAAATTTCCACTGTTTTCTGATATTTTTTTATTTTTTATTTAATATCTGCTCAGCAGCTAAGGATCAGGACAAATTATATATGCCTTTTGTGAACTTTTCTCGCAGTCATTGATTGACAGGCTGATCTATGGTATAATAGATAAAAACGATTTCCGGGAGGGATAACTGATGGATAAGATAAAATGGGGAATTATCGGTACAGGTCGTATCGCCCATAAATTTGCGGAAGCTCTCACGGGCTGTGAGGAAGCGGAGCTGTGCGGGGCTGCTTCAAGAAGTATCGGAAAGGCTGAAAGCTTCGCCTCTGAGTTCGGCTGCACTGAGGCCTATGGCAGCTACAGAGACTTTGCAGAGAATTCTGACGCTGAGGCTGTATATATCGCAACTCCTATGGCCTCTCACTTCAATGACGCTATGCTGTGCCTTGAACACGGGAAAAACGTTCTCTGTGAAAAAACCGTCACCCTTAATTCAGAACAGCTCAGTACTCTTCTTGATACCGCCGCTGAAAAGGGACTCTTCTTTATGGAGGCTATGTGGATGAAATGCCGTCCTGTATACCTTAAAGCAAAGGAATGGGTGCAGTCCGGGCGCATCGGAGATATCCGCTTCATAAAGGCCGATTTCAGCAATACTGTCCCCTATGATCCGGATGACAGGCTTTTCCGTCCGGACTGCGGCGGCGGAGCACTTCTCGATCTTTCTGTATATCCCGTGACTCTTGCTGAGGACTTCCTCGGCTCACCTGCTGAGATCGTCAGCTCCGCTCATCTGCATAACGGGATAGACCTTAGCAATACTATTATAATGTATTATCCCGACGGTGTTTATGCTTCCGCTGATTCCGGATTTGAAATGCCGCTGCGGAATAACGCTGTGATCTCCGGCACAGATGGTATGATAATTTTCGGGGACGGCTTCTTCTATGCTGACGATATCACTCTTTACGACAAGGAACGCCGCCCAGTTGACAGATTCTACTGCAAGGACAGGATAAACGGCTATGAATACGAGATCGAAGAGTTCTGCCGCTGCCTCAGAGAAGGCCTGAAAGACAGCAGACTTGTTCCCCATTCCGGAACCTCTGCGGTGATGAAGATACTGGACAAGTGCCGCAGTCAGTGGGGACTTGTATTCCCGCAGGAATAAGATAATAATACAGCAAATGCTCCCCTTTCGGGGAGCATTTATTATAAAGTCTGCACTTTATATGTTCTCATTTTTCAGTGCATCGATAGTATTGTCCTTTTTGATCTTGCTCATTGAATAGATCATTGTAGAGAATACTACTATAAATACACTCGCTGATGCTATTATTGCTGATTTCCACGGGATAATGAACGATGTCTGATAATTCAGATCAAAGGCACGGAATATCAGATAGGATAGAACGAACGACAGCGGTAGTCCTAATATAAGTGACTTGATACCATAGAGCAGACACTCATAATTCATCATCCGGTTCAGTCCCTTCTGACCCATTCCTATTGAACGGAGCATTGCGAACTCTCTTCTTCTCAGTGAGATATTCGTGGATATGGTATTGAACACGTTTGCTGCTGCTATAAGAGAGATTATTACTATGAATCCGGATGCGAATACCTTTACAACAACTACCATGTTCCTTATGGATTCGACCTCGGCTGCATAGTCATAAAGCTCTTCATCACCTTCGCCGCATTCGCCCAGTATTTCTCTTATGGATTTTGTTGTGTCTTTATGTGAGTATGAAAGGAACGCATATGAATATGTGCTGTTTGCGCTGCGCTTAGGCAGTACACTGTCCTTCAGGCTTACAGGATAAATGAACGTGATCTCGCTTGAATACTTCGGAGAGACAAAGAACGGTGCTTTGTCTATTCTTTTTCCTATTTCAACATCATATTCAAAAGAGGTTTCTTCTGCTGATAAATAAAGCTCCTCCGGATCATCTGATTTATTTGAGCTCATCTTTTTATACATGATGCCTTGTTCATCCTTATCATCGTGAAATCTTTCAAACACATAGCCTTCCGGTACATATTGCTGACTGATCCTGATGGTATCAACATCGTCATCGAAAAAATGCAACCTGAATGTTTTTGCTTTGACTATATCATACAGCTCTTTAACATCATATACAATAGCTATAGGATGATCGGGATCCATATATTTATCCTCATCTAAGCCGTTGTCATCAAGATATTCCCTGTAGATATCATCGTCAACAAAGAAAATTTCTGCTAATTCCTCAAGATCGTCTCTTGAACTCTGATATCTGCTTTCTATATCCTTTACCTCGCTGCTTACCATATCCGTATCAATTTTCATATTTGCATATGATTCTTCCGAGCAGGCTGCTTTTTTCACATCGTCTGCATTTTTGAGCTTCTCAAAAAGCTTCAGTGCCTTTTCCTCATCGTAAATATCAGGTGTATAGATTATATCATAGCTTTTTGTTGCAAACTCCTCTTCCATCTGCTTTACAAGATAGCTTGTGAAAGCTGAGGCTGTTACGAAAAGAACTATACTCATGAACAGACTTATTACTGTTGCACGATAACGCTTCTTGCTGCGCTTGAAGTACTTCTGAGCCAGCATTCCGGGAAGTCCGAAGACCTTGTATATTAACTTTGGTGTGCGGATACGCTTGTTTTTAGCCTTGATGTCTCCGCTCTGACGAATAGCCTCTACTGCACTTATACGCTGGGCTCTTACTGAAGGTATCCATGCAGAAAGTCTTACTGTGAACTCTGCCAGCAGTATGCTGAAAAGTATTGCTGCCCATGATAAATGAAGCTCAAATTTTACAGGAGAATCATCAAGCATCCCTGTTATGCTTTCAAATCTGCTGCCGAGAAGCTTGAAGGTGATACCGATACCGCCTAATCCAAGGAGAATTCCAAGGGGGATACCTATAATGCTCAGGAGAAGTGCTTCATATTCTATCATGCGGTTTATCTGCTTCTTTGTCGCTCCGATAGATGAGAGAAGTCCGAACTGCTTTGTTCTCTCACTTACAGATATAGCAAATGAGTTGTAAATAAGTGCTACAGAACCAAATACTATGAGTCCGAAGATTATTGCTGCAATAAAGAATACAGCCATTATAAATCCGCCGTCACCTGACGAGATATTGAACATAAGAAGTTCGTGATTCACTTCATTTGAAATACCCGCATTTCTTGATTCATTGAAATTGAATTTCTGATTCAGGAAATCTGATGTATTTCCCGGCTTTTTCAGCTTGAAGAATGCAAAAGATCCTACAGGTGCATTACCCTCATTCTTTGTAAGACACACTATGTTGCCAAAATCCCCTAATAAATGATTGACATGGCTCTCTTTGTAAATACCGACTATAGTATACTTCTTGCTTTCTCCGGATAATATGCTGTCTAAGTTTTCGATGTCGCTTTTTTCCGGGTCAAGATCCTCACTATTCAGGTTGAGAGAAAATTCCAGCTCACTGCCTATTGAGAAATCTATCCCTGTAACATCCCAAAAATCGTCGAATGATGTATCAAATATACCTTCCGGCAGGATTATCTCACTGTCATTTTCGGGATAGCGTCCGCTTTTCAGGTGGAATGGAAGATTCTCAAAGCAGCCTTCATCCGCTGAAAATACCGATAATCCCATTTGTGTCTTTGTAACGACTTCTGCCTTGGTTTTTACCGGCTTATATGCTACCGGTCCAAGACTGAATACTTCGTCTACTTCATCATAGCCCCGAAGCTCTTCCACCCTGTCCTCGGTCAGAGGACACACCAGACCATGCCAGTCGCCCTCTTCATATATGACCATTTCCTTTGAGAAGCAAAGTGCACTGTATATCGATGTTGCAACAGCACATATCAGTGCAGTTGAAAGCATTATTCCTATTATAGTTACCAGAGTTCTTACCCTGTTCTTCTTCATGGATTCAATAGTGACCTTGTGAAAAACATTCATCTTCTTATCACCTCGTCACGAGTTATGCGTCCGTCCTCAACTGCTATGATACGGTCTGCCTGAAGTGCGATATTCTCATCATGAGTTATCACTATCAGTGTCTGGTCATATTTCTCATTTGACATCTTCAGCAGTTCGATTATCTCACGGCTGTTTTTGCTGTCAAGGTTTCCTGTGGGCTCATCCGCAAGCATTACTGCCGGAGCATTCATAAGTGCTCTGCCTATTGATACTCTCTGCTGCTGTCCGCCGGAGAGCTGATTGGGAAGATGATTCTCTCTGCCCTCAAGCTTGAGAAGCTTTATAAGCTCTTCAAGACGCTCTTTATTCACCTCTCTTCCGTCCATAAGTACAGGCAGTGTGATGTTCTCCTTTACATCAAGCACCGGTATGAGATTGTAGAACTGATAGATAAGTCCCACCTGTCTGCGGCGGAATATAGCAAGCTGTTCATCGTTCTGTGCATAGACGTCCTTTCCGTCCATCCATACCTTTCCGGATGTGGGCTTGTCAACTCCTCCGAGTATATGAAGGAGAGTCGATTTTCCTGAACCTGACGGTCCGATTATTGCAACGAACTCTCCCTTTTCAACTGAGAATGATACATGGTCAAGTGCATGGACCTCATTCTCACCTTTTCCGTAAACCTTACACAGGTCTTCTACCTTAAGTATCTCCATAATTGATTCTCCTTATCAGTGATAGAGTTTTTCGCTTTCGATGATGTTATTATATCAGACCTATGTGACTTTACCGTGACTTTAAAATAACAAATCTGTCACTAAACTACAGTTTTATAAAAACGCATCTCAAATTCTGCCCCGCCTTTAGCTGAATTCATGGCTTTCAGAGTTCCGTTCTGGCTCTTCACTATCTTTCTGGCAAGAGCAAGTCCTATTCCATAACTGCTGTCGCCGGAATTCTTCCCACGGTAAAATCTCTCAAATATATGGGGAAGGTCATCGGGAGCTATCCCTCTGCCGGTATCCTTAATCCTTATCTCTGTGAATATGGGATTGTCACTTCCTGTGACTGTTACCATACCACCGTCGGGAGTGTGCTCCATACAGTTCTTGACTATATTGCCAAGAGCCTCTCCTGTCCACTGGATATCACCGGAAAAATCTCCTTCGGCCTCTATGACAAGCTTCTGGTCACGAAGCTCCATGGGTATCTGCATCGGCATAGTTGCCTTTTTCAGAAATTCCCGCATGGATACTGTCTCCCGGCGGAACTTTACTGTCCCCGCATCCAGCTTTGAAATGTTAAGAAGAGCTGTTATGAGCCAGTCTATCCTGCTGAGCAGCCCCTTCAGCTCCCGAAGAAGACTGCGGCGCTTATCCTCTTTGCATTCGGGCGCTGAAAGCATGGACGTTATAAGATTCATCGATGTGAGCGGCGTCCGGAGCTGATGTGATATATCCGCAAGTGAATCCGCAAGATATTTCTTGTCACTGAGAAGATTCTGCTGCTGCTCACGGAGACGTACTGTCATCTTGTATATCTCGTTCTCAAGTATGGCTGTTTCACCTTCGGTATACTTCTCAAACCTTACCTCCTCCCTGCCGTGCAGTATCTGGTCAATATCGTTTGAAATAGAATTCAGCTTATATAATCTCCCGGCTGTGCTGACAGCATGGATAACTGAAAGAATAAGTCCGAGTGCAAGAATGACTATCCCCATTTTAAAGTCATTGATAAAGCCGTACACCGAGGCTGCTGCCGTAAGCAGGAGCATTATGTTGATCGTCAGAGCAAGCTCTCTGCTGCTAAGTTTCTTTATCATAGATCCACCTTATATCCCAGTCCCCGGACAGTTTTTATTATCTTCGGGTTCTGCGGATCCTCCTCTATCTTTTCACGAAGGCGCTTTATATATACCGTAAGGGTGTTGTCGTTGACAAATTCCCCGGCTATGTCCCATATCGCTTCGAGAAGCTGATTTCTCGAAAGCACCGCTCCCCTGTTGTTCAGAAATACCAGCAGAAGCCTGTACTCCAAAGCTGAAAGATACAGGTCGCTTCCATTGCGTGAGGCTGTTCCCTTTACTGTATCCACCAGAACATCTCCAAGCTTTGTCACTGTTCCTGAACCTCCTGTGAGCCTGAGTATGTTCTTTATACGCAGTACAAGCTCCCTCGGCCTGAACGGCTTGGAGATATAATCGTCTGCTCCCAGCTCAAATCCGGTAACAGTGCTGTATTCGTCACCGGAGGCTGTAAGAAATATCACCGGTGTATTGTGTTCGGACTTTATTGCTGAACATACCGCAAATCCGTTTCCGTCTGCCAGCGATACATCAAGCAGTACCAGGTCAAATTCTTCTTCACCTATCAGCTCCAGAGCACGGGTCTGACCCTCGGCATTTCTGACTGAAAATCCCTCATTTGTAAGGAATTCCGAAAGATTCGTAATAATGCTCTTGTCATCTTCAACAAGCAGTATCTTTTTCATTTATATCACTTCCTGATCTTCTGAATTTGTTATTCATTATGATTTTACCATATTTTTCTGCCTATTGCAATCAACTGAAGCCTCGTTTTATTGTTAATATATAAATATTATTATCATGCTATTGATTTATATGCTGTTTTTTGGTATAATATTTTAGTGTTACTGGGGCATAGCCAAGCGGTAAGGCAACAGACTTTGACTCTGTCATCCCGTGGGTTCAAATCCCGCTGCCCCAACCAGAAACTTCCGGTCATAAACTGCCGGGAGTTTTTCTTTTAAATAGTCTTTCACCAGACAGCAAAAAACCGTCCTCAGGACGGTTTTTTCATACTCTTTGAATTTTATCAGCAGTAGCGCTTCCACCAATCAGGTGTTTTCCCCTGCTTGGCAAGTTCCTCAAACATATCCATTGACTTGAACTCAACAGTGAGGAGACATACTGCTACAACTGCTGAAAGCAGGTCTGCTATCGGTGCTGTGATGATAACTCCGTCGATACCCAGGAATATAGGCAGTATCAGAAGTATCGGAACAAAGAAGATTATCTGTCTCGTAAGCGAGAGTATCACACCCTTTACAGGCTTTCCTATCGATGTAAAGAATGTGGAGGTTATAGGCTGTATACAGTTCAGCCATGTGAAGAACATCGATATCCTGAAGAATTTTGCTCCGAATTCAAAATATCCTTCGCTGGCATTTCCGTTGGCGAATACTGAAAGTATCGTTCTCGGGATAGTCTGGAACAGGACAAATGCTACCAGTGATATTGCCATTCCTACCTTTATTGCCAGCCAATATGCCTCACGCACTCTGCGGTAATTCCTTGCGCCATAATTAAAGCTCTCTATAGGCTGAGTGCCCTGGGCAAGTCCGATGACCATTGAGAAGACTATCATATTTACCTTGAGTATTATTCCGGCACAGGCTATCGGGTCATCTGCTCCGTATTTTGAATGTTCACCATAGTGCTTGAGTGAATTGTTCAGTACCACCTGAACTATCGCTATAGCAACCTGATTGAAAAATGATGCCATTCCAATAGAGGCAACTCTTCTGACGTGCTCCATTGCTGGTCTGAAATGATACTTTTCAAGCCAGATGGTCTTGAAATTCTTCATATATACTATAACGATAACAGCAGATACTATCTGTCCGATAACTGTTGCAAGGGCTGCACCCTTCATTCCCCAGTCAAGGCCGATAACAAATACCGCATCAAGGACGGTATTTATTACTGCTCCGGTGATATTGCATATCATCGTCATTTTCGGACTGCCGTCAGCTCTTATAAGGTGACCTCCGCCTGTTGTGAGTATCAGGAACGGGAAGCCGATCGCTGTTATGCTTACATAATCCTTGGCATATGGCATTACCGCTGATGTTGCTCCGAATAATTTCAGAAGCGGTGTCAGGAAGCCAAGTGTTATTCCGCAGAGTACCAATCCGCAGCCGATAAGCATGGAAAGGGCATTGCCGACGTAATATCCGGCTCTCTTTTTATCCCCCATTCCCATTGCAAGATTGAAGCAGGAGGCTCCTCCGATACCGAACAGAAGTGCAAGAGCCATACATCCGGTAGTGAATGGAAATGCTATGGATGTTGCAGTATTTCCAAGTGTTCCTACCTTTCGCCCGATAAAGAACTGGTCAACTATATTATATAGTGCGCTTACAAGCATTCCTACTATGCTGGGTATTGCAAACCTCAGCATGAGAGTACGCACTTTTTCTGTACCAAGAGGATTTCCCTCACCATTTGCTACCGGATGAGGTCCATTATGATTTTCAGTCGGGTCACTTATAATGTCATTTGTAGTCTCTGCCATATTTTCCCCCTATAGATATGTTAAACTGATTTTGTACAACAAATTATATTATACAACATTTTTCAATATTTTTCAATTGTCTGATCGTCTTAATAATTCCCGATATTGCATTTGTTATTTATGCAAAAATAACTGACGGACTGTTGATAATATCTTTTTATCCCTTTTATCATTTGTTTTTAGTTAACTGCGTGAAATATTTTAGTTTGCCTCTTGACTTTTATTCTGAAAAATGGTATAGTATATAGGTAAAGCACAGTTGTTCACCCACGGCGGACGATTTGTGCGATCTTATTTATGGAGTTTCAGTATGGAAAGAAGATCTCAGCTTATCGTTGCTGAAGCGGATATTCTGCCGGAGGTTTTTTCTAAGGTCCTTGAAGTGAAAAAACTCATCGCCCAGAAAGGCGAAAAAAGCTTTGCATCCGCCTGCAAACGTGTCGGTATCTCACGAAGCGCTTATTATAAGTACAAGGACAGCGTTTTTTCATACGAGGAGCTGTTTACGAGAAAGATCGTGAACCTTTATCTGCTCCTCAGCGACAGCCCGGGCGTTCTTTCAAGCGCTCTGGTCTTTCTGCACGATCTGAATGCGAACATCCTCACAGTTAACCAGAGTATTCCTGTGGACGGGGCGGCAGCTGTGAATATTTCCCTGCGCCTGTCAGGCAATTCCGAGGATGAACTCGATTCTCTCAATTCAATTACTGAACTCAACGGCGTTCTTGAGGTCAAGATCCTCTCCGCTGAATAGTTTTCCGGAGGTTCAATATATGTCAGTCAAATTTGCAGTTTTAGGTCACGGTGTTGTAGGCTCAGGTGTTGTTGAGCTGTTCTATAAAAATAAAAACAGTATCGAAAAAAGAGCCGGTACTGAAATGGATATAAAGTATATCCTCGATCTCAGGGATTTCCCGGATTCACCTTATAAAGATAAGTTTACTAAGGATTTCAACGATATAATCAACGATGATGAGGTCTCCTGCGTTGCTGAGTGCATGGGCGGCGTTGAGCCCGCTTTCACTTTCGTAAAGGCCTGCCTCGAGCACGGAAAGAGCGTTGCTACATCAAATAAGGAGCTTGTTGCTGAAAAAGGCGATATCCTCCTCAAGGCTGCCAAGGAGCATAACTGCAATTTCTTCTTTGAGGCCAGCGTCGGCGGTGCTATCCCGATAATCCGTCCACTTCACCGCTGCCTCGCAGCTAATGATATCACTAAGGTAGCAGGTATCCTCAACGGCACTACAAACTTCATCCTCACTAAGATGTATAACGATAATATGCCTTTCGAGGAGGCTCTTGCCCTCGCTCAGAAGCTGGGCTACGCTGAAAAGGATCCTACAGCAGATATCGAAGGCCATGATGCCTGCCGCAAGATCTGTATTATCTCTTCCCTCGTTTTCGGCAAGCACGTTTATCCTAAGAGCGTTTATACAAAGGGTATCTCAAAGGTACAGCTCAGCGATGTTGCTGCTGCTGATGTTCTCGGATATGCTATCAAGCTGGTCGCTACTGTTACTCGTCAGCCTGACGGAAAGATACTCCCCGCTGTTATGCCTATGCTGGTTTCCCATGAGAATATCATGGCCGGTGTAAATGACGTTTTCAATGCTGTTCTCGTTTACGGCGACGGTATAGATCAGGCTATGTTCTACGGCAGAGGCGCCGGAAAGCTCCCGACTGCAAGTGCTGTTATGGGCGATGTTATCGAGGCTGTAAAGCATAAGGTAACTGTTTTCTCTCAGTCCTGGGATTCCGCAGACAACGATCTCTTTGTTGACGATATCGATAACTTCACTTCACGCTGGTATTTCCGTGTTCCTGCCGGAAGTGATACTCCTGAGGGCTCATATGAGCATGAGGACGGTATCTCATTCATTACTGAGGATAAGCTCACATTTACTCAGGCTGCTGAGTATTCAGCTAAGATAAATGCACTTGCACTTATCCCTGTTCTTGACTAAAAAATTACCGGACACAGAAGTGTCCGGTTTTTTATGCAAAAAATGCACCCATCAGGCGATCTCCCTGTAGGGAAAGCAGATCATTGAGCCTGAAGCTCTGACCTGTGCCGCTGCCTTGGGTGCTTTTTGTTTTTATTCAAAAGAATCCAGATCGATATCCTTTAAAAGATCCTTGAGAGCTGCAAGCTCATCAGCTGTGAGAGTTACTCCCTTGCCCATTCTGGAGTGATCCGGTGCCCACTCACGGATATCATACTTGGGATCGTGCTCATTCCAGCTCACCATATTGAGCTCCTTCTTCCATCCCTTTGCGTTCTCTGAGAGAACTCCGATCTCTTCTGTGATCTCATACTTTAATTCTGCCATTTTTCTTTCTCCTTCCTGTATTGCATCTCCGCATAAAGTCCTGGCTCCATGCGGCAATATACTTTGCTTTCTGGCACTGCTTTATATTGTATCACAAATCGGCAATTTTGTCCATAGAGTTCACAAAAAATTTTTATATCGATATACAAAGGTAACTAAGTGCTTTTGAATATAGCTGCTTCGGTCTTATCCGGCCGTTTATCATCATCTCGGTAAAATCCACTGCATCCTCAACACTGCGTGAGAAATCCGGTATTGATTCCTTTTCTCCGCTGAGCTGGTCCTCCGCCTCAACTCCGTATGTATACACGCTGTCGCCAAAAAAACTTATCTTACCGGCAGTTACTCTGTATGCAACTTTGTTGTCACCGTATATCTCCATATATACAGTCCTGTCTCTTACCTCCCGTTTTATCTTTCTGACTATACTGAACATCTTTTTTCTCCTTTCTTTTTTCTTTTATTATATCATAAAAGCATAAGCGTTATGATATAATCGCCCGATATGCAGGGAGCAGATCTCTGATCTGCGTATCTGCAAGGGCATTTTAATAAATTTATAATGAATGCGTATGCATTTATTATATCATAAAAGCGCAAGCGTTATGATATAATCGCCCGATATGCAGGGAGCAGATCTCTGATCTGCGTATCTGCAAGGGCATTTTTATAAATTTATAATGAATGCGTATGCATTCATTATATCATAGTGGTTCGATATTGTGAACGGGTGCATTTTGATATATCCTGTTGTATCATGTCGCAATATAGCAGAAAAGCTCCCGTATCCCGGGAGCTTTCGTGTATTCTATTCAAGGTCGCTTATCTCCATGAATATCTTCTGCATCTCTATATCTGTCATAGCTATCCGCTCTGCACAGTCCTTCAGCTCCTCTGATATCTCAGGCGGTATCGCTGCAGTCGTCTTATACTTGAGCTGATGCTCCAGACTTGCCCAGAAATCCATGGCAATCGTGCGTATCTGTATCTCAACCGGCGCATAGGTCTTATGAGTTGAAAGATACACCGGCACATTCACTATTATATGATAACTGCGGTATCCGCTGGGCTTGGGATTCTTGATATAGTCCTTCTGCTTGAGAATGGTGAAATCATCACGGCGGGAAAGCATCTCGACTACCGAATAAATATCGGTGATGTAATAGCAGGTCACTCTTATTCCCGCTATATCCAGAAGATTCTTCTTTGCAGCCTCAGTTGTCAGCGGAAGCTCCTTTTTCTGGAGCTTTCCTATTATTGACTGAGGCGATTTAAGCCTGCTCTCAATATTATGTATGGGATTGCGCTGGAATTTCACACTGAATTCGTTATCGATTATATTAAGATATGTTCTTACTACTTCTATTGCAGAATCATAAAGATGCTGGAGCTGCATGAAGTCATACAGCACCTCTGCGACCTGCTCCCTTACATTCTCATCCCTCGGCACTACTGCCGGAAGATTGTCAAATGTCTGCTTGAAAAAATCCATCTCACTCATATTTATCATTCCTTTCTGCTATAACCTGATTATATCAGAAATTCCGTTTTTGTCAACGGGAATTATGTCGTTTATTCGCCTTCGCCCTCGGTATACTCAAATTTTTCTGCGACCTGTGCAGCCTTGCTGAACTGTGTCTCGTAGAGCTGGGTGTAAACTCCTCCCTTTGATACAAGCTCACTGTGAGTTCCTCTCTCTGCAATTCCGCCGTTGCTTATTACAAGTATCTCATCAGCTGCAAGGATAGTAGAAAGCCTGTGGGCGATGAGTATGCTCGTCCTTGAAGTGATAAGCGGCTCTATAGCATCCTGTATCTTCTGCTCTGATATGGAGTCAAGTGCTGATGTAGCCTCGTCAAATATCATAAGTGCAGGGTCCTTCAGAAGAACTCTCGCTATGGATATCCTCTGCTTCTCACCGCCTGACAGCTTCAGTCCCCTGTTTCCTACAATTGTATCAAGTCCGGTATCCTGACTCTGGATGAAGTCATAGATATTTGCCTTTTTGCAGGCTTCGATAAGCTCCTCCTCGGTGGCATCCGGCTTGGCATAGAGCAGATTTTCCCGGATAGTTCCGTTGAAAAGATAGGTCTCCTGGCTTACTATTCCTATATTCTGCCTGAGGTAGCTCAGGTCTATCTTGCGGACATCTGTTCCGTCAAAGGTAACTGTTCCTGCGGTAACATCGTAAAGTCTCGGTATAAGATTAACAAGTGTGCTCTTTCCTGAACCGGAGGGACCTACAACGGCGATACACTTTCCGCTTTCCAGCTTGAAGCTCACATCATCAAGTATCTGGCGTTCTTTATCATAATAGAATCCAACATGGTCGAACTCCACCCTGCCCTGGGCAGGCTCTGCCGGAATTACCGCATCCGGAGCATTCTCTATCTCTACAGGCATATCGTAATAATCGAATATTCTTGTGAACATAGCCATTGACCTTATCCAGTCCACCTGTATATTGAGAAGCTGATTCACAGGTCCGTACATTTTTCCCAGAAGGGCTACAAGAACTGTGATATCTCCCACAGTCAGTGATGAATCATACTTCATCATAAGTACTCCGCCTGCAAGATATATCAGCATAGGTCCAATGCTGGAAAAGGTACTGAGTGCTACCCTGAACCAGCGTCCGGCCATTCCCTC
The DNA here is from genome assembly GCA_002371825.1 of Ruminococcus flavefaciens. Taxonomy (GTDB): domain Bacteria; phylum Bacillota; class Clostridia; order Oscillospirales; family Ruminococcaceae; genus Ruminococcus; species Ruminococcus flavefaciens_L. The sequence continues at coordinate 17,724 of DFHF01000028.1, read as the reverse complement.
ACGGATATTCAGCTTTATCATACGTCTGTTGACGTCCTCGTACTTCCGGTACTCCTTTTCCTCTGTACCGAAGAGCTTGACAAGCAGCTGTCCGCTGACAGACATGGTCTCATTGAGTATGCCGTTTATCTCGTCGCTGCAGGCCTGGGACTCCTTGGTGATAGTCCAGCGGGTCTTGCCGGCTGTCCTTGTGGGGATCACAAAAAGCGGTATGACCACTATTCCCACTATAGCCAGCATCCAGTTTGCACGGAACATTACTATCAATGCGACTATAAGTGTTATCGAATTGGAAAGTATGCTCGTAAGCGTATTGGTGATTATCTGCTGTACTCCTGAGATGTCGCTGGTCATTCTCGTTATGATATCGCCCTGATTGTTGGATGTGAAGAAGCGCTGTGACATCTTCTGCAGGTGGCGGTACATCTTATTCCTCATATCATAGGTGATATGCTGGGCTATCCATGTATTCATGTAGCTCTCCAGCACTCCTATAAGATTGGCTCCGAGAGTTACTGCAAGGGACATTACTATATAGAATATCAGCTTGTTCATACTCCGGCCGATAAGCCCCTCATCTATTATCTTACCTGTGAGCACCGACGGCAGCAGATTCAGCACTGAGGATATGATTATAGCTGTAAGTACTATTATCATCTGCTTCCAATAGGGACTGAGATACGAGAATATCCTCTTTAACAGTCCCTTTGTGACTTTGGGTGCGTTTTTCTTTTCTTCTTCTGTGAGGAAATTCGCTCCTCTCGGACCTCCAACCGGCGGCATAACAGCCCCTCCTTTTTATTGGTTATTCTTTGCTGTCTCTGCCGCTGATGCTGTTGTTTTTTCTGTGCCTGAGCTTTCACTATTTCCTGATAATGACTTTGCAGCCTCCTCAGCTGCCTTTGCCCAGTCGCTTTTTGCTGCATATTCATTTGCCTTTTTGAGACCTGCTTCTGCCCCTGCCGGAAGAGGCTCCGGAGAATATGCTGCCGCTTTCTTATTTGTTACGTCAAGAACTATCATTATTCCCTTTCCGTCTGTGAAGTGACGGCCGAAAAGTTCTTTTGCAAGGGCAGCAGCATCCTTCCCGGATGTGCTCTCGTTTCTTACTGCTGCCAGTGCTGCAGGTACAGAAGCTCCTTCCAGAAGCTTATCTGTCGCAGCTATTTCTGTAAGACTAAAGGCCTCTGCCTCATCAAATACCCGCTCCGAGCTTACCTCTCCCAGACCAAGCATATCCTTTACCGCAAGATCATATTCACCGCTGACTATCTCCCTGGTGGCTGTGTAAAGCGCAGTTTTTTCCTCCTCAGCACCGATAGTGTGAGTGCAGGTGCCGGTCTTGTAGAGATGATCCTCATTTGTGTCATTATTTATAAGGAAGAGCAGTCCGCTGCCCTCTCCGCCATATATGGTAAAATAAGCTTCTGCTGCATAGGTATAGGGTGCCTTTCCTCCAAGGTCACTGGAAGTAACTACTGCTGCATTCAGCATATATTTGCTGTAAAGAGTACTTATGTAATCTTCGCAGGCCTTCTTCTGTTCATCAGTCATCAGATGTGCAAGGTCATAAACGTATTTTCCGTTCTCAGCCTTGAGCTTATCGTCTGCTTTCTTTGGTGCCTCTGTTGCTTTTTCCGTGGATACGGCTTCAGTAGATGCCTCCTCTGAGACAGCCTCTTCTGTGGTCACTGTCGTTGATACAGCCGCTGAAACATCTTCTGCCTTTTCAGTCTTTTTCAGCGAACATCCGCTAATTATTGTCATCGCCGCTGTCAGAACAGCAACAGCCGAAAATTTTTTCAAAAAAATCATTCCTTACTCTTGTAATATACTTAATATTTTAGTATAATTTAATAGAAAAATCAAGTGGTAACACTCAAATAACTTTATTTTAAATATTTACAAAAAGGAGTAAGCAATGGATTATTGTATAAAAGGCAATGATATTATCGTCTCTGAGCCAGACCTGGACCTGGACGAGACCCTGGACTGCGGTCAGGCCTTCCGGTGGAAAAAGATCCCGTCTGACTACAGCTGCACCTATACCGGAAGCTTCGTCAACGACTGCCTTACCGTTTCAGAGCTGAAAAAAGGAGAGTTCATCTTCCATAATGTCTCCGAAAATTATTTCCTCAGAAAGTGGCTGGATTACTTCGACTTCAACACCAATTACTCGGAGCTGAAAAAATCGTTCTCTGAGGACGAGACCCTCGCTAAAGCCTGCAAATTCGCCGGCGGTATCAGACTCCTCAGACAGGACAGCTGGGAATGTCTTATCTCATTCATTATCTCTCAGAACAACAATATCCCCCGTATCAAAGGTATCATTGACCGCCTCTGTGAAAACTACGAGGGCAGGTTCCCTGAGCCTGAAGAATTCTCCGCTGAAACTCCGGATTCTCTTTCCTACCTCCGGAGCGGCTTCAGAGCTAAGTATCTCTGCGATGCCGCTCAGAGAGTGAGCTCCGGCGAGACCGTTCTCAGGGATATCGCCTCAATGCCCATTGAAGAGGCAAGGGCTGAGCTGAAAAAGATCAAGGGAGTCGGTCCTAAGGTGGCTGAATGTGTCCTGCTTTTCGGTATGTACCGCACTGAGGCCTTCCCTGTTGACGTCTGGATCAAGCGTGTGCTCAGCGAATATTACCCCAACGGCTTCCCTGCCTTCGCTAAGGATAATGCAGGTATCGCTCAGCAATACCTCTTCCACTACATAAGAAATCTTCAGACAGCTAATGTATAATCTGCCTTTTTTTGCCAAATATATCCCTGAATACTTTTTTCAGGAGGCATTATGATAAAAGGCGTTACAAAAAAGATCATTGAGATCAACAATCCCGACAGCATTTACTTTGAAAAAGCTGTCTTCTACCTGAGACCAAATGTCAGGGAGCTGCCTGCGGAGATATCACGGTCAGAGGCCGAAAGATACATCTCCCGAATAATACCTGACCGCCGGAAACACCGCCATTTTTTCATTTCCGGCCGATCTTTCATACTTTCCGGCCTGCTGCTGTCAGCGGCAGGACTTCTCCTCATTTTTCTACATTGAACTATTTTTTGAAATCTAAGCAATATTTTTCATAAACTATAGACAAATCCGGAATTCTGTGTTATAATATACCTGTAAATAAACATCTGCAGACATTTAGGCGCTGTCTGCAAGAATTGCAAGGAGTTTATATTATGGATACTAACGATACTAAAGGCTTGAAAAACAAGCTGTCCAAGCGTATCATCAGTACCCCCGGCCCGGCCGCTAAAAATACCTTCTTCTACGTTCAGGAGACCGGTTGCCTGAAATCTGATGATCCGGCTATGACTCACAGACAGGATCTGGATTCATTTCTCATCGTTGCCGTTATCAGCGGCAAAGGCGAACTTACGGTAAGCGGTGAGAAGTTCTCGCTCTCTAAGGGCGAATGCTTCTTTATCGACTGCAAGCAGCCGCATTTCTACAAAGGCGATCCCGATGACCCCTGGGAAGTTATGTGGGTCCACTTCAATGGCGCTACCTCAAGGCAGTACTACGACTATTTCCTGTCGCAGTCAAAAAATACCTTCCGGCCGCCTTCATTCGACCGTGTAGTTTCAGCTTTCACTGAGCTTATCAGCATCAATGAGACTAAAAATCAGTCCTCTGAGGTTATAAGCTCAAAACTGATAGTTGATCTGCTCACTATCGCTCTGACTGTCAATTCCGGCGAGCAGCAGTATGATTCTGCTCTTAAACAGAAGCTCGCAGGCGTTCACAGCTACATCGATGACCATTTCAGCGAGGATCTCTCTCTGGAAAAACTGTCTTCACAGTTCTACATCAGTAAATTCTATCTCACCCGTGAATACAAAAAGATATACGGTATGACTATTTTCCAGCACATAATCACCTCACGAATAAACTACGGCAAGAAGCTTCTTCGTTTCTCAGATAAGTCAGTGGAGGAGATCGCTCATCTCTGCGGCTTCAACGATCAGAGCTACTTCGCAAGACAGTTCAAAAAAGCTGAAAATCTCACCTGCTTCTCTTACAGGAAGATGTGGAGAGACTGATACAGCGCATAAAGCTCCGGCTGTGATATGCCGGAGCTTTTTATGTCAAGATTTTACCATATTTGTATTTAAAGTGATATGATTTATCCAGCCGCTGAGTTATAATGTATACAGTAAATCAATGCATTGAGTGTGTTTTAAGGAGGATATTATATGAAGAAACTCAGATCATGCGCATTGGCTGCTGCTCTTCTGATGCTCACAGGCTGCGGAAAAATTGACAGCTCTTCTGAGAAAAGCACTGAGAATACTTCGGCTGCTTCCTCTGCCGCAGAAACTACAGAAGCTACAGAATCTGCCAGTTCTGCTGCCGATGAGGCTACACCGGCTCTCGATGGCTATGACCTCTTGTGGAGCGATGAATTCAACGGCTCTTCTCTCGATGACTCTATCTGGGATTACGATCCCCATGAGCCCGGCTGGACCAATAATGAGCTTCAGGAGTACACCACTTCCGAAGATAACGTTTTCCTGCGTGACGGCAGCCTGGTGCTGAAAGCCATAAAATCAGAGAAAAACGGAAGAGATTACTATACTTCCGGTAAGATCAAAACTCAGAACAAAAAGGATTTCACATACGGAAAGATCGTCGCCCGTGCAAAAGTTCCTGAGGGACAGGGACTCTGGCCGGCTATCTGGATGATGCCCACCGACGAAAGCTACTACGGACAGTGGCCTAAATGTGGTGAGATAGACATCATGGAAGTCCTCGGAAGCAGCACTGATACCGCTTACGGAACTATCCACTACGGCGAACCCCATGCTGAACAGCAGGGCACAGTCGTTCTCGACAGCGGAACTTTTGCTTCCGATTTCCATGATTACTCAGTTGAATGGGAGCCCGGTGAGATACGCTGGTATATCGATGACGAGCTTTACCTCACTGTAAACGACTGGTTCACCGCTGTCAGCGGCGAGGACGAAAAACCCTACCCTGCTCCCTTCGATCAGTCATTCTTCGTTCAGCTTAATCTGGCCGTAGGAGGCACATGGCCAGGTAATCCTGATGACACCACTGACTTCGATAATGCGGAGTTCCTTATCGACTATGTTCGTGTCTATCAGAAGCCTGAATACGATACAAATGTAAAGAAACCTGAAAAGCAGTTCCGTGAACCCACTGAGGACGGAAACTATATATTCAACGGAGATTTCTCCGAGCAGGAAGACCTTACTGATGACGAAAACTGGAAATTCCTCCTCTTTGAAGGCGGAGAAGGAAATGCCGAGATAAAAGACGGAATGATCGTCATTACAACTGAGAACGAAGGCACTGTGGATTACTCAGTTCAGCTGGTACAGCCTGATCTCCCGATGATAAAGGGAAAGAAATACCGTGTTACTTTCGACGCCTGGGCAGACGAAGAACGTGACATCATCACCTGCGTTTCCGCACCTAATGCAGGCTGGATAAGATACTTACAGGATACAACTCTCACCCTCACAAGCGATAAACAGACATTCACCTACGACTTTGAAATGACCGAAAAAGACGATAACAACGGCAGACTGGAATTCAATATGGGCAATAAGGGCTCCTCTGCTACAGTTTATATCACTAATGTCAGAGTCGAGGAAATTGAATAAATTTTGCTTACCTCTCCTAATATTATTTAAAAAGGACTGCTCTCCGGAGCGGTCCTTTTTGCGTTGATGTCAAGGTCAAAAAATTACCGGGCCATTTTCAGACCCGGTAATCTTTCTATATTCTGAGGAGAACTCTTAGCTTTCCACGACCTTATTTTCCGCTTTCTGCTGGATCAAGAGAGCTTACCTTGCCAAGCAGGAATTCCTGTATCATAAGTGCATCCTGAGGTGTGACTCCGCTGGTGGAATTCTCAAATACATTTGCATTGAGCATTCCCTGATGTGTTATCCTTGTCTCAGCTTCTCCGTCCTCACTGTAGAGGTCAGGATTTGAGATAGACTGCATTATAAGTACTGCGTCATTCATCTTTATATTTCCGTTACAGTCTGCGTCACCCCATACGATATTATCTACAGGAGGTGTAGTTGTAGTGGTCGTAGTAGTAGTCTCTGTAGTAGTTGTTGTTGTCGAGGTAGTAGTAGTTGTTGTTGTTGTTGTCTGTACCACAGGCTTGGCATCAGCAAATACTGTATAGTTCATGCAGTTGCCGTTCATTCCGTTCTGTCCAAGAAGTATCTTTTCACCGGGAACAGCTTCCTTTACATAAACACTGAATTTTACATCGTTGCTTGAAGCAGCTGTCATTCCGGTCTTTTCATAGCTGCCCAGCCATGCCGGAACACTCCCTGCATCTTCTACTCTTGTATCAAGAAGAACGTATATCAGCTCATTCTCAACTGCTGTGAATGCTGCAAGATCTGAGAAAGTGTTCTTTGAGTTGCAGGCTGTCATTATTGCCTCTTTGCCTCTGAGTGCTTCCGGAAGCTCTGTATATGTGAAATCTCTGTCACCGTAGATAAGTGAACCTATATCAGATGACTTTGAGAGCTGCCAGTCGGATGAATAATCCGGATCCATAACTGTAAGATTGTTCACATATTTTCCGCTTATAGGCTCCGGAGGAGTATTGTTCAGCTTTATGTCAGGTCTTGCAGGAAGGGGTGCCTCGCTGCCCAGATAGTAGCTGACGTGAGGAGGCTGATTGTATGATGACTGCTGACAGCCGTTCTGCATACGGTACTGCATATCGTGCATGAGAGTTGTCAGGCGGACATTTGTCTCAGTATTAGTACACCATACACGGATCTTGCTATTATCTTCAGTTCTGAGAAGAAGCTCCTCTCTCCAGTCACCGAAGAGGTCTGCTGTCATACAGGGAACAGCCTTAGTGCTGTTATTTGAGGCACAGCCTGTAGCTGTAAATATTGCAGGATAGTTGTTTATTGCCGCACCATCGGTAATGGTGATATTGTCAAGCAGTTCACGCTCAAGGTCGCCGTCCCAGTAGATAAGGAAGTTTGTAGAAGGCCATTTGTTGCCTATCTGCTTGCCTGAAACATCAAATACCGCATTTGCAGGTCTTGAACCCCAGAACTCTGCACCGCTGTTGCCTGAAACGATATTGTCGGCACAGCAGCGTCCTGTATCCTTATCACCGTCATAGTGCCAGATTATCTGACCGTTTCTGCCGTCAACAAGTGAGATTCCGTAATTTCCGTCCTCGTGGCAGATGAAGACCTCCTGCCCCTCATGGTTCGGGTCAAGGTCACCGATGTGCATTGCATCACCGTGAAGCAGCTTTGTGGACCAGAGAAGCTTTCCGTTATCATCTATAGCGCAGGCGCCCATGCAGACCTCCTGCTTTCCATCGTTATCCAGGTCGGCTACCATAACATTATGGTTTCCGCATCCGTAAGCCGGATTGCTCTTATCGAATCCGGTATCGAATACCCAGCGCTTTACAAGCTTCTTATCCTTAACATCTACGGCAGAGAGAGAAAGCCTTGTGTAATAGCCTCTTCCGTAAATTGCTGAGGGATGTACTCCATCAAGGTAGGCTATGGCGCTGTTCATTCTCTCGCAGCGGTTTCCGTAATTATCTCCCCAGGTGTTCTTTGCGGCTGCACTTGTAGCATCGCCTCTGAGAACAGGGAACTCAATTGTGTCAAGAGCCTTGCCTGTTGAGCCTTCAAAGAGGGTCAGATATTCGGGGCCTGTGAGAACAGTACCTACACTGTCCACATAATTGGCATTGGCATCGCCTATAACCTTTCCTGTACCGTCAACGGTTCCGTCACAAGTCTTTGTAATGAGCTCTGCTTTGCCGTCGCAGTCGAAATCGGCTACGCACATCTGAGTATAATGCTGTCCGGCACGGACATTTCTTCCCATATCTATACGCCAGAGCTTCTTTCCGGTCAGAGTATAACAGTCGATATATACCTTTCCTGTAAAGCCCTGTATTCCCTTGGAGGGATTGTGTACCTGTGAATTATCCTTTGAGTTTGAAGGATCCCACTTTACAAATATCTCATACTGTCCATCACCGTCAATATCGCCGACACAGCAATCATTTGGTGAATAACTATAATCCTCGCCGTTGATAGTTCCCCCATTAGGAACATCGAGCGGGATATCGAAGTAGTTAGAGCCTGATGTGAATTTACACATATCCGAGGACTTTACTTCACCGTTCTCAACAGTATCAACACGGTATCTTGATGATGATGTACCTGTGCTGTCCCAGAAATTTGTGGGATCTCCGGCCTTGCTGGTGTATATCAGATTATCATCACGATAGAGTCTGAACTCTGCATTGTCATCATCGTTGGCATTGAATCTCCAGCTTATGAACATTCCGTTTCCTGACTTGATAGCGTATATGCCACGGTCAAGGTATTCCATTATGGCCTTGCCGTTTCCGCCTACACCGTAAGCAGCATCAGTATTAAAATCAGTTCTGATGCTTGTGGATGAACCTGCTGCAATGGCAAGAGAGGCTGCCGCTGCACAGATCCTTTTGAGTGCCTTTTTCATTTTTAACTCCCCCTGATCAATTTTTTTGTGTTACCAAATTAATGCTATCATTATTATACTATCAAATTCATAAAAAATCAATGATTTTTTGAACTATTTTAACTGCATTTTTATCCATATAACATCAATGTTATGTACTATTGTCTTATGAGAAGCATTTTTCACATCACAAATCTGCATAAAAATACCGGACAGGACGATCTCTAATCCTATCCGGTATAGTTCTTATGCTGTCATCAGCCGCCTATGGCAGCTCTGATAACTTCGTTTCTCTTTATCATAAAGTCAAGTATGGAAACCTGATCTCCGCCGTAGGAGTAAAGTCCTCCCTGCTGACCGAATCCAAAGCCGAAGCCAAAACCGAATCCGCCCTGACCGCCCCAGGGATTTCCTCCCCAAGGATTTCCTCCCCAGGGATTTCCGCCCCAGGGATCGGTGTTTCCGCCTACCTGAAGTCCGCCGGCACTTTTTGCAATATTGCTCTCGAACTGGTCTGCGGTAAAGAAGCTGCGGGGGTCTGCCTTTACATGGCTCCTGATAAGTGATGCGTACTTGTTTATGTCCTTCTCAGGATCACTGTACTTTCTTACGATGTCCTTAACGTATCCTATGTACATTGACTTATACTCAGGTACGCTGAGAAGATTCTTAAGCATGGGTCTCTTATTCTCATCAGCCTGATACATTCCGGTGTTGATATCGGAGTTTACAGAGGCTCCGTAATCCATGAAGTTTCCAAGTGAGAGATTATAGTCCCAGCCTACATAGTACATCTTGCCGTTGTTCCACTGTACATAGTAGTTATGAGGCATCATTCCGTTATAGCTGTCGTAATTGCACATTACTGCATTGACTGCAAAGCCCTTCAGGAAGCTTGGTACATCGATGATATCCTCTATGAATCTGTAGTTCTGAGGAGTTACCTTGTTTATCGCATCTACTACCTGTCTGATATGGGTCTTGTCGTCATCAGTACCGAACTTTACCTCAAAATTGTCCATTGACATGGATGGTGAGAATGTACAGTCATACTGTGCTCCTACATCTGCTGCCTTATAAAGCACTGCGTCATCGTTTGTTGCAAGGCGCTCTCCGAGTGTTGTTCCCGGCTGCTCGCAGAGCAGATAGAAGCTGTAGAGCTGTCCGTTCAGCTTTAAGTCAGTATACGATACCTCCGGTGCATAGGCGTCAAGGTCGTACATTGCGTCATAGCAGAGAATATCTCTCATGCATGAGGGGTCTGAGTACATATTGTTCACGCATATCTCAGTTAGTCCGTGGTAGCTCTGATACTTATCATATTTATCCATTTTTATGCGGAAGCTGTACTTTGTGTGACCTGCCTGAGACACAAACATTCTTGAGCTGTTGCCCTTTGTTCTTATTCCGACGTTTTTGTATTCCTCCCCGTCGATAACTACATCGCAGGGATAATATGCCTCTTCATCGGCATGAGACATGAATTCCTTCCATGCTGAATCAGGCATTTTTACGTCAACGCTGTGGACCTCAGTACGGTCGAAAAGCTCGCCATAAAGCAGGTCTGCGTCATCTGAGTTGTTAACGCCCTTGTATCCCGAAGGCTTGCCGGCCTTGTATGTGCTTCCCTGTTCGTGGGTAGTCTCTATACCGCCGGTGTATACTCTGTAATCTGTTCCCGAAGCTATATCCGGGGATGAGATTATTGCATATCTGAACTTCTTCAGTGTATCAAGCTCGAAAACAGGCTTTTTGCTCTGGTCAGTCAATGCCACAGGATTGTTCTTTGACCACTCCTTGACATAGTCGAGCATGATAGTATTCTGTGATGTGTTTGTAAGATTCTCGCACTGATAATCTGTTGCAGTTGCGATCACAGTGCCGCCTGTTATGTCTATAGCACCTTCACATCTCAGACCTCGGTCACCGCAGGCAAATACTTCTCCGCCGCTTATGGTGATAGCTGTCTCTGCCTGTACAGCGTCCTTTCCGGACTTAACTCTCAGGACTCCGCCGCTTATTTCGACGCTGCCCTTTGAGGATTTCAGTCCGTCTCCCTCGGAATCGATGTTTACGGTACCGCCCTTTACGGTCACGGACTTCTTGCCCTTTACTGCATCAAGGCCGTTCTCCTTGTCAAGGGAGTCGATATTTATGATACCGCCCGTAAATTTAATGTCATTGTTGCATACCACTGCTGGCTGAGCGTTTGCAGTTATCGTGAGGATACCTGTACCCTCGTCGCCGCCCTTGATCGTAAGATCGTCCTTGGCTTCGAGGACTGCATTCTCAAGATAATCGCCTGCGTAAGCTGACGTGCCGTCCGAGATACTGTTTTCGGTACCGTCTGCCGCCGTGATCGACGTCTTTTCGGCATTCTTTATCAGTATCGCAGGGCCGCTCTTACCGGTCACAGAGGCATTGTTAAGGATCAGCTTTACTGTTCCCGGGTCTGCCTTCTCATCTGGTATATCTACACGGATCCTTCCGTCGTCGATAGTACCGTCGATGTAAAATGTTCCGGAATGAGTGATCGTTACTTCCGTTCCGCTGACTGAAACATTCTTACCCTCAGTGGTTATTGAATTTTTGCTTAAATGGATATATGCCGGTTCAGTTTCTTCAACGAAGGGCTGCGGCTCCTTATATCCGGGAGCATATGACTCCGGAAGGTCGCAAAGCTTCAGAAGATACCTCTGTATCGACAAAGCATCCATTGGCGAGATGCCTCCCCCACGCTCATAAACATCTGCCCTGTCCGCACCCTCATCAGTGAGGTGTATGTCTGCCGTTCCATCAGATCCATACATGGCGGGATTCGACAAAGACTGCATTACCAGAACTGCGTCTGACATACCGACTGTGCCGTCACAATTTGCATCTCCGTAAACTATATCTCCGGCAGCGGAAGCTTCAAGAGCTCCGGCCGAGCCTACGATACAGGCCGATATCAGACCTGCAAGCAATAATTTCTTTTTCATAAAATCATCCTTAATCAAATAAAGTCAAAAATGTTTCGTCCATCCTCAGCGGATGGGCACTTTCAGGATATCAGTAAGCCCACTTATCAGTGAAGGTATCAAGGTACTTGTCGTGGTTCTTAGGTAAAGCAAATACAGATGTCTGAAGCTTGCTAAGATCCATTGAAGGCTTTATACCATAAACGTGATAATCAAAATACTGTACCATGTAACGTACATCCTCTTCTATAACTGCATGGCCTTCTGTATGTATATTTATAGCCAGGTTGTCGCTTATGCCAAGGAAATCGTATACACGTTTTATTCCCAGATAGCTCGCCCACATGGCCGGTGCATTTACCCAGTCCTCGTTTATGCATGAGCCTATAATGAACAGATATCTGTCCTTATCTGCAACAAGGCTGCCGAGCATATGCTGATCCATTGGTATCTGGTTTACATCTCTGAATTCACGGAACCTGTTGTTGAACCATCCTCTTTCATCACTTGACTGAAGACTTCCGAGGTGTTCATTTGCTCCGTAGGTATAGGCTGAAGATGCGCCCTTTAATGAGAAGTCATAGGTCTTGCCCTGAGACTTGTATCTGTAAAGTGCGAGTCCGCCTGCACCTGAACACGAAGGAGCTACCATCTTGAAGCGCTTGTCATATGCGCCGCAGACTGCTGTTGCCTTGCCCCAGCGTGATACTCCTGTCACTATTGAACTGTCGGGATTGATATTGAGCTCCTCTCCTGCGCCGTTATAGAGTGCATCGAGGATCTTGCTGCATCCCCATGACCACGCCATAAGTACGCCGGTCTGCTCATCCCATGAATTTCCATACGGATAGAGTGTGTAGAAAGGTCCGGTATGGCTGTCGTTGTCTGCTGCTACAGGATTTGTGAATACTCCGTCGAGGCAGATAACTGCATATCCGAGACTTGCTGCAATATTCTCTTTGATGTTGGTGTGCATACCTACGATTACGGGAGCGCCGCCTTCATGCCGGACTTTATTGGGAAGGGTTATTTTTGCCGGGAATGAAGCTGTCTTTCCTGTAGTCTTGCGCTTAACTGTGATAGTCATGGTGTTTCCGCTGATCTTGTAGCTGACCTCATCGTCTGAACCGTCACGCCACTTTCCGTACATATAGTACTCATACATACAGCTTATCTCATTGGCTCTCCTGCGCCATTCCGCAGGGCTCTGTACCGTGCTTCCGTCAACGAACTTGAAGGGATCAGGTATATCAGAAGAGCTCTTCAGACTGCTCACAGATGCAAAATCGTAAGTCTTCTCGTATTCTTCTCCGTATTCGATCTCAGGGAATTCCCTGATGTTGCCGAGTATAAAGTCTGATACATAGCCTATATCAGTATCATCGATAACTCCGTTGCCGTCTATATCTCCCCTGAATTTTGTGTCACTGCTGGGTGAGCTTTCTTCAGCTGCCTGACGGATGAGTATAAGGTCGAAGGAATTGATGACTCCATCGCCGTCCATATCTCCTCTTGTGCGCTTTATCTTTACCGGAGGCTTATATTTCTCTCCTTTAACAACTACATCATCGACATAGAAATCGATAGTGCTGTCTGCTGTTTCAACATAAAGGTAGAGATCTGATGCCCCGTCCGGGATAGTATAGCTGCTGTTTGAGAGTTCTGTCCACTGGCCTGCTGCTGCCGTTTTTTCAGCAAGTGCCGCATATTTTACGGTACCGCTGCTGTCGGTGTACTGCAGTGACAGCTTGAAATCGTCTGAACCTGAGCCCGTGAATTTTACCCATGCGGATGCATCATATGTGCTTCCGGCAGAAAAATCCGGCCCCAGTGTTATAACAGCTCCGTTCCATGCAGAACTTCGGTTGGAAACATAGAGGGACGCAGTACCGCTCTTTGACTCGGCGCTGCTGGTTTTTACTGAAGCTGCTCCACGGCCGCTCCAGTCGTCGGTGCCCTTTTCAAATCCGCATTCAAGAAGATTGACTATTTCCTGCGATCCATCCGCAGAACTCTTCTTGATATCCGGAGCCCCGCAGCAAACCGGCACAGTCAGCCCAGCTGCGAGGATTAGTGATGTGATTTTCAGGAACTTCATAAATACCTCCTTATTCATTATGCATAAAATCAACACCACATCACTGCAATTTATGTTCATGTTCCTAAGCTTACTATACAACACAAGAGCTTAATTTGTAAAGTAATTATGAACAACTCGGCAATAATCGACTACTAATCCGCAAAATATGGTCAATTGCTGTCACCAAAAAAAGCTGCGAAGTGTGACTTTGGTCACTGTTCTCCGCAGCTTTTATATTTCTTTTTTCTTCTTTTTTGAGTGCTTTTCAATGTACATAAGCTTATCAGCCCGTTCGATAAGCTCCTCGATATCAGTCTTGTCGCTTAGCTTTTCGGAAACTATTCCTATACTTGCTGACAGCTTATAGCTGCTGCCGGAGTCAGCATTATGCTCCTCGATCGCAGCTCTTATATCAGCGGTGATAGCATCCTTGTCGCAGGCACCTGCTATAAAGCCTATCATCTCATCTCCGCCGTATCTTACGCATATCGCTCCCGGCGGACAGGCCCTCTTCAGCGCTGAAGCTACTGTACTGATCGCTCTGTCTCCTGAAAAATGCCCGTAATTGTCATTTATCTCCTTCAGACCGTCCAGATCGGAGAGCACCACAGTTATCTCAGAACCATAGGGGAGCTCGCTGATAGCTTCATTGTACTTCTTGTTGAAGCTTGTGCGGTTATACAGTCCGGTGAGGTAATCGTACATATACATACTCTCAACACGCTCGATAAGATAGCGCTGATACCTCATGTTTATAAATCCGCCCACGCCTCTGCCTATGGCATTTGCCACAGCCATTATCTTTCCGTATTCGGTTATATCATAATTCCTGAAGCAGAAACAAATATATCCTACCGGCATATTCATAAAATATATGCAGTTGAATATCAGCGGATATCCGCTTTCAAGCTTTTCTTCAAGATCAGGCACCATGTCGCTGCGCTGTATATCGTACTGCCTCAGCGGGATATCGTCAGAGTTGAAGAACATGAACATTGTGTCCCCGAAAGGCTTTTCCCGCTTTGTACGGTAATAATCATGGGTATTATCAGCGCACTCCTTATTTATAATGCAGCACATATTTTCAACTACATCACTATAGAGTACCTCAGCTGCACTGAGCATTTCCTTCTTTTCCTGTATAACATCGGTGATGCCGTTCAGCTTTACATATTCGTCCTGATAGTGGTAAAAACGGTTATTGAAGGATCTGAGCATTCTTGAATCGTCAGCCGAGGAGGTACATCCGCAGGACTCATTCAGCAGCAGAACAGGTTCGACCTTGATACTGCCCTCTATCCTCTCACCTGAGAGAAGGGCCTGAAGTGCTGAAAACACCTTATCCGCCAGTTCCTGATAGGAGGTACTTGCGGAGGTTATTCTCGGAACTGTGAAATCGATCTCGTCAATTCCGTCAAAACCGGTAACTATTACCTGTTCAGGTACTTTAATCCCGTGGTTCATGAACACACTGCTGACATTTATTGCCATAATATCATTTGCACAGAATACTGCATCCGGGATATCTCCGGAAGCTATGATCTTCTCTACAGCAGCTATAGCAGGCTTCGCCCAGAACTCTCCGTAATATACCATTGATTCATCAAAGGGTATCCCGTTCTCAGCAGCTACCTTTCTTACTGTTTCTTCTCTCTCATCAGAGAATCGATTGCCTTTGAAGCCGCCTATGAACCTTACGTTACGGGCACCGTGCTCCTCAATAACATGGCGGACTATCTTCTCAAATCCACTGGGATAATCGAACTCTACACAAATACTGTCCTCATATTCACCGTCCACAACTATTACCGGGATATCATGCTCCTTTGAGCGTGAGATAATGCTCCTTGTAACAGCATGGCTCTTGATTTTTTCATCCATTATTATAACGGCATCTGTACGCTCATAGTCAATGAGATCAAAAACCGCTATCTCAGGCCTGAGATCTGAATCCTTCCAGAAGAGGTCAGTTGTAATATTATATATCAGCAGGCTGCAGTTCTGATTTCTCAGCTGTTCATTCAGTCTTGCTATGAACCTGTTGTTCTCTATATCATGAAGTCTTGATATACAAAGCGAGATCAGTTTCCTGCCGCCGATCATATTACACACCTCCTCTTTATAAGCATTACCTTATTTTATTATACCACAACTTATTTCAGATTTCAACAATTTATATGAATCTATTGTTAACTTTTAACATAAATTTGATGAAAATTGTTATCAGTTAAAACGATATATCACAAACCAAAGAAATTCTTCGTATTTTCAGCCAGCCTGAGAGTGAGCTCCTCTTCACTGAGCTTCATGTGCTTTGCCAGCTCCCTGACTACATAAACTATATTCTGCGGAAGATTTGTCCTGTCAAGGCCTTTTACGTTTTTAGGTGTGAGATAAGGGGCATCAGTCTCAGCCATTATCCTGTCAGCAGGTATTATTTTGACTGCCTCACGCAGAGCGCCTCCCCTTCTGTCATCGCATATCCAGCCTGTCACTCCGATATAGAATCCCATATCCAGATATTTTTTCAGAGTGTCCTTGTCACCGGTAAAGCAGTGCACTACTGCCCTTGAACAGATATCCCTATGCTTTTTGAAACGGGCTATAAAGTCATCAGAAGCCTCCCTCTCATGAAGGAAAAGCGGTTTGCCGAGCTCCTCCGCAAGCTTTATATGGTGCTCAAAGCAGCGTATCTGATTCTCCTTTGTGGAGAACATCCTGTCGTAATCCAGCCCGCACTCTCCTACAGCTACTATCTTTTCATTTTCGGAAACTATCTCCCTGATGCGTTGAAAATCCTCAGCTCTCGCACTGTCTGCACTGTGGGGATGTATGCCGCAGGTGCCCCAGCAGTCATGGTCTTTTACAAATCCTGCCACACTCTCACTGCTCTTCATATCTGAGCCTGTAAGTATACAGCCTACTCCGTTTTCTGCTGCACCGGAGATTATCTCCTCAGGTCTCGGAAACTGCTTGCAGAACAGATTAAGTCCGATATCGTAATATTTTATCATTGCTTTTCCTCCTGTCTGACTGCCGGTGAAAGCTCCGCCGGTGTCCTCCAGTCAATGTTGTATTTTTCTTTAAGTATCCTCTTTTTTATCTCCCAGAAGGCATAGCACCAGCTGAAATATATTCCGTCCTCAGAGTCACGGCGGGCATGAGATGTACTCTCAAGCTCAGTCTGTGCGGCAATGTCCGCTTCCTCTACAACAGACCTGTACTCATCCGTATCTTCAACAGGGTCATAGCAGCGGCTCTCATTGATAAGGGCTTCAACTTCCTCCCGTGAACACTTATAATCTCCGTCACCATTCCTGCGGTAGGTGCCTGAATATGGGTCTCCGCCTATATAGACAGGCTTGCAGCTTCTGTCGGCACGGGGCACCTTTATCATTATTATCCTCTTGCCGCCAACTTTCCTCACGGATATGTCTTTCTTCCTAAGGATATTCATGCTGACTCTTTTAGGGTCATTGAGTATGTCCAGCATATCTCTTATCATCCACTCCGGGTCAGGAAGGTCTACTATATGCAGCGAGCGGTCAGGATACTCTTCAACTCCCAGCAGTATCACTCCTCCAAGAGTATTCGCAAAAGCAGAATATGTCTCCCAGAGACTGTCCGGCAGCCCGCCTGTAGCCTTTTTAGCTTCTATACGATTGTTTTCTCTGTATTCGTCGATATGGTTTACATCCAGCATGAACATCCCTCCTTTCCTATTAAATTATACTCCGGTTTGCGGCAGTTGTCAATAATATTGACATTTATCAGGAGAAATGCTATAATATTCTTGAAATATTTCGATACGTTACACTTAAGGAGGTATTCCTATGGGATTCAAATTCAGAAAAAGCCTTAAACTCGGCAAGCTTCTCAGACTGAATGTGACTAAAAAAGGCAAGAGCATCACCCTCGGCGGAAAGAAGCTGAAGGTCACTCTGAACGACAAGAAAAAAGTTACTGCAAGTATTCCCGGCACCGGTATCTCCTATGATACCAAGATAGACGGAAAAAAGTAAGTAAAAAGAAAAACGGCACTGAGGAGCGCTCCCCGGTGCCGTTTTCCCTATTCTTATGGAAGGTAGTTCTAAGTCCGTTAAAACGGACAGTCCAGTGAAGATTTCTTATGCGATAGCTGCTCCAAGAGCCTTGCACTTTGCAAGTGCATCATCATCAGGAGCTTCATT
>DFHF01000052.1:66055-95788 GCA_002371825.1 Ruminococcus flavefaciens | reverse complement strand
AGGTGGTTGGTAGGCTCGTCAAGGAGTATGATATCCGGATTTCCGAAGAGGGCCTGAGCAAGCAGCACCTTTACCTTTTCGTTACCAGAGAGACCGGACATCTGCTGATAGAGTATATCCTCGGAGAGACCAAGACCCTGTATAAGCTTTGAAGCGTCAGATTCAGCCTCCCAGCCGTTCAGCTCAGCAAACTCACCCTCAAGTTCAGAAGCCTTTACACCGTCCTCTTCCGAGAAATCCTCCTTGGCATAGAGAGCATCCTTCTCCTGCATTATCTCATAAAGTCGGGCATTTCCCATTATTACTGTATCCAGCACTGTATACTCATCATAGGCAAAGTGATCCTGCTTGAGAACGCTGAGGCGCTCCTCCTTAGGCATAACTACCTCACCTGATGCAGGTTCAAGCTCTCCGCAGAGCACTCTGAGAAATGTGGACTTGCCTGCTCCATTAGCACCTATAACGCCGTAGCAGTTACCGTTTGTGAACTTGAGATTTACATTTTTGAAAAGCGTAGTTCCGCCGAACTGTACGCTGACATTGCTGACTGTTATCATATTACCTCCGAAAAATAGTCTCCCGTCTTTCCCGGGACAAAATTACGGAATCAATTATATCACATTTTCCGTATAATGTAAAGAGAAAATACCCAAAGCGGAACATTCGTATTATTTTTTTGAAAAAAGGCTTTTATTTCCGGAACAGATGTGTTATAATAAATATGTATATTCTTCAGGAGGATAATTCAATGTCAAAACAGCCCCGTGGCTTTACCCGCTACACAAAAGAAAAATATCTTCTCGCATTTCTGCTCGGCTTCGGATGCTTTATGATCTGCGCCCTGCCGATAATGATCTCAAACCGGGGATACTACATATATTCTGGTGACTATAATTCTCAGCAGATACCATTCTACAACATGGCAAATGATACAGTCCGCAGCGGTCAGTTCGGATGGAACTGGTACACTGATCTGGGTTCTGATTTCATGACCTCCTACTCATTTTATCTGACAGGAAGTCCGTTCTTCTGGCTTTCAGTCATTCTCCCGAGAGGACTTGTCACACTGGCTATGCCGGTACTCCTCGCCCTGAAGCACGGTATCGCTTCAGTCACCGCCTATGCATATATAAGGCGGTTCGTCAAAGAGAAAAACTCCGCACTTATCGGCGGACTCCTATATGCCTGCTCAGGTTTTCAGGCTTTCAACGTCTTCTTCAACCACTTCCAGGACGTTACAGCATTCTTCCCTCTTATGCTCATAGCTATGGAGGAAAATATCAATAAAGGCCGCAAGGGCGTATTTGCCGTTACTGTAGCCTTTATGGCAGTGATGAACTACTATTTCTTCGCCGGTCAGGCTGTTTTCCTTGTTCTGTATTATCTTTTCAGGATGAAGGCACCGGACTTTGATACATCGTGGAAGAAATTCTTCCTGCTCTGTTTTGAAGCAGTTGTTGGAACCATGATCGCAGCTTTCATTCTCCTGCCCTCAGCAATGGCTGTCATCACCAACCAGCGTGTGGACGAACGTGCCTACGGAGTTGATATGGTGATCTATACTGACAAGACACTTATCCCAAGGATAATCCAGTCCTTCTTCATGCAGCCGGATCCTCCGGCCTGCCCGAATCTCTTCGTATCAGACTACGAGAAATGGGCTTCCATCGGAGGCTACTTCCCACTGTTCTCAATGGCCGGTGTAGCCGCATTTATGCGCGGAAGAAAAAAACACTGGGCTACAGGTCTTTCAATTGCCTGCATCATCGCAGCATTCGTACCTGTGCTGAACAGTCTTTTCCAGGCAGCAAACTCCTATTACTATGCCCGCTGGTTCTATATGCCGATACTCATTTTTGCAATGATGACTGCTGTATCACTGGATGATGAACAGTCTGATCTTGACTTTGGCTGGAAGCTCTGTGCATTCGCTGTAGGAGCATTTGCACTTATCGGCTGCCTGCCTGTAAAGAAAAACGACAAGCTTAAGTTCTTCCGCCTCCCTGATGATATAGCCTATTTCTGGCTCACTATAGGTCTGGCTGTGGTATTCCTCATCGTATCGAAGATACTATTCAGCCTGAAAAAGAAGAACCGGCCTTTCCTTGAACCTGCTGTATGGCTCACTGCTTTCGCCTGCGCCGGATGCTTCTTCACCACTATGATCTACTCGGCTGCAAGCATAAAGAGTGCAAGATACTATACTGATGCTGCCATAAGAAGCAAGGATGTAGTATACGAGGAAGTCAGCGATGACAATTTCTTCCGTATAGATATCTCAGAGGACGATGACAACTACGGTATGCTCTGGAAGCTTCCGAATATGCGAGCTTTTCAGAGTGTGGTAAACACATCTATCATGGACTTCTACCACTCCCTTGACATTACAAGGGACGTAGCTTCACGGGCAGATATGTCACACTATACTCTCCGAGGACTTTTCTCAGTCAAGTATTTCTACCGTGACCTTGAAAAAGTTTCGACCTACGAAGAGCTTATAAATGATCCTGAGATATCTGAAAAGGAGCGTTCCAAGCCCGGTACTCGTGAATATTATAACGCTGTCGTACCGGATGAACTCCCCGGATTTGAATATATCGGCACTAACGGCGACTTTGAGTACTACGAAAATACTCTCTATATCCCTATGGGATTTGCCTATGACCAGTATATCACCGAGGATTCCGCCAAGAAGAAAAGCTCCTCCGACAGGGAAAAGCTTCTCATCAAAGCACTTGTTCTCGACGATGAACAGGCTGAAAAGTACTCAGATATAATCGCTCCGTACAGCGGAGATAGAGACCTCACAAAGAGTGACTACATCAAGGCCTGCAAAGAAAAGCAGAAGCAGGCATCATCATCATTCAGCTTCGACTCTCATGGATTTGAGTCCGAAATAGAGCTTGATAAGCCTTCACTGGTATTCTTCAGCGTCCCATACAGCGAGGGCTGGACAGCTGAGGTCAATGGAAAAACCGCTGATGTTGAAAAAGTATCCTACGGATTCATGGCTGTAAAAGCCGAAGCAGGAGAAAATAACATCGTATTCCGCTATAAGACTCCCGGCCTTGCCGAGGGTTCATATATATCACTGGCAGGACTTATCCTGCTGGCTGTATATCTGCTGCTCTGCCGTCTCTTCAGAAATAAAAAAGCCAGCAGCGGACACAGACACTACTATGATTACAATTCTACCCACAAGGTGAGCGCTTCTCAGGAATATATCCGCAGCCTCACAAGAAAGGAAAGATAATGGAAAATATGCACCTTGCTGAAAAAACACTGACAAGCGATGTTGAATTCGAGGGCAAGATATTCACTATCACCCATGATACCGTTGAGCTTGAAAACGGCAGCACCGCTGTCCGTGATGTACTTCTCCACCACGGAGGTGTATGCGTCATCCCGGTCACTGAAAATAATGAGATCTACATGGTAAAGCAGTTCCGCTATCCGTTCAGGACAGTGACCACCGAAGTTCCTGCTGGAAAGCTGGAAAAGGGCGAGGATCATGCAGAATGCGGCCGGCGTGAACTCCTTGAGGAGACCGGCTGCGTATGCAGCGAATACATCTACCTCGGTGAAATGTACCCTACCCCCGCTTACAACACTGAGATAACATATATGTACATGGCAAGAGGCCTTGAATTCAGAAAACAGGATCTGGATGAGGATGAATTTCTCGATGTAGTAACTGTTCCGCTGGCCAAGGCAGTGGAAATGGTCATGAACGGCGAAATAAAAGACGGAAAAACTCAGATAGTCATACTCAAGGCAGCAAGGATCCTGGGAATATAAAAAAGACCCGCCTCACGGCAGGTCATGATTCAGATCAGATCCAATTTTATTCAGTGATCTCTTCTGCGGCATCAGCCTCTTCTGCTTCGATAGCAGCAAGCTGTGCTTCATATGCTTCAAGTATAGTCTGCTCAAAGAGCTTTCTTGCTGAAGGAGAAATAGGATGAACTATATCACGAAACACTCCGTTCTCATCCTTTCTGCTTGGCATGGCAACGAAAAGTCTCTCGTCACCCTGTACTACCTTGATATCATGTACTGCCAGCATTTCGTCAAGAGTAACTGAAACTACAGCTCTGAGACGGCCTTCAGACATGATCTTTCTGATTTTTACATCTGTTATTTCCATGTTTTACCTCCTTATGTGATGTCTTTTCAGATAACGGAATGCATCACTTAAAGCACTATGATACGTTGAATCACACAACGTACTGTGCATCTGCTTGATATTATAACGTATAATTTGTAAAAATGCAAGCTAATTTTTGAAATTTAAAGAAAAAAATATGATTATATATAATTTTATATGATAATAGATATAACTTATACCTATAACCGTAAATATTTTTTTCTGAAAGTGAAAGGTGAATTACTTTGAACAGCAACATTTTAAACGAAAAAAAGCACATCCATTTTATCGGTATCGGCGGATCAGGTATGTATCCCCTTGCCCAGATACTTCATTCACAGGGATATTATCTCACCGGTTCCGATAACAATGAGACCGAGACCCTTGAAGCCGTCAGAAAAATGGGTATCCCCGTATTCATAGGACAGCGTGCAGAAAACATCGAGGGCGCTGACCTTATCGTGCATACAGCAGCTATAATGGAGGATAATCCTGAGCTTATGGCTGCCCGTGCAAGCGGAGTTCCTGTTCTCGAAAGAGCCGATCTCCTGGGAATAGTTACTTCATGGTACGAAAATGCAGTCTGTGTTACAGGTACTCACGGCAAGACCACTGCCACATCGATGATAACTCAGATACTCTATACTGCCGGAGTAGACCTCTCCGCATATATCGGCGGCAAGCTACCATGCATAGGCGGAAGCGGTATTGCTGGCAAGAGCGATACTCTTGTATGTGAATCCTGTGAGTTTGAGGATCATTTCCTCAAGCTGTCACCGGATATCTCCGTTATACTGAATATCGATGCTGACCACCTTGACTATTTCGGCACACTTGAAAATATAATGAAGTCCTTCCGCAAATTCGCCGAAATGACTTCAAAGGTCCTTGTCCTCAACGGCTCTGACGAAAACACTATGAAGGCTATGGAAGGCATAGATAAAAATATCATAACCTTCGGAAAAGATACTTCCTGCGATTTCTATCCCGAGAACGTAAAGCACGAAAACGGTCTCCTCACCACCTTTGATGCAATGTACAAGGGCGAAAAGCTGGGAGAAATAACTCTTCATGTGGCCGGTATCCATAATATACTCAATGCGCTGGCCGCTGTTGCAGTATCACATTACCTCGGAATAGAATTCTCCGCTGTTCAGAAGGGACTTTCAGAATTCCGCGGAGCAAAGCGACGCTTTGAAAAGCTTGGCTTCGAGAAGGGCATCACAGTTGTGGATGACTACGCTCATCACCCCACCGAGCTTGAAGCAACTCTCAGAGCTGCTATGGAAATGAATTTTAATAATGTATGGGCAGTTTTCCAGCCCTTCACCTTCTCACGCACAAAGCTCCTGCTGGATGACTTTGCAAGAGTCCTCCAGATCCCGGATCACGCTGTACTCACTGATATTATGGGCAGCCGTGAGAAAAACACCTATGGCATTTTTACAAGACATCTTGCGGAAAAGATCCCCGGATGCATCTGGTTCCCACAGGACGAGACTGCTGAGTGGACTGACGAAAGAAAATATCAGAATTTCAGCCAGATATGCGATTACATCTGTGAAAACGCAAAGGACGGCGATCTCGTTATAACTCTCGGCTGCGGAGATGCCTACAAGATCGCTAAAATGGTGCTGAAAAAACTCAGCGAGGAGGATTAATATGTCTACCAAGGATAAGAAGATCGAGGTTTTCAACTATATAAAGCGCCGCCTGAACGAGGGCACTTCTCCCTCAGTCAGAGAGATAATGGACGCTATGGACTTCCGCTCTACCTCTACAGCTCACCGCTATATCGAAATGCTGGTAAGCGACGGTCTGCTCGAAAAGACCGATAATCTCAACCGCACTCTCCGTCTTCCCAACAGTGCCACAACATCTGTTCCCGTTATCGGTACTGTAACTGCGGGACAGCCTATAACTGCGATAGAGGACATCACCGGATATATAGGCTTCGAGGCAGAGGGATATGACCCATCCGAGCTCTTCGCACTGAAGATAAGAGGCGAAAGCATGATAAATGCAGGAATCCTTGACGGCGACATAGTTATAGTATATAAGACTGACTACGCTGAAAACGGGGACATAGTGGTTGCTATGGTAGACCATGAAGAAGCTACCGTCAAGACCTTCTACAAGGAGAGAGGCCACTACCGTCTCCAGCCTGAGAATGATACAATGGATCCCCTTATCTTTGATGAGGTGGAGATACTCGGCAGAGTTGTAGGCCTTAAAAGATATTATTGACAGATCATGTTATGGGACACGATTAAAATAAATATGTTAATTGTAAAAAACTCTTCCATATTCAAATAAAATGTAGTATAATGTAGAGTGGAGTATATTTCGCTCAGAAAGGAAAGATACAAAATGGCCAACGAAGTTAAAGTTATGATCTGCGGTAAGGAGTATAAGCTCAAGACCTCAGAATCACCGAACTATGTTTTCGCACTCGCAAGAGCTCTGGAAACAAAGATCAACGAAATAGTCAATTCCGGAAGCGGTTCTTCTCCCTACGGAGCTTCTATAATGGTAGCACTCAGCCTTCTTGATGACCTCAATAAGGCCAATCAGAAGCTTGACAGCATCCGTACCCAGACTAAGGAGTACGTTGACGAGGCTGGCAGGACCCGCATTGAACGTGACGCTGCACAGAAAGAGATCGATGTGCTGAAGTCAAAGATAGTTCAGCTTGAGAATATGGTCAAGCTGAAGCAGCTCAGCGAGAGCATATAATGAGATCAGCTGAAGTCCTGGCTCCCGCCGGAAGCATGGAGACTCTCTCCGCTGCCCTCCGCTCCGGAGCTGACGCAGTATACGTTGGCGGAAAAAAGTACTCCGCAAGAAGCAGCGCCGCAAACTTCACACTGGAAGAACTGCGGGAGGCTGCCCGGCTTTGCCATAAATACGGAGCAAAGCTGGATCTTGCTGTGAATACAGTTATTTCCGACGATGAAGCTCCCGACTTCTGCGAATATATAAAAGCCGCCTCCTCTGCCGGTGTGGACGCATTTATCGTTCAGGACTGGGGATGTGCGGAACTTATCCGGCACTGTGTTCCGGAAGCTGTGCTTCATGCTTCAACACAGATGTCGGTACATACTGCTGCAGGCGCAAGACTTCTTGGTTCTCTTGGCTACGCAAGAGTAGTCCCCGCCAGAGAGCTGGACAGAGATACTATAAGAAGGATATGCGCTGAAAACATCGAAACAGAGATATTCGTTCACGGTGCCCTTTGTATGTCAGTATCAGGGCAGTGCTATATGTCAGCGGTCATGGGCTCACGCTCAGCTAACCGCGGCTGCTGCGGACAGGCTTGCCGGCTGCCGTTTTCAGCTTCCGGCAGCAAGAATTCTGCCGCACTTTCCCTGAAAGACCTGTCTCTCCTCCCGAAAGCTAAGGAGCTTGCCGATATGGGTGTTGACTCCTTCAAGATTGAGGGAAGAATGAAACGCCCAGAATATGTAGCTTCTGCTGTAAACGAGCTCAGAAAGTCCCTTGACGGACAGGCTCCGGATATGCAGCTTCTCAGAGGTATATTCTCACGAAGCGGCTTCACTGACGGCTATTTTACCGGCAAAAGACAGGATATGTTCGGTGTCCGTGAAAAAGAGGACGTCACCGCTGCCCGTGAACTTATACCAAAAATACATGAGCTCTACCGGTTTGAGCGCAAGACCTGTGAGGTATTTTTCAAGGCCTCTGTTATACCTGAAAGCCCTGTAAAAATAAGTGCTTCTGCCGGCGGAATAACTGTTTCAGCAGTTGGAGCTGTCCCGGAAAAGGCTCTGAACCGCCCCACAGACAAGGCAACTCTGGAAAAACAGCTCTCAAAGCTTGGTGATACTATATTCACCTATGGCGGACTTGAAGCAGATATCCATGAGGGACTTATTGTCCCTGCCGGAAAGCTCAACGAGCTCCGCAGACAGCTATGTGAGGAGCTGACCTCTGCTATAATCAAAAAAAATACACCTGCCCCCACTGTCACTGACTGGATCCCCTCCCTTCCGGATAAGAGAAAAAATACTTCCGGAAAGCAGCAGATCCATGTCATGTGCCAGACTGCCGGGCAGCTTGCCTCAGCTATGGACAGGGCTGATCTTGTGATCGTCCCAATCGAGCTGATCGAAAAAAACTGTGACATCATTAAAGATAAAGACATGATAATAATTTCTCCTCCCAGATTTATCACAGACGAGGAGAAGCTTTTTTCACGCCTGAAGGAACTTCAGTCCGCAGGATACACACGGCTCTTTTGTCATACACCTGACACTATCGCTGTTGGCAGGGAGCTTGGATTCAGACTTCACGGCAGCTTCACACTGAATGTTACAAACTCATTCAGCGCAGAACGTCTTGCTGATATCGGTCTGGAAGACATAGTCTGTTCCTTCGAGCTTGATCTTTCTCACCTGAATAAACTGCTCTCCCCTGTTCCTGCCGGAGCTGTGGTATATGGCAGACTGCCTCTCATGCTCACAAGAAACTGTCCTATAAAGAACGAAGTGGGCTGCGAAAAATGCAGAAAGCAGCTGACAGACCGTACAGGGCGCATCCTTCCGGTACAGTGCTCCAGGGAATATGTTGAGATACTTAATCCGGATGTACTGTTCATGCAGGACAGGCTCTCCGAGATAACATCTGCGGATTTCCTGCTTTACATATTGACAGACGAAAATGAGGAACAGACAAAGCAGGTGCTCTCAGGCAGTAAAACAAGTGAAAAGATTACCCGTGGACTTTACTACAGAGGAATTTGATATGAAGATCACTTTCAAAAAACTTGATGAAAGAGCAGCTATCCCCTCCCGTGCAACCTCAGGAAGCGCAGGTATGGACATTTGCGCCTGTCTCGATGAGCCTGTAATACTCGCACCAGGAGAGATAAAGCTCATCCCCACCGGTCTTACTGCCGCTGTTGATGAGGATGATGTTGCTCTGCTGATTTACCCACGCTCCGGACTCTCCTCACGTTATGGAGTATCGCTTGCAAACTGCGTTGGAGTAGTTGACAGCGATTACAGGGGAGCATGGTTCGTACCGCTTATAAATCACGGAAAAGAGCCATTTACCATTGAACATGGAATGAGGATAGCTCAGCTTATACCTACAAGGATCCTTATGCCGGATATCGAAGTCAGCGATGTTCTCCCTGATACAGAAAGAGGAGACGGCGGCTTCGGCTCTTCCGGAATAAAATAATATTGCCGTAATATGGCAGAAACGGAGATCAACAATGAAAAGAACACTATATATGCTTTTGCTAATAGTTGCAGCACTTGTACTGGGTGGACTTATCGGAGACAATGCCACTATTTTCCCGTGGCTCGGATATTCAAAATCATTCCAGTTTATGCCGGACAGTTTCCTGATCGATACTGACGTTCTCAAGATCGCCTTCGGTCTTTACGTCAAAGCAAACGTTTGCCAGATCCTGCTGCTGCTCGTCGCTATGTTCGTCTACTACAAAACTGCTCCGAAGCTCATACCGGGAAAATAATCAACAGTTTTTCCGCCCGGAATGGCTGTTATATTTCCGTAATTTTAAAATTTTTCTCAGGCGGAAGAATTTCCCGCCTCAAATTATTGTCTATATAACGCAATGGTGTTATAATATAATGTGTCCTCAATAACTGCCTGATGGCGGTAATTGCCCCGAACTTTATCCGGGGAGCGCAAATTCTTTATAATATTGGGAATTTGAACAGATATTAATATACAGAATTATTAAGGAGCTGCAGAATGTTTACTAAAGATATTGGTATCGATCTGGGTACTGCAAATACACTCGTGTATATGAGGGGAAAGGGAATAATTATCCGTGAGCCCTCTGTTGTAGCAGTCAACACAAGAACGGATAAATGCCGCTATGTCGGAAAAGAAGCTAAAGACGTTATCGGCAGGACTCCGGGTTCTATCGTTGCTGTAAGACCTTTGAAGGACGGAGTTATCGCTGATTTCGATATAGCTACTACCATGCTTCAGGAGTTTATCAGAAAAGCTCTGAAGGGTACTCTCTTCACTAAGGCCAACGTTATAATTTGTATCCCTTCGGGAGTTACTGCCGTTGAAAGACGTGCTGTCCGTGAATCCTGTAAAAAGGCCGGAGCCAATAACGTGCTTATAATCGAGGAGCCTATGGCTGCTGCTATCGGCGCAGGTCTTCCCACCAACGATCCCGCAGGAAGCATGATAGTTGATATCGGAGGAGGTACAAGCGAGGTCGCTGTTATCTCCCTGGGCGGCATTGTCGCAGCACGTTCAGTAAGATGTGCCGGCGATGAATTCGATACCGCTATAATCAACTATATCAAAAAGAAGTATAACCTCCTCATAGGCGAAAGAACAGCCGAAAATGTAAAGCTTGACATCGGCTCCGCCTTCCCGAGCGAAAAAGAGGAGACTATGGAAATAAAGGGAAGAAACCTCCTCAACGGACTTCCTGAGAATATCACAGTTAATTCAGCAGAGATAAGAGATGCCCTTGTTGAGCCTCTCTCAAGAGTTATCGATGCTATAAAATCCACTCTTGAAGAGACACCGCCGGAGCTCTCAGCTGATATAATCGATCACGGTATAACACTGGCAGGCGGAGGCGCTCTGCTCAGAGGTCTTGATAAGCTCATAAACCGTGAGACCGGTATGCCGGTATATATTGCTGAATATCCTCTGGACTGCGTTGCTGAGGGTACAGGCAAGATTCTTGAAAATATCGCAGATTATCAGGACGCTCTCACCGAAAACGTCAAGTACTACTAAGGAGGGAGCTCCATGCGTGAATTTCTCAAAAGCACAAGATTCAAGATCCTGCTTGCTTTTCTCGCCTTTCTCGTGGGCATAATGATATATGCCGTTACTAAGGGAGGCTATTCCGTTTCAGGTGCTTCCTTTATAAATACTGCTACAAAGCCCTTCCGCAAGGTCTCTAACAAGATCAGCATGAAGATCGAGCACAATATCGATAAGATCAATAATGCCGACGAATACTACGAAGAGAATAAAAAGCTGAAGGAGCAGATCGGTGTGCTGAACAGTCAGCTGACTGAATACGATGCTCTTAAAACAGAGGTTGAAGAGCTGAGAAAATTCGTCAGCATCAAAGAGGAACACGATGATTATATCCTCTCTGTTCCCTGTGATGTTCTGGGCTATGTGACTAACGATCCCTTCAGATCCTTTACTATAGATAAGGGCTCTGCTGACGATATAAAGCCTAATTGCCCTGTAGTTACCGCTGAGGGACTTGTGGGTATAACCGTAGAGGTCTCTGAACACGTTTCAACTGTAAGAACTATTCTCTCCCCTGACCTCTCTATCGCAGCTGTATGTTCATCTTCAAATGCAGATTACGGTATAATAGAGGGAAATATCCTATCATCGGAAAAGGGCTGCACCAAGCTCAGTCACCTGAACCTCAAGAATAAGCTCAAGGTCGGTGACCTTATGATAACTACCGGTACAAGCGGCCTCTTCCCTAAGGATTATTCAATCGGAACCATAAAATCTATTGACTACGACACAAGCGGACTGTCAATGTGCGCTGAGATCGAGCCTTGTATAGATATAACCCGTCTTACATCCGTCATCGTTATAACCGATTTCAGCGGAAAAAAGGGGGATGACTGATGAGGATAAAGACTACCCGTGAACAGCGTATCCTATACTTCAAGACCGCTCTTCGCTGGACTCTGTACTATGTGCTGATATTTTTCAGCTTCATCATCATGACCTCAGGTACCTGGCGCAAACCTGTGCTGCTGGTTCCTATCGCACTGGCAATAGCCGTAAACAACAATCAGTACGGTTCTGTAGTTACCGGAGCAATATGCGGATTTCTCATCGATATAGCCTGCGGAAAGCTATTCGGATACAATGCAGTGATACTTGCATTCTTCTGCATAGTAGTCTCGCTGCTGTTCGAGCTTTATCTGAGAAACAAATTCGTGAATTTCATGCTGATAACTGCCGCTGTTTCGTACATACAGTGCAGACTGGACTACAGATTCTACTACAAGATCTGGAATTACGAACATGTTGAGCGTATCTTTGTAAGGCACAGCCTCAGGATATGGATCTACACTGTGATCTCAGCTGTTTTCGTATACCTTATAATCAAACTGATAAACCGCTTCCTCATGCCGAAGAATCATCTCACTATCGAGGAAGTAATTACAACAAAGACTCAGCAGAATCAATGACCGCACTCCTTTGTGCGGTCTCCTTTATAAAGGAGGCTCATTTTCTTGAAAGGAATAACCGAGAATATTAAATCCATCATCATCGTGGCACTGGTCGTAGTACTGGCCGTTCTAAGCGGTATGAGACTAATGGAGATACAGGTCGTAGGCGATGAGGATATAAAAACTCCGTCAAAATACGGTCCCGGCACCTCTGTGTATACCCGGAACATAAAGGCTACACGAGGCGAGATAATGGACTACAACGGAAATATTATCGTCAAAAACGAAGCCCGCTGTGACCTTGTGCTAAGGAAGGCTTTCTTCCCCGAGGATCTTAAGGAAGGCAATGCCTCCCTTCTGGGTATCTACAATGCACTTAAGGAACGTGGATATGAGGTCAAGGAGACTCTGCCTATCACTAAGGATCAGCCCTATGTATTCACTACAGATGACCCTTCAGAGCTCATATCAGGACTTAAACTCAATGTATATGCAACCGCTGAAAACTGCATAGATAAGCTTATATCCGATTACGAGATAGCTGATTCCTATACAGATGAGGAGAAACGTATAATCGCCGGTCTCCGCTATGAAATGACAGCTCAGGACTTCTCATATGAGTTCGATATGCTTCTTGCTGAAAACGTGGACGAGAAAACTCTTGTTGAAATGAAGGAGCTGGGCAATTTCTATAAGGGTATCGAAGCTGTAGAGGCCTTTGAAAGACATATCGAGCGAGGAGATATCCTCCCCCATGAAATTGGAACTGTTGGTCCTATATATGCCGATGAGTACGAAGAGCGCAAAAGTCAGGGCTATGCTATGAATGACCAGCTGGGCAAGAGCGGTATAGAGCTTGCCATGGAAAAGGTCCTCAGAGGTATAAACGGAAAAGAAGAACTCGTTATCAAGGATGGAAATGTGGTGGATGTAAAAACTATCACCCACACCGAATCCGGCTCCACAGTAAAGCTTACTGTGGACGGAAATTTCCAGCTGAAGCTCCAGGGAATACTTGAAAATTTCCTTAAGAACTACCCGTCGATCAATCCCAAACCTGGTATCCTTGATGCCAAGAAAGGCGCTATCGCAGTCATAGATGTGAAAACAGGAGCTGTAAAGGGACTCGCTTCTGCTCCCACATATAACCTGAAAGACTATTCCGAAAACTACGACTACTTCCTTAAAGCCGAGAATTCTCCCCTTCTCAACCGTGCGACCTGGGGACTTTACCGTCCCGGCTCCACATTCAAGACCATTACTGCCACCGCAGGACTGAATGAGGGAGTTGTTACCGGAAACACCACTTTCTACTGTAACCACGATTTCAAATACCACGGAGGCGATTATGCCTGCACTGGCTGGCATCAGAATATATCCGTCAGAAGAGCTATAGAGGTATCCTGCAACTCCTACTTCTACGAACTCTCAGACCGCCTTGGTATAGATAATATCACAAGATATGCAAAACTTTACGGCCTTGGTCAGCCTACAGGCATAGAGACCGGTGATGCCGCAGGTTACCTCTGTAATCCTGAGACCTTCGCCGAACACGGTCAGCCCTGGTATATCGGTTATGTTATCCAGGCCGGTATCGGAAACCAGGACTGCGGAATGACTCCCCTGCAAATGGCAGTTGTAGCCAGCACCATTGCAAATCGTGGAGTGCGCTATAAACCATATTTAGTTGACAGTCTCTATGAGTACGGCTCCGGCGAACTTGTCTCCAAAACTCAGCCTACAATTGCTGAAAAGATCAACATAACCTCTGAAGATGTATACGATTATATAATCGCCGGAATGATAGATGCTTCAAGAAATATGCCGGTAAATCACTCGATATCAAATCTGGGATTTGATGTGGCTATAAAAACCGGTACTCCTCAGACCGGTGAAAACCTTGAAAAACAGAACTCATTCTTTATCGGTTTTGCACCTGCTGATAACCCGGAAGTGGCTTTTGCAGGAGTTATTGAAGACGGTGAGTACTCCAAATATATGATAAGAGATATACTCCTTGCATATCAGGAATGCTACGGCCTCAACGGTGTAAAGCCCAATATTACTCCGCTTCCTAAGGAAGTGAGACCTGTACTCTCCACCACAACATCAAACTCTGGCTCAACAACTTCGACAACTACTACCACAACTACTACTGCTGTCCCGGGACAGACTACCACTTCAACGCAGGCTCCTGTTCCAAATTACCCTGTATACACCACAGCACCGCCGGCAATTCCTACAGAACCCCAGCAGCCTGCAACTCCCGCTCCCACTGAACCGGCAACTGTGCCTCCGGAGCCTGTAACTCAGGCACCTACTCCTCCGCCGGCAGTGGCAGACCCGCCGGAACCTCAGCCTGAGCCGGAATAATACTGATCTTACAACTATCCTGGATCTATTTCCAACATAAATGACAATACCCTCAGGTGCCTGAAAAAGGCACCTGAAAATTTTTTCAGAAAAAATTGACCTTTCTGCCAGATACGGCGTGTTATTAGTGAAGAGGAACAAACTCCGGAGTTTCTCTACTTCAAATCAAAGGAGCTGATATTAATGCCCAATACCGAAAGCGTTCGTTCAGCGGTAGATAAATACGGGGATATGCTATACAGAATATGTATAGTTATGCTCCAGAACTCTGCCGACGCAGAAGACGCTGTTCAGGAAACTTTTCTGAGCTATTTCAGAAAGGCTCCTGATTTCGGCGATAACGAGCATGAAAAAGCTTGGCTCATAACAACAGTCACAAACAAATGCCGTGATATTCTGCGGTATAAGAAAAGACATCCGACCGACAGCGACGATATTCTCTGGTTCTACAGCAAGGACGAGGAGGATTCGCACATTTTCGAGGCGCTGTCAATGGTTCCGGAAAAATTTCGTATCGTTCTCACTTTGTACTATGTGGAGGAGTATAAGGTGAACGAAATAGCAGATATCATCGGGAAGACCTCATCAGCAGTTAAAATGCGTCTAAAAAAAGGCCGAAAACTGCTGGAGAATATCTACAGAAAGGAGTTTTTATAATGGATAAAAAAGTCAAGCGCTCCGTAGAAATGATAAAAATGCCTGATGACGTAAAAGAACGTATCATCGCTGAATGCGAAGCTGCTGATAAAAGCAGCATATCAGATAACGGAAAATACGCAGATCAGGTCTATAAGATCGAGCACGTTAAAAGTCACAATTTCCGCAGGGCTGTCAGCGGTATAGCGGCTTGTGCAGTCCTTGCCGGCGGTATTGGAATTTCTGCTCATCTTATGAAAAAACAGCCGTCCCCATCTTCAATTTTGGCTTCTCCGGAAGAATATACCGACACCACACCAGCTGCAGAAACTGTTACTGAATCCGTCAGCAGCACAGGATCCGATGACCTTATAGAAGAATTCCTGTCAAAAGAATTCAAAGTAACATTGCCGGATACAGATGAGTCTGGCAACCCGCTGCAGTATGTTACTATTACACCTACAGAAGAACAGCGAGCTGAAATTACTGATATAATAAGAAAATACGAGTTTACTGAGACGACCGAAGAAGATTTTCCTACCGGGAACATCGAACCGGCTATTTCATTAGACTTATATGCCAGTCAGGACTATTATAATTATCCGGACTTTGAACCAACTTCTTTCCCGTTCGAGAACTCTGTATTTAATATTTATGATGACGGATACGTCTATATCGATATCCAAGCCTTCGATCAGAAGAGGCCAGATGAAGATAAATATCCACAAATCAGACACGATACTAAATACTACAAATGTGAGAATACTGAAAGTCTTATAAATGAACTGAAATATCTGGATTACCTGACAATAAAGCTCGCACCGTTCTGCACTTTTACAGACCATGAGTATATAGTAAAAATCAACAATGCTGAGATCAATTCTGATTTAGGTGATCGCCCGGCAGGCATAAATATGTACCACATATATAAGCAGCCCTGGCTTAAAGAATCACCTACACCTACAGAATATTCAGGCAGGACTCTTACTCAGGAAGAACGAGATATTCTGCAAAATTTCTTCAATCATGCCGATTATAAGGAACTGACAGATTTTACTGACCTTCCGGAAACATCTACAAAGGAATCGATAAGCTTTGTTTACCTTGATGACCAGCAGATGGTTGGGGTTACTATCCATAATAGCGGACTTTTGGAATATAAATACATTCCATTCACATGGGATAAGTCAAGTCCTTTTGCAGTAGCTGATAATGAAAGATACGAGGAGGATTATTACCTCGTTGACTATCAGGAATTCAGGGATAAGATCGTTGAAGTTCTTGGTGAAGAGGTTGTTTTAAAAATTGACACATCATACGAAACTCCACCCTTCGGACATCTTACAGACTATGACTTGAACGCTTACCAGTCGTTAAGTGTTGACTGGGCAATGGGCGTACCTGCTGAGGCAGTTGTATCAGTCGAGGCATACATCAATGCTCATCACTGGACAGAGGCCTCCCAGCCTATAGAGAACGCAATTAATAGTGAAAAGTCAGAAAACAGCTTTGTTACACTTTACAACAGCCTTTACAGTGGCGGCGTTGAATGCTCGTTTTCTTTCTTCAACGGCGGATATATCAGTAAACTCACAAGTGACGGCACTGAGACATGGTATAAGTGCATAGAGGAGGATGATATCGCAGTCGGAGTTGACAACATAATTACTTCATATACCAACAATAATACGAATAACAACTAAATATCACTTAACAATATCGGAATAGATAAAAATCCGGAGCACCATCTGATGATGCTCCGGATTTTATTGTTATCAAAGGCCGTAACGTTTTTCCGCAACGGAATAAAGCTTTTTGAAATCAGTTGGAGTGCAGTGCTTGATCTCCTTAAAAATACGATTGAAGGTAGTCAAGCTCTTGAAGCCGGATCGCATTGCGACCTCAGTAATAGGGATATCAGGCTCCATAAGCAGCAGCTCAGCAGCTTTAGTACGCCTTGCATTTATGTACTGCAAATACGACATTGAATTGTACTGCTTGAAGATCCTTGAAAAATGGTACTTACTGTATCCAGCCACATCTGCAAGCTGATCGAGAGAAATATCGTACATATAGTTATTGTCGATATACTTCAGGACTGTACCGAACTTTTCGCTGTACTCATCTATTTTGTCATCCTCAACGTCCATAGCTATCTGATTCTGCTTAAGCTGAAACTCACGGAGAGCCGTAAATATCTCGATAAGCTTCATATAGATCTTAACGTCCGAAAGCTCTGATTTTGAGCCGTAAAGTGCATAGATATCCAGCATATTCTTCTTTGCGATAACATGAAGATCCTTGTCAAGCTCAGGTGTTATAAGCACCGGAGCAGCAAGTGCTCTCATTATAGGGTCAAGAGCCGGGACTTCTCCCAGGATACGGTTATCGCACTGGAAAATAAGCCTTCGGCCCGGGATCGCAGGCATACTATGCAGTTCTCCGGTTGGAACGATAAGAACTTCATTCTCCTGGAACACATAATCCGTTCCGCTCACATTTACCGTATACGAATTCTTCAAAGGCATCAGCAGCTCAACAGCTCTGTGCCAGTGTACCGGATAAGATTCATTCTCAACGTTATCGTAAAGCATGACATACTTTTTCTCATCATATTCAACTGTTTCATAATCCCCTGATAGATGTTTGATCACTGTTCTCACCTCACCAAAAATTGTCACCTAATGATCCATTAACTTTAATCTCCACATAATATTATAATATAATTTCTATTAATTGTAAAGTCTCGTGTCAAAACTTTGTCAATATAGCACAATCAGCAGTAAAAACTCCGTGTATATCAACCACAAAATTTGAACAGTTTCAACAAAAGAAAAGGCAGCCGACAGAATTGCCGACCGCCCTTCAGGGGATATTAAAATTTGGAGAAACCTTAATAAATTGTCCCGGATTCAGTAATTAGTTAACTCTTGTGAGAACTCTTCCTGTGGGAACTGTCTTACCCTTAGCAGCATACATCTGACTGATGGTAGCTATCTGCCAGCCCTTTTCCTTGATGTAAGGAGCGAGCTCTTCGATAGCAGCTACGGTATTAGCCTCTGTCTCATGCATGAGAACGATTGCGCCGTTACCAGAACCATCATTCATTGCCTGCTTGATAGTATTTACAATAGAATCCTTAGAAACCTTATTGTAGTCCTTAGTATCAATTGCGCAGGAGATAAGGCTGTAATCTGAAAGTGTAGGAATTACAGCGCCTGAGCTGTCAAGGTAAGGAAGTCTGATAAGCTTTGAAGGCTCAACGCCAAGGATATTCTTAAGAAGATTATGGCATCCATCAACTTCCTGACGGATCTCGTTTGATGACTTCTGGCCAAGATAAGGATGGCTCATAGTGTGGTTAGCGATCTCCATACCCTTGCTGTATGCGTACTTAACTTCGTTCTTAGCATCAGCACTCTGAGTATTGTTGCCTATGTAGAAGAATGTAGCTGTGAAGCCCTGCTTAGCGAGAGCGTCTACGATTCTCTTGTTGTTTGCAGGTGATGCACCGTCATCGAAGCTGATACCGATGATAGGCTTGTTAGGATCAGGGAAATTACCGTCGATTTTGATCTCAGGCTCCTTAAACTCGCCTACTTTACCATTGCCGGTAACAACTGAAGACTTTGTGCCTGCGCTTGCAGCAACAACATTGTCAATATAGAAATCTGTGTAAGACTCAGGTATTTCAATGTAGAGTATGCAATCTGTAGCACCAGCAGGGATCGTGAATGAATCATTCTCGAGCTTGGTCCACTTCTTGCTTGCTGCATTTACTAAAGCAACTTCTTTATATGTCTCCTCACCGTCGAGCTGACACTGAAGAGTCATCTTGATATCGAGTGCGGATGATGTAGGCTGTAAAACTGCAGCACTGAAGCTGTAGGAGTTGCCAGCCTTGAATGTAGAGCTGTCAAGAGCTATAGCAGCACCATGCCAGTAATCGCCTCTGTTGGAAACCTTAAGAGACTTACTGCCTGAGTAATAGCTTTCAGATTCAAGCTCTATTGAAGCATCGCCTCTGCCCTGCCAGCTATCAACGCCTGACTCAAAAGATGATGAAAAATATTCTTTTGCTTCAGTTTTAGTTGTAACTGTAGAACTCGGATTTGATGTTGTAGTTGTAGTTATGTTGTCATTTTTTTTTTGAGCATAGCTTTCAGGAAGCTTTGTAGTACCGAGGAGGTACTTCTGGATGGAAAGTGCATCCATAGGTGAAAGTCCGCCGCCGGCCTCATATACGTCAGCATTAAGCGCACCCTGAGCAGTGATCTTGTTATTCTCAGTGCCCTTCTCGCCGTACTTATCTCCATTGGAGATAGCCTGCATTACGAGAACTGCATCGTTCATCTTAACCTGCTTATCAAGATCAGCATCTCCGTAGAGTGTTACCTTGAGCTCTGTCTGAGGATCAGGATCTACCGGAGGATCAACCTGAGGATTCTTATCCTCATCGCCTGTATATCCAGGGCCCCACTCTGACTTAGAAACCAGACCTACGATCTTATCAAATGCCTGCTTAGCCTTATAGCTTCTGTCGAAGATAAGAGGATTACGATCGCCTCTCCAGCTCATGCCGTCATTTGTTCCCCAGAAAGTAAGGGATGAAACTGAATCGCAATTCTTGATAGACTTAACGATGTTCTCATAATAGCTTGCCTGTGTAGACTCGTTGCTGCAAGTAACATCGAGCTCAGTTACCTGGATATCACAGCCGATCGAAGCATACTTATCAAGAGCAGCTGCATACTGTGAAGCACTCGGATAACCTGTATCAAGATGAGACTGCATACCTACACCATCGAGGATGCCCTTAGCATAGAGCTTCTTAACGAGGTTGTAGATGTTAGTCATCTTAGGATCTTCATATTCATTATAATCGTTGTAGTAGAGCTTGCATCCAGCAGGAGCATATTTTCTTGCAGCCTTGAATGCTGTCTCAAGGAAGCTGTCATCATTGTAGATCTTCATCCAGTGAGACTCACCATTATTTGCGTTAGTACCGGGATTTCTGAGTCCGCCGGGATTACCGTCCCTGAAGCACTCGTTAGCAACGTCATAAGCATAGAGCTTGAGGTTAGGATAATTCTGCTTCAGCATATCGAAAACGTTCTTTATCCAGTTATCAATACGCTGATTCATTATATCCTGAGATACGAAATTGCCGTTTGATGAGAAGTTCTCTCTGAACATCTCTGTAGGAGTCTGGCTGTGCCAGATAAGAGTATGGCCTCTTACAGGGATACCGTTCTTATTAGCAAAATCGAGGATAGTCTTAGCTCCATAAGGAAGCTTACACTTAGGATTAACATTGTTGCCTGTTGCAGCACTTGCTTCCTTATCAAAGATCTGATCAGGCTTGAGCTCATTCTCAGGAGTGATACTGTTGAAGTGCTTGAGAATGAAGTCACCGTGCTGGTTTACTTCGTTAGTAGAAACAGCAGTACCTATTCTGAAATACTTGGAGAATACCTGGAAGAGTCTTGCATTTGATGTATCAACAGGATCAGTTGTCTGTGAACCAGGATCAGGAGTAGTAGGTGTTGAAGAACTATCAACTGTACCGCCGCCTGTTGTTACAGAGGACTTTGTGCCCTTAACTGCTGCGAGAACATCATCGATATAGAAATCTGTATAGCTGTCGGGAGCTTCTACATAGAGAACGAGCTCTGAGCTGCCTGAAGGTATAGTGAACTCAGTATTCTCAACCTTTGTCCACTCACCGCTCTTAGCATTTACAGTAGCTACCTCATGGTAATCTGCAGATTCGCCGCTGCCCTGCTGCATTGTAAACTTGATGTCTACAGGGCTGCCGCTCTTCTGAAGAACAGCTGTACTTAAGCTGTATGTGTAGCCTGGTACAAAATAATCAGGATCAAGAGTGATAGCAGCACCGTGCCAGTAATCTGTTCTGCCGCTTACGAAGAGTGACTTGCTGCCTGAGTAGTAGTTCTTGCTGTCCTGTGCAACAGAAGCATTGCCTCTGCCGACCCAGCTGTCCTTACCTGACTCAAATCCGCTCTCAAAATACTTGCCGTTTGTAGCAGCCTTAGGCTCAGCCGGAGGATCTACAGTTCCGGGATCGTCAGTGCCGCCGCCACCGCCTTCGCCAAGTATGAGCTCATTCTTCTTGACTGTTGCCTGTCCGGAGCTCTCCCAACCTTCAACGTTAAGAGCAACCTCGTACATGCCGCCCATTGTCATATTGTACTGTTCCCAAGCCTTGAAGTGCTGGTCAACATGTATAGTACCGCTTGATCTCTTCTTGCTGCCGTCACGAACGCTCCAGTACTGATTGAAGTGTGTAACACCCTGCTCAATAGAAGGACCATCATGTGTTCCGGAATATACTTCATAAGATGCACCGTCAACACTTACGCTGCCGACCTTATGCATATTCGGGCCCTCTCCGGGTGGTCTCCAGGTACCATATGAGTCTACTATATAATACTCTACAAGAGGACTCTTGGTCCAGCCATAAATACAAAGATATGAGTTGCCATTAGGTCTGTAGTCAACATCATATGTAACTGCGATTCCGTTGAGTGTGTTCCACTTAGGATAATTTGTCCACTTCTTACCTGCACGGAAGAGGCAGTTATGAGAATTGTTCCAGCTGCATGAGAATGTTCCGTTTGAACTTGGAGTCATGCTGACGCTGTCATTGTACTCACTCCACATCTCATAATCGTAGCCGTCTTTCTTCCACTGCTGCTGAAGTGCATTTGCCTTTAACTCCGGAGCTGCCGGAATTACAGGAATTGCAGATAAGCACATAAGGCCTGTGACTACACCGCTAACGAGCTTTTTAGTATTGCCCTTGTTCATGTGCATCATTCCTCACTTTCAATGATAGTCATTAATGATATAACGTACTGCCGGACCATCCGGCACCATTTGCTGCAAGAAGACACCGTTGAGCTCCCTCAGCTCCGGAATCCCCTTCTCCCTCGCAGCTTCTGTAATTATTTTATTACATTTTCATGAACAATTCAAGTCATTTGTTGCTAACAAAAAATACGGTCAGTCATTTTTTGCTAAATTTTTGCGGATAGTGTATTGATTTTTGGTTAATATTAAAAAGATCCGTTTTTTAGCTATTTATAGGGGATTTTCAGCTGCTAAAAAAGTATACATTTCTTATTCAAACCCCATTTTTTTACTTTTTGTTATATTTCTAACGCATTTTTTGGGTATTCACAAATGAAGATTGAAAAAAATGGGTTTTATGTTTTCAGATAATTTATGAATAAAAAATGGCTTTGGAACAGAAAGAATGTTCCAAAGCTATTTTGTTATATCTTATACTTTTCGGCTTCTTTTATAAGCTTTATATCCACAAGAGCATCTATCTGAGTACCCTCCCCAGTATACTCCTCGGAAAACACCTTTCCGTCCTCACGGATACGGCTTATCAGCGATGTCTTATCATAGGGCACCATAAGCTGCATACGTCTTGCAGTCTCCGGGAGAAGCTGAGTTATCCTCTCAAGAAGCCTGTCGAAGCCTGTCTGCTCCTTTGCACTGATAAGCACAGTATGCTCGTCCTCGAATATCATATCTCTCTCAGGAGAAACATCAGCCTTATTCATCACATCGAGCTTAGGTATCCCGCCGCAGCCAAGCTCCTCCAGTAGCTTTGCCGTCACTTCTGCCTGTTTTTCTCTTTCCGGAGAGGATATATCCTGAACATTAAGTATCAGGTCAGCGGCAGCAGCCTCCTCTAAGGTGGATTTGAATGCCTCTACAAGGTCATGCGGCAGACGGCTGATAAGTCCTACAGTATCTATAAGAAGTACACTTCTTCCGTCCGGAAGCTCTATGGAGCGTGAGGTAGTATCAAGAGTCGCAAAGAGCTTGTTCTCCGCCAGCACTCCTGCATCAGTAAGTGCATTGAGCAGCGTAGACTTGCCCACGTTGGTATAGCCAACTATGGCAGCGCAAAGAACACCGTCTTTTTTTCTGCGTGAACGTGAGAAATCACGGTGCTTTTTCAGCTCCCGGAGCTCCTCTTCAAGAGCAGATATCCTTCGGCGGATATGCCTCTTGTCAGTTTCAAGCTTTGTTTCACCGGGGCCTCTTGTACCGATGCCTCCGCCCAGTCTTGAAAGTGCAGTACCCATTCCGGTAAGTCTTGGGAGACGGTATTTCTGCTGTGCAAGCTCTACCTGAAGCTTACCCTCTTTGGTACGGGCTCTCTGAGCAAATATGTCAAGTATGAGTGTAGTCCTGTCTATTATCCTTACTCCGAGGATATCCTCGATATTGCGCACCTGTATGCCGGTCAGCTCGTGGTCGAATATGACAAGCTCTGCCCCGAGGGGCTCCAGCTGTTCATGAAGCTCTTCAAGTCTTCCTGCTCCCATACAGGTCGCAGGATCAAATGCAGCTTTCCGCTGAATGGCGGTGCCGACTACCTCTGCACCGGCAGTTGAAGCAAGTTCCTCCAGTTCTTTTATGGAGACCTCAGCATCAAATTCACCGGTATCCACACAGGCAAGTACAGCCTTTACCGGCACCTCTTCTGTTTTATTCTCGTACATGATCACTCTGCTTCCTTGATGAGCTTTTCTATATCCTTTGGTGTGAACACATAGTTCTTACCGCAGAAATCACATTTTACTGATGTTGCCACTCCCTCATCAACAAGTGACTGAAGCTCTTCTTTTCCGACGCTTATGAGTATGCGCTCGGTTCTGCCACGGCTGCAGGTACACTTATATGAAGGTGAGGCTGTATCCAGCTCGTTCGGATCAAGCCCTGCCAGCAGCATATTGGCTATCTCCTCAGGAGTAGCTCCCTCATCCAGCATAGCTGATATAGGCTTCATTCCTGAAATATTTTTCTCGATAGTATCTATACACTTTTCATCTGCAAATGGCAGAAGCTGAACCAGAAATCCTCCGGCTGCTCTGACTGTAAGATCAGGATTGACAAGCACCCCCAGACTGCACACTGTAGGTATCTGCTCACTTGTAGCGTAGTAGCTGGCGATATCCTCAGCTATCTCTCCGGATACCAGCGGGATAACTCCCACATAAGGCTCCTTAAGTCCAAGATCCTTGACTACTGACAGCGTACCGTCAGAGCCAACTGCTCCGCCAACATCCAGCTTTCCCTGAGCGTTCAGGGGTATCTCTACTACAGGATTCACCACACAGCTTTTGACATTTCCTCTGCTGTCTGCAACAGCAGTAAGGAGTCCTGAAGGGCCGCCGCCGTCTACACGGAGAGTTATGCTGTCCTCCTCACCCTTGAGAAGATATCCCATAAGTGAGGCTGCTATAGTAAGCCTACCAAGACCTGCGGTAATTACAGCAGAGGTCTTGTGTATGCGCTCAATCTCTGAAACGATATCCTTAGCATCCAGTACCTGTGCAAATGCCGAACCGTCGGCAGAGATAGCTCTGTATAATTTTCCCATAATATATCATCCTTCCAGTTTATACTGCATAAAGTTTTTATTTTTCACGAATCCGAAATCTGTATACAGGAGCACTCCCATATCAGAGGCTGTTATCTGTACTGTTCCGCATCCGGCCTTTTTTGCCTCGTCCACAACTCTGGTGAGCAGCTCCCTTGCAATACCTCTCCTGCGGAATCCGCTGTCGGTGAACATACTCGAAAGCAGCCCTATCCTTCCGCTGGGGCAGCCGAAATACGGCGGCTTCTCAACTATTGACATACCGCTGGTGCCAACTATCTTCCCTTCTGATACCGCCAGCCATGATATAAATGTACCGTCTGCCATATGCCGGGTATAGTAGTCACGAAGAGCAGGCGCAAGGTCTATATCCTCCTTTGCTCCTTCCTCACGGAGCTGAGCAATACGCATACTGATAAAGGTATCAAGATCAGTATCCACAAGTTTTCTGTATTCTATTTCCATTTTTCACCTCAAACCGTCTGACCGTTTCTTATGCACCGTGCGGTGTATACTATCCTCTGACAGTCTTCCGCAGGAGAATCAAATGTATCATCTCCGTACTTTCCGAGAAGCTCGAATCCGCACTGAGAGAGCAATTCCTCGATATCATTTTCACTGTATGCTTTCTCACTGAAGCTGTCGGAGCTTCTTGACCAGAGACCGTTCTCCTCACGCTCAAAAAATTCAAGGTTCATTTTCACCTCGTCAGTCTCCCTGTTCAGGGTATTCTCCCAGACGCAGTAGACATCGTCTGTCTCATAGGTGAAAGTGTTATCCGCAAGAACTTTTCTGTGCTTGTAGAGGGTATTCACATCGAAGATGAATAATCCCCCAAGCTCAGAGAAAAATGCAACATTCTCAAAGACCTTCCGCACGTCATTAAGGCTTGCAAGGTGATTGATGCTGTCAAGAGCACATATGGTGATATCAATTGTTCCGAACATATCCAACTTTCTCATATCCTGGCAGAGATACTGAATATTCAGTCCGCTGTCGAACTTTTTCTCTATAGCCATGCCAAGCATCTCGTCGGAGTTGTCAACTCCGATAACGTCGTAGCCCAGCCCTGCCATGACCTCGGAGATACTTCCCGTACCGCAGGCAAGGTCCAGCAGGATATTTTCCTTAGTGGTCTTGAATTTCTGTATAATACTGTGGAAATATTCTCCACGCTTTTTATAGTCGATATTTGCCGTAAGCTGGTCGTAATACCGGGCAAATGCACTGTATCCGCTCATTTTTCAGCTCCTTATCATTTTTCTTCAGATATCCAGTTCTCTGAACATATCAAGCACACCCCTCATTCACCATTCCTGAACAGTGAATTCGCATTCCAGCGGCAGCTTGTCATAGTGCTCTGTCCGCAGGACTTTACCTGTCCCGCTGTCAGTGAATATAACATCGTACCCCGTTCCCTCTACAGACATATACTGGATGCGTCCATACTCTTTGTGCTTAAGCTTGCCTTCATCCCAGGTATATATATCAACATACCCGTACATACTGTCCGCACTAGGAGTCATGATCCAGTTTGAAAGAGTTTTCTTCAAAGGGTCTGCACTGAGCCTTGCGCCTATGTTATTCAGTTCACCGCTCTCCTGGAATGTCCTTGTCTCCGGGTCATAGAGGAAATACACCGCATCTCTTGTCAGGCCATTCTCATCCTGCATCTCAATGGCAAAATCATCATTCATATCAAAATTATAATCACGGATAGTTATACACTTACCGGCAGAGAAGTCGCCTTCTATGGTGACAAATGTATTTTCTGCGGAAGCATCCTTTATGTAAACAGCCTCAGGAGCGAATATAATACTCAGCCCGTCAGTCTCATTCAGTCCCTCCGCCGGGACTATCTCTCCTGTGACATTATAAGTCCCTCGCCTGTAGAGCTGAGTGAGCTCCCCTGTTTCAGTATCCCTGAGTATGCGTCCGGAGCGTATCAGACGAGGACCCTCCCATTCAAAAATCTCAGCATAGGAATATCCGTCATACTTGAACATCTCCCCGGCCTTTACTCCCAACATTTCAGCGTTCACAGGGTCATCCTCCGGAGACAGGAGCCACAGGTTGCTCAGAACATCAGAAAAGACGAACTTTCCCTCATCACTATCGTAAATATAATACATCCCGGCATTCATTGTATCCGAGGATCCCGAGCGGATAAAAATATCCTCATAGCCGTCAGAGTTTATATCCCTGTATTCCGGCGGATATATCTCCTCAGCAAGCTCAATGGTCTGAACATGGATGCCGCCGTTCATTATATCCATGGAGTTACCATTCATAAGAACTGTAAGTCCGTTGACCTTGACCGGTTCACTTACAGGCTCTGTAATTTCTGCTGTAGTTTCCTCAGCAGTCTCAATTTCAA
The DNA here is from genome assembly GCA_002371825.1 of Ruminococcus flavefaciens. Classification (GTDB taxonomy): domain Bacteria; phylum Bacillota; class Clostridia; order Oscillospirales; family Ruminococcaceae; genus Ruminococcus; species Ruminococcus flavefaciens_L. The sequence continues at coordinate 68,645 of DFHF01000052.1, read as the reverse complement.
TTGCTGAGCTGTTATCTGAACTATTGCTATTATCCGAACAGCCTGAAAGAAGCAGTCCGCAGGTCAGTATAATGGTGAAACGTTTCATACAGCTGTCTCCCTTTAAAAAAGGGCGGATATAAGTCCGCCCTTTGCATTACTTATTTTCCTTGTTCTTACAGCACTTCTTGTACTTCTTACCGCTTCCGCACGGACAAGGATCGTTATCGCCGATCTTTCTGGTCTTTACGGTATCGGAGAAGCTTCCGTCACCTGCGCCGGCATTGGGAGCATCAGGCTTAGCTACCTGCTCACGCTCCGGGAGAGCGTCCTTGCGGACCTTAACTGTAAGGAGCATACGGACTGTATCCTCACGGATAGAATCAACCATTGCATCGAACATCTCGAAGCCTTCGTAACGATACTCGATAACAGGGTTCTTCTGGCCATAGGATCTGAGGCCGATACCCTTCTTGAGCTCTTCCATATCATCGATATGAGCCATCCACTTTGTATCAACTACCTTAAGCAGGATAACACGCTCAAGCTCACGCATGATCTCTGAACCGTACTCCTCTTCCTTGGCCTGATAGATCTCTCCGGCCTTTTCCTTAAGCGCATTTCTGATATCTTCCTTAGTGACATCATCGAGCTCATCCTCGTCGAAGCTGAGATCCTCTTCAGTGAGGAGCCAGCCGAGGAAATAATCCTTAAGGCCAACAAGGTTCCAGTTATCCTTGTCATCATCGTCAACGAGATAGAGGTCAACTGTAGAATCGATAAGATCCTCCATCATCTTGAGGATGCTCTCGTGGAGATCTTCACCGTCAAGCACCTGTGAACGCTGCTTGTAGATGATCTCTCTCTGTGTATTCATAACGTCGTCGTAATTGAGGACGTTCTTTCTTATGCTGAAGTTCTGGCCTTCAACCTTCTTCTGTGAAGACTCGATTATCTTGGTAAGGAGCTTGCTCTCGATGGGCATACCCTCGTCAACACGAAGAGTTCTCATCATATTCTCAAGACGGTCGCCTGCGAAGATACGCATAAGATCGTCCTCAACTGAGAGGAAGAAGCAGCTCTCGCCCTCGTCGCCCTGACGTCCTGAACGTCCACGGAGCTGATTATCGATACGTCTTGATTCGTGACGCTCAGTACCGAGGATATAGAGACCGCCGGCCTCCTTGACCTTTACAGCCTTTTCCTTTACCTCTGCATTGTACTTGTCATAGAGCTCACGATAGAGCTTTCTTGCGTCGAGGATCTCCTGATTATCAGTATCAGCGAAGCCGATAGCCTCAGTGATTATCTCCTCAGGTATCTCACGCTTTCTCATTTCAGCTCTTGCAAGGAACTCAGCATTACCGCCGAGCATGATATCAGTACCACGTCCTGCCATGTTAGTAGCGATAGTAACGGCACCGTACTTACCTGCCTGAGCAACGATCTCAGCTTCCTTTGCGTGATGCTTAGCATTGAGGACTTCATGCTTTATGCCCTTGCGCTTGAGCATTGCAGAGAGAAGCTCTGATTTTTCGATGGATACTGTACCAACGAGGATAGGCTGACCTTTCTCGTGACACTCGATGATCTTGTCGATAATAGCAGAATACTTACCCTTTTCGCTGCTGTACACCTGATCGTTGTGATCCACACGGATAACAGGCTTATTGGTAGGGATAGAGATAACATCCAGCTTGTAGATCTCCTTGAACTCGTCCTCTTCAGTCATAGCAGTACCGGTCATACCGGAGAGCTTTGTGTAAAGACGGAAGAAGTTCTGGAAAGTGATAGTAGCAAGGGTCTTAGATTCGCTCTTGATCTTAACACCTTCCTTAGCCTCGATAGCCTGGTGGAGACCGTCATTGAAGCGTCGGCCCATCATGAGACGGCCGGTGAACTCGTCAACGATGATTACCTCGTCATCCTTGACAACGTAATCTACCTCGTTCTTCATACATCCGTTAGCCTTGATAGCCTGATTGATGTGGTGGAGAAGGGTCATATTCTCTGAATCCATAAGGTTCTCAACGTTGAATGCCTTCTCAGCCTTCTTAACACCACGCTGTGTGATAGTAGCAGTCTTAGCCTTTTCATCGATGATGTAATCAGCAGTTTCATTTATAGAATCCTGATCCACCTTGTCATCCATTTCAACGACTGTAGTGGAAGTAAGAGTCTTTGCAAAGCGGTCAACTATTGAATAGAGCTCTGTGGACTTGTCTCCTCGTCCGGATATGATAAGAGGAGTACGAGCCTCATCGATAAGGATAGAGTCGACCTCATCCACGATCGCAAAGTTAGGAGCACGCTGTACTCTCTCCTCCTTGTGAGTTACCATGTTATCACGGAGGTAATCGAAGCCGAGCTCGTTATTTGTAGCATATGTAACATCGCAGTTATAAGCTGCTCTTCTCTCATCGTTGGTAAGGCCGTGAAGGATACATCCTACAGTCAGTCCCAGCCAGCGGAGGACCTTTCCCATTTCCTCAGCCTGAGTCTTTGCGAGGTAATCGTTAACTGTTACAACGTGTACTCCAAGGCCGGAAAGTGCATTGAGGTATGAAGCAACGCAGGCAACGAGAGTTTTACCTTCACCGGTCTTCATTTC
>DFHF01000052.1:0-65991 GCA_002371825.1 Ruminococcus flavefaciens | reverse complement strand
GCGATACGTCCCTGATGAAGAACGATAGCACCGATTATCTGTACCGGATAAGGCTTCTTTTCAAGCACACGCCATGCAGCCTCACGAACTGTAGCAAGTGCCTCGGGGAGGATATCGTCGAGAGTCTCGCCGTCCTCGATCCTGTCCTTGAACTCCTGTGTTTTTGCCTTGAGTTCTGCGTCTGAAAGCTCCTGATATTCCTCATCAAGAGCAAGAACTTTATTCTTAATAGGTTCGATACGCTTCAGCTCTCTGTTGCTGTAGGCGTTCGCACCGAAAATTCCTGTGAATAAACCCATTTGTTTACCGCCTTTATCATTTGTTATTTTCATGTCTTGCTGCGTCTTTTGCGAGCAGATATAAATACATATAATATATTGTACAACAATTGACGGAGTTTGTCAATACCTGCCTTCAAAAAAGCTTCATATATCAATAAGAACAGCCCGGGTGGGCTGTTCTTGCGGTCAGTCTTTATTGTTTTCTGCTTCTTCCCATTTCTTTTCAAGATAATTATGGATTGCAATAGTCAATCCTTCGATTTTGCCTATCAATTCTTCAAATAAGCCATAATAATTTTTTAAAAAATAATCATACATCTTATCACTAATCAATAACTTTCCAAATTGTTCAGGAGTCAGTTGATTATCCATTATCGTTTTTATTTTTGATTCTTCGTTCATAGTTCTTACTTTTTGATAAAGAGACTGATTCCTATATATTTCATCTGTATCTTGCGTTTTAGCCTTGATTATTGATATTATGTCATCAATATAGCAAATAATCAATTTATTTTCTTCATTTTTTTCAAAACCAAAATAGAATTTCAACAGCAATTCTTTCTCTTTAATATCAGATAACTTATCATTAATATGGCAGCCATTTTCTATATCGGCAATATAGATAATACTATAGCACACTTTAATAAATTGTGCCGTTGCTTTTCTTACATCTTGAATCCATTCTATCCTTGACTTAGCTTTAAGGTCAGCATCAATTTTCTTCTGGCTCCATTTTTCTTCAAATAATTTCTGCTCCTGCTTATTCCGAAAACTTTCATTTCGAGATTTTAAATTAGAAATACATGAATATAAGCCACTAATAACAGCAACTATCGACGGGACTCCAATGCCAATATATTTAACATATGTTTTATCTTCTGTATTATCATTTTTCCATGCTAACCATAGGAAATAGAGACTGCCCCCAACAGCAACAAGCATTATTATCCAAAGCACTACAGACTTTAAATAATATAATTTCAGATTTTTAATCTTATCCTTTTTAATTTCATTATTTTCCATAACAATTCCTCCGACTAAAACCAAAATTCTTACCTAAAATAATACATCAATCGTCATAAAAAGTCAAGGACTGCCGCAAAAAGCAGCAGTCCTCACAATTAACATTTCTTAGTATTGAGCACTCTGATAGAATTGAGCACAAGCAGCATTGCCGTACCTGAATCTGCAAAAACGGCGAACCACATACTCGGCATACCAATAAGTCCGAGCACCAATACAGCCAGCTTGATAGCCAGAGCAAAAGCGATATTCTCATAGGATATCCTGAGAGCTTTATCTGATATCCGTTTTGCCTTGACCACAGCTTCCGGCTCAGAGTTCATAAACACAGCGTCAGCAGCTTCAAGAGCCAGGTCAGCTCCTGACTGCATAGCGCCTCCCACGTCAGCACCTGCAAGAACAGGGCCGTCGTTTATACCGTCTCCGACGAACATTACGGGACCGTATTTCTCACGAAGTGCTCTTATCTCATCCAGCTTTCCGTCAGGAAGAAGCCCTCCCCTGACGGTTCCTATTCCGAGAGTTTTTCCGGCAGCTTCAGCATTTTCAGCCTTGTCTCCGGTAAACATTGCAGTGTGGACTCCCATTGCCTCAAGAGCAGCAACTGCATCAGCTGAAGTCTTTTTGATAGTGTCTGATACAACTATTCTTCCCTGTACATTTCCATTCACTGCAATATACACGACACTTCCGGCAGTTTCGGTAAATTCCGGAATAGAGATACTGTTCTCATTCATAAGCCGCTCATTTCCGCAGAGAATGTTTTTTCCATTTATAACAGCTGAAACTCCTCTTCCTGCAAGCTCGCTGACTTTTTCCGTCTCAGAAAGAGTGATATTATTTTCACGGCAGTAAGCGGTTATGCTCTCTGCAACCGGATGAGTCGAAGCCTGCTCACAGCTTCCGCATATGCCAAGCAGTTCATCCCTGCTGATATCTCCGCACGAGAGTATATCTGTCACTGTAAAGCTTCCGTTAGTGAGAGTTCCCGTTTTATCGAAGGCTATAGCCCTTACTTTTCCGAGAGCCTCTACAGAATCTCCTCCCTTGAAGAGTATTCCCAGCTTTGAAGCTGCACCGATTCCGGAAAAATATGCCAGAGGCACACTGAGCACCAATGCACAGGGACAGCTTATAACAAGGAAAGTCAAGGCAGCATATACCCACTTGCTCCAGTCGCCAGTTATGATCGACGGAATAACAGCAGTCAGAGCTGCAACTGCAATAACAATAGGAGTATAAACTCTCGCAAATCTTGTTATAAATCGGTCGATCTTAGGCTTGCCGGCAGAGGCATCCTCCACTGCTCTTGCTATCTTTGATATCATCGAATCATCTGCCGCTGCTGTTGCACGAAGAGTGAACGTATCTGAAAGATTGATACAGCCGGACATCACTTCGTCACCTGCCCTGACAGAAACCGGCACAGGTTCACCGTTTACTGCGGATGTATCTATCCTTGAGCCGCCAGATTCTATTACTCCGTCTGCGGCGATACGCTCACCGGCCTTGATACGGAGAATATCTCCTGCTTTTATAGTATCCGATGATACACGCCTGAACTCTCCGTCAATGAGGACATCCGCCTCTTCGACTTTCAGTCCGGCAACATCAGTTATAGCTTTGCGGCTTCTCGCAACAGCAAAGTGTTCAAAGAGTTCTCCGATACGGAAGAACAGCATTACTCCAACAGCCTCGCTGAACTCTCCCAGAGCAAAGGCTCCGATAGTTGCAACGGTCATAAGAGTATTTTCATCGAAGAAATTCCGTACCTTTATATTTTTGACTGTAGCTCTAAGAACTCCCCAGCCCAGGATGAGATAGGATACGGCATACAGAGCTATGCTAAGAGGTGCCCAGTCATCCCACCTTCCAGTGATGACAGCGGCAGCAAGCATAGCTATACCTATTATAATTGGTATGATCTCATGCGAGAGACTATCCTCATGACTGTGTCCATGCTCATGCGGACGGTCAGTTTCTCTGCTCACAGGAGTTATCACAACTCCGGCCTCGATAGCACCGGCAGCTTCATTCATCCTTGCAAGAAGCTTATCGTCCACATCTCCCTTGATAATGAATTTCTTCATCGGGAAGTTGAGCACTGCTGATTCGATACCTTCAAGCTTATTGAGGGCTTCCTCTATCTTTCCTCCGCAGTGAGCACAGTCCAGATTCTGAATAGTAAATTCATGCTGGTTACCTTCATGGTGATGCTCATGTTCATGGTCACAACAGTGATCGTGATGATGCTCATGCTCGTGTTCATGGTCACAGCAATGATCGTGGTGATGCTCATGCTCGTGATGATGAGCATGGTCATGGGAATGCTCTGCTGATGGGACAAACTCTACATCAGGCTCGATCTTCCTTGCAGTTTCATGCATCCGCTCCAGCATATCATCGCTGAGTTCTCCATGGACTCTCAGCTTTTTCATCGGGAAATTCAGTACAGCCGATTCGATACCCTCTAACTTGCTTATAGCCTCTTCTATTTTTGCACCGCAGTGGGCGCAGTCAAGATTATTTATACTGAAAACCTTTTCCATAGGTTCACGTCCTTTCATATGAACGATTGTTCATATGTTTAATATATCACATTTATCTCCATTTGTCAATAGCTCTGAGGATATTTCTTGAAATAATACAGAAAAAGTGGTATAATACATATGCTGGTCAAGGTATGACCGCATCCATGTTAACTGAGGTTAACACATTTCACTCCTCAAAAGGCGGAAAACAACGCAAAAATCAGTGAGTTTTATAGTGCTAACAATATTTTGGATTTTTTGAAAAAAACTTCGTCTTTTTTGCCTCTGAAAATCACTTATATGTGAAAGCTTTCAGAATGTCCGCCGGACATATCATAACTAATGATATCACAAGGGAGTGAGACCATGACTGCCGATACAAATTTTTCAGCCGGAGGTGACAGTGTCATTTTTGCTACTTTCGCTCAGAACAGCCGGTCAGCTGAACCGGTCGGAGAAGTAAACAGACTAATAGCTGAGTGCAGCAGTTCCAAGGAAAGTCTCTGCAAGCTGTATGAGATGTTCAAGGGAAGTGTTTTTGCTGTTGCGTTCGGTATCACAGCCGACTATCACCTCTCTGAGGACTGTGTCACAGAGACATTCATAAGACTGACACAGGTAAAAAAATTCTCACATACAAAGGGAGACGGCAAAGGATTCATTCTCACTATAGCACGCAACGTTGCATTAGAGCTTCGCCGGAGATATAAAAGAGAGACAAGCGATATTGTTTTGCAGAGCTACGGCGAGGCTGAACAGACTGTCGAGGACAGTATATATATAAATCAGCTGCTAAAATATCTGAACGATAAACAACGTCAGGTAGTAATAATGAAATGCTGCGCTGAACTGACCTTCAAGGAGATCGCAAAGATAATGAAGGCTCCGGAAACCACCATAAAATCAAGATACAAGCGAGCGATCGCTATCCTACAGGAAAAGGCAGGTGTTACCAGTGAAAAAGACTGATCCGATCGGAAATCAGGAATTTGAGAAGATTCTCAAAGAAAAAATGGATGGGCTCTCCGCTAACGTGGATTGCTTTGACAAGATCTCCGCAAGAGCTTTTCCTGATAAAAGCGAGGATTTTTCCGACAGCGAGCTCACCGTAAGCGAACTTGAAAATATTACCGGAAAGCGCAGACCTGTTCCCGTACTTAAATGGGTATCCGCCGCAGCAGCACTGGTACTCATTATAGGTATACTGCCTAAGACCGTGATGATGTCAAATCTTAAGCAGAAGCTTATGCACAAGCAGGATAAGAAAATATACCGTGATCTTATCTCGGAAATAAAGTCGGAGACTGAAAACGGCGGATATACCATTCTGGATATCCCGCTGGAGGAATACATCGAAAATGATGTCCTTATAACTCCTTTCTACTGCTGCCCGTTCAAAAGCAGCGACAAAAAGGATATGAATGTCAGAATTTATATAAGAATGGCTGGAGGTATCCAGACAAATCAGATATACGCAGTTGAGTACTGCGGAGAGTATTCCGAATCCGGAATAGTTGCAGCTGCAAAGTCAAAGGCCGAATTCTCAGACAGAGAGATAGAAAAGCTCGAAGCAAGAGAAATTTCCGCACCGGATCGTACAAAGAATCTCTATACTGTATCAGATATATTCTCCTCAGACGGAGAAAATCTCACTGACAGCAGCGGAGACAGTATTTCAGCAGCAGGCTTCTGCGGTACATCCTTCTATAAGGACTCCTCCGATATCATCACTGTTAATTACAATGTATTATACTATCATAAGGATATAAACGAAAACGGCAGCTATTTCTACGACATTGACACAAGCTGCACTATTGACGGCAGCTATGACAGCACATATATCATTCCGGAAAACGAATGGAAATGTTCCGTAAACTACAATGACAAAGACGCTATGCCGGAAAGCTCAGGTTCTTCCTTCACAAAACAGGAGCTCTACAGTGATACTCCTTCCGGAACCACAAGCACAGTCTTAAGCATAATGCCATTTTTTAGTGACGTATCCAAAGATATCCTCTCGGATAACGGAAAGCTTGAAATGTACCTGGCAGACAGTGAGCACCTCACTACGTCAGATAAGCTGATAACAGAGCTTTCTGTACCGGCGGAGGAAATACTCAGGCAGAATACCTCTGTATTTTTCTCCTCCGGCCTCAGCAGGGTAAAGGATCTTGACAGCATTGTGATAATTGCAGGCAGTCCTGACTCCTCTTCAAAGCAGATGATCTTCCACTACGATTCATTTATAACTCAGGAAAACATCATGGATACAATGACCCAGGAGGAGATCTCCGCTCAGTACGATTCAATGCAGGAGCTCATCACCCAGAACAGGGATAAGCTCAGCGAGGCTCAGCTTGAGCAGACACAGCAGTACATGAGCAGATTACAGGAGGCTCAGCGTCAGGCAGATGAAGCGGCTCAGCGTCAGGCAGAAGCGGCTCAGAGACAGGCAGAAGATGAAAAAGCAAACCGGCGACAGGCAGAAGATGAAAAAGAGAACCAGCGTCAGGCAGAAACAGCTCGGCTTCAGGACTCAGAATAGTCACAGCACAGAAGCCAGCACACGGTGACTCGCATATACCGAAAATTACAAGTGAAAGAAAAAGCCGTCCGGCCGGGATAATCCTGGTCGGACGGTATTTTTTACTGCTCATAGATATCAGCAGCTCATTAGTCTCATATACTTATTTTATAACTGTAAATCTGTCTCCGTCTGATATCATATTGCTGAGCACAGGAGATCTCTCGTTATCTTTAATATATATAAGATCATCACCGGTGATCCTGAAACGGCTTACAAATTTGGAATAATAATCTGTAACTGTCAGGATATCATCGGATATGCTCCATATGCCGCTGCAGGCATAATTGCTTAGCGGTCCCTGAGTAAAGTAAAAATCATAATCGAAGCTGATAGTGCAGTCTCCGCCCATTCCGCCTTTTTCGTAACGGAATGTCTTTCCGAAGATCCTGCGGAACTGTTCTGTTCTGATATCTCCCATATAATGGCTTTTACCTGCCAGATCAAGTTCAAGATCAGTATACAGCGGCTCTGAACGCATTCCGTCGAAGCCAACAATCAGACAAGCTGTATCTTTATCTTCTATCTCATACTTCATAACAAACAGGCCTGACCCGATATCCTCACCTATAAATTCATCAAAGTCAGAGACCTTCAGCTCCATTCCCTTGGCTGAGAGCCTTTTTATATCATCAGTCGTTATCCTGCGCTTGCTTACAGGTTCAGCAACAACAGTTCCCGGCTCCTCTTCAAAGACACCTACAGAGCGCCTGAACTCATCTGAACGAATATCTATATCTGTCCCGTCTTCACGCTTCAGCAATGCGTAAAGAGGCTCCGGAAAAGTTCCGTCACTCATCACCAGAACATATTCCTCAGGAACATCCTTTATCTCATACTTCATACAATACAGGCCTGATCCGATATCCTCACCTATAAATCCATAAAAGTCAGAGACCTTCAGCTCACGGCCTTTTCTGGCTAATTCCCGCAGATCATCCTTTGTCATCAGCCGTTTATCCGAGGTCTTTTCGGTTGTGGAAGTTTTATTGGTTATACCGCCGGTCACAGGTCTTGTGGCAGTCTGTTCAGCAGCCTTCTCTGTAGTTCTGTTTCCGGTGATCTTGTGATCTTCAGCCGCTGCCGATGTAACAGTTGTCTCCTGCACGGGAGCACTGTTTGCTCCAGCAGTACTTACCGTTGTGACGATATCATTTTTCACCGTAGTTATTACAACATCCTTCTTATCGGCTGTTTCCGTACTGACAGAAGTTAAAGTCATATTGGTTTTTTCTGACTGATATGAAGCAGTTTCCGTGATCTCCTGAACAGATGTGACTGTCTCAGAATCAACAGGCTCTTCATTTATCTTCTTATTGCCGGAGCTGCCATGCTCTTTCAGAAGCAATGCTCCGCCGGAGCCCAGACCTACAGTCAGCAGGGCAGCCGCAGCTATTGCAGCTATCCTGAAGCGGATGTTTTTTCCGTAAACATCAACTCCGGAAACAGTCCCGCCGCTTTCCTCACTGAACTTTGACTGATATGCCGCAGGACTATTTTTTTCCTCTGCCTCAATGATAATATCTTCATCGATCATAGTAACAGCCTCAAAAATTTCCATATCATTCATGGTAACACCCCTCTTTCTGTAAAAATGCTTTCAATCTTTTCCTTGTCCTGAAAAGACAAGTCGCAGCAGTTTTTTCGTTAATTCCGAGAAATTTTGCTATATCCGCTACAGATTCTCCGTACCAGTACCTTCTTACGAAAAGCTTGCGGCACTTTTCATCCTGTGTACGAAGGAAGCGGCTTATTGCGGCAGCAAGCTTCTCAGCAGACATATCCTCAGAGCTTCTGTCAGGTATACACTCCTGCAGCTCATCCAGTGATACGGCATATCTTGCGTTTCTCTTTTCAGCGGAGATATACCTTAGCTTGTCTATAGCCAGATTCCTGACTATCCTGCACAGATATGCCTTAAGACTGTCGGGAGCTGCGGGCGGGATATTTTTCCACACCTCGTAATATGCAGAATTAACGCACTCCTCCATATCTTCACGCATTGAGAGTATACTCCCGGCCGTACTCAGACAGACCTTACCGTATTTCTCTTTTAGTTCTGCGATCGCCTTTTCGTCTCTTTTCCGGAACAGTTCCATGATAGATTCATCATCCATAGATAAGCCCCCTTTCGTGAGGCATGAGGTCCTCTTACCTATATAGTCGATTTTTGCAGGGGAATATTTCAGCTGTTATAAAAAAATCCGCACTGCCTCAAAATTCAGCAGTGCGGACAGGTATTATTTCAGAAATGCATATTAACTGCATCCGGATACTTGTTTTCTATTATTTTGCACTCACCTGTTGCATAATCAACATCAGCAGCAGCAAGTAAATAGCTCTTATTATCAGGTCCTTCGTGGATCTCCGCTCTGATACGGAATCTGCGTCCATGTCCGTAATGAGGATATACATCTGATATTGTTCCTGAGGATGTTGAATACTCACCGCCTACAACTCCTCCGAAATCTTCTGAATCAGCAGAAAGGAAATCTGTACTTGCAGCATCAGCCTCACTATCCAAGAATCCATAGCATACCGTGATTTCTCTGTCACCAGCCGGGAGAACTCCCATTTCTATAAGCTTATCGATATTAATATCAGTATGAAGATCAGGAGCGTTATCTATATAATATCCGTCCTTCTCTGCATAGAATGTATACTCAGGCTCAGTCCAGTTATAAACTGAATACTGAGATATGATGTTCTGATATTCGCTTTCAGTTATCTTTTCATTACCGTGCCAGTAACAAATACTTTCACTTTCAGCCTCCCACCAGCTGGCCAAATCGTCAAGAACCTCGATCTTATTATCACTGCCTATCTTCGCATAGATAGTACGGAGATATTTACCAGAGGTCGTAAACATTCCATTCTCGGGAGATATCATCAAATTACCGCCAAATCCATGCTCAGGAGACTGATCTATATACTGATTTCCGTCAAATACACATACATAATTCTCTGTTGCAACCTGATTTTCACATGATATGAAAAGCTCCGGAACATTATCCTTATTCATATCGATCAGAGCATATTGTATGTTAAGGTGTCCTGCGTCATCTGCAGTAAACGCTTCCATATAGCTCAAAGCAGCTTCCTCAGCACTGACCTCTCCGTTTACAGCGGTTGAGGGAATAAATACAGATGTTGTCTGAATATCACTTGAAGTACCTGTAATATCAGCAGTACCAACAGAAGTAACTGTTGTCTTATTTACTGATGTTGAAACAATGGTTGTATTTGTTTCATTCTCATCATTTTCAGAAGTAGTGGCAACAGCAGGATTAATAATATTTGAATCACCCTTTACTCCTCTGCTTCCGCCGTTTTTCTTCATGAGCATAGCTGTTCCTGCGATACCTCCTGCAACTACGAGACAAGCTGCAGCAGCCATAACTCTTCTCATTATTATTGATCTATTGTAGTGCTCAACTCCACGAACGCTGTCTCCTGATTCATTATCAGAATCAGAAATAACGAAACCTGCCTTCATATCAGCTAATTTTCTCTTACTCATTTCTAACATTTTTTCCCTCTCCTTTTTGGTAAGTACAGGGCGAAGAGCAAGAGTTTCAACAATTTCGTCATTTCCGTTCAACAGTATATCAAGTTCTTTTTTCCGTTTCATGATCCATCCTCCTTATAACGAGATACCTTCTTCTGTAAGCAGCTCTTTCAGTCTGTTCATTGCTCTTTTGCAGCGCATCCTGACAGCCGGTGCTTTCATTTTAAGAAGCTTTGCAATATCTCCGGATTTTTTATCATAATAGAATTTCTGTAAAACAATAGTTGAATCGGGTTCTCCGAGCTGATCTATCTTATTGAGGATTATCCTCTGCAATTCTGACCTGTCAGAATCGCCTTCGATATCCGTATCGGAACTGAGCCTTGTAAATGTTTCCTCATCCGGCTCAGAATAATGTGAAGCTCTTGCACAAAGCCTGTGATATGTATTGATTGCTTTTCGTTTAGCGACTGTATTCACATACCCCTGCATATCATTCTCATATTTGCTGTCTGTATCATAGCTGAAGAATATATCAGCAAAAATATCGCTGACAGTCTCCTCAACGTCCTCAGCAGAAGCTATGCGTCCGATCTTGTTATATACGATGGTATACACATAGTTACAGTAAGTATCAAATAATTCTTTATAGGCCTTGTCCGGTGATTTTTCATACAGCGCACTGTATTCTATACCAGTCATGTCCTTTCCTCCAGTCTGTGAAAGTTTTCCATGGTCGAGCTTTCATATATATCATTCATTCCACGGATATCAAGTGTAACATAGTTTTAAAAAAATTTTTTCCGGCAGATCATATGTCTGCCGGATAATGGCGATATATCTCAGATATACGCATTCTTTTTCAGAAGCGCAGTAACGGTCCTTCCGATTATTGCAAGGTAATTTATATCAGATACAGACCATTTCTTGAACCTTCCGACATAGCAGAAGGAGATCATTCCCTTTATCATGCTTTCCTCAGTCATAAGATACTGCACTGCACCGCCGATATTCTGTTCTGTAAGAATATTGAGTGCATTATCATCACGGCCTTCAAGCTCATTAACATTGTCTATAACAAATATCCCGTCTCCGGAGAAGCGCTCTGTATAGTTATTCGCAAACAGATACGGTGCATTTCTTGACTGTGCATTTCCGCAGCTGAGTATGAGGTTCATATCATTTCCGGCAAAAATACAGATATCATCTATAGTGAACTCAGTCCTTATCTGTTCAAGCAGGACCGAAATATCCGGAACTCTTCCCAGAACAAGGCTTTCGCTGAGCTGTCCCATAAAGCTGAGCTTCTCTGAGGCCTCTCCCTTTGAGCCGAGGAAGACTATCTTGTTTTCAATATCCTTTTCCACAGGGCCGTGCTTGTCGATATCATATATAACATATCTGTTCTGACCCTTCTGCTGAGCTATGTAAAGAGCCTTATCAGCCTGCATGAACAATTCGTCATAATCCTTGCTGTCCACAGGATATGTAGATACTCCCATTGAACAGGTCAGCCGGAGATTCTCAAATCTGTCAGCAAAAGCGTGTTCCGTATTTGTCCTTATGGCTCTGAGTACTCCACGAAGGTCTTCCTCATCACGGGTATCCTCAAGGACTATCAGGAAGCCGCTTCCGCTTATTCTTCCTGCAACTCCTCTCGAACCTATCTCAGTTTTGACGATACCGGCGATAGTATATATGACCTCATCTCCGAAAAGATGGCCATAGCTGCTGTTTATCTCGGAGAAATCATCTATATCGAGTATGACTATATTCACGTTATACTGTGGCTGAGTCGCAAGAAGCTCAGTTGCAAAGGATGTGACCGCCCTCTTATTGAGAAGGCCGGAAAGTGAATCCTTATTAGCCTCAAGAGCAATATTTGCCTCCTTGCTTTTCTGCCTTGAGCTTACTACAGATATTATTCCGGTAACCCTTCTGTTGTCAGGGTCATCATATCTGGTAAGTCCCCTGAAAAGGCAGAGTTCCCTTGTTTCGCCGCCTGTAAGAATAGATGCTTCCAGCTCATGGTCAAAACGGTAAACTCCGCTCTTTATATCACGGCACAGGCTGTTGAAGGTCTCGATATAGCGGGAGAGAACATATCCTGCGTCAATAGAGTCCTTCCTCCATTTTTCAAGCTCCTCGTCTATCAGTATCATCTCCCGGCAGCAGTCGAACATGAATATTTTTATCCTCTTAGTCTCGAAGGAATATTCAAATGCCAGGTCACTTATAAGACTGAGCACATACCGGTAATCCGAGAGCTTCTTCTGCCGACTGTAAACCAGCTCCTCAAGTGAAAAGATATCGCTGAAGGCTATGCTGTAGAGCGGTTCAGCGCCGCTGTTGTCCGGAAGCTTTCTGACAGAGGCCATTATCCAGCGCAGCTCTCCGGATATCCCCCTCATCCTGAGAACTGTCCTCCTGACAGAGCCGTCAGAAGCAGCATCAAGGGCATCGGTCAGTTTAGAGTGATCCTCTTCCTCTATAGTGCGGCGTATCGAATATATAACGTCATTTCCGAAGAATCTGAAAAACGGCTCGTCTGCACTCTGAGTGTGAAGGCTCTTATCCACTACCACCCTGCCGACACTGTACATTCTCTCATTAGTAATACTATAGTTATCGCTCATCCGGACATTCCTCCAGTCATGGGACCTGCCTGACAGTCCCTTTGTATCCCAGTTTTCACTATATTATACCATTTTCAGCCCTTCCGGTCAAGAATAGCTCATATATCGTCACAGCTGAAAGCAGGGCATTTACAGGCAAGAGTGCTTGTTAACAAAAAATTAACATTTCTTTTCCATCTTTATCACATAAGTATGATATCATGAATTATTCAATACCCGGAACGAAAAATCCGGAAAACATTTTTACATGATAGGAGGATACCGGTCTACGCCGGTTTTTGGGGTAAATGGAAAGAAAAGAAATAAGGCGCTATATTTTTATCGCCGCACTTGCAGTAGCTGTCTGTGTGACAGTCCAGAATTTTGTCATTTTCAAGCAGCTTGTAATGCTGGCAATGAAAGCTCTGCGGCCTATAATCATCGGCTGCTCAATGGCATACATCTTCAATATCATAATGAATTTTCTGGAGAAGCATTACTTCCCTAAAAAGCAGACTAAATTCATACAAAAATCCAGGCGGCCGGTCTGCCTGATACTTTCGTTTTCAATAGTTATAGGTATAATCGCTCTGGTACTCAACATTATCATCCCTGAAACCATAAGGGCACTAAAAATAATGTATGCGGAGATACCTCCCCTGTTTATAAAGGGACGTGACTTCGTTCTGAGCAAGCTCGATGAATACCCGGATATCAAAAATGAGATCGAACACCTTGAGATCGATAAAGCCGGTCTTGTGGAAAAAGCTACTGACAGTGCTTTCGGTCTGTTCGGTTCAGTGATCTCATTCATAGGAGCAGTGACCTCCACTGTTACAAATATCATTATCGGACTTATTTTTGCGATATATCTTCTTCTCCGGAAGGATAAGCTCTATACCGACATCAACCGTGTCATGAAGGTTTCTCTCAGCGAAAGCAAGAATGCCAAGATCAAAAGATTCTTCTCAATGGCTCATCAGACCTTCACAAGCTTCTTCATCGGTCAGTTCAGCGATGCCCTGCTTCTGGGTACTCTCACCTTTATAGGTGCATGGCTGTTAAAGCTTCCATATGCAGCTATGTGCGGAACTATTATCGGTGTTACCGCTCTTATCCCTATTGTAGGTGCTCTGGCAGGAGCCGCACTCAGTGCCCTTGTCATCTGCACTGTTAATCCCACTCAGGCAGTAGTCTTCATCATCTTCCTTGTGATACTTCAGCAGTTCGATAACAATGTTCTCTATCCCAAGGTAGTAGGTTCTTCTGTAGGTCTCCCCGGAATCTGGGTGCTTGCAGCAGTTACCGTGGGCGGAAGCCTCTTCGGAGTTCTCGGAATGGTACTGGGAGTTCCACTTGCAGCAACTATCTACAAGCTCTATTTTGAAGACCTCGAAGCAAAGGAAGCTGAGATGGGAATACCTTCTCCTGACCTTGTGGAGGAAGTCGCAATTACTCCTAAAAAACCCGTAATGAAGAAAAAGACAAAGAAGAAATAAAATCAATGACTGGTCTTAAGTCGTTTTCCTCAGCAGAAATGTCTGGCTGCCGGGTCTGCAGCAACAGTCTCGCAGGCAGCCTTCATTCTGCCGGAGGAATCTACCTTCCGACCAGTCATTTTTTCATGTGTATTCAAAAACTACTGGACAATCACTTCCACTCATGATATAATATTCCTATCAGATAACGAGGTGTTGAAAATGGATAATCAGATAACTGCGGAAGAGCTGGAAAGACTCTCCCCTGAAGAATATACAGTCATAGATATAAGGGACCCCGCCGCTTTTGAGTACGGTCATATCAACGGAGCTCTGAACATCCCTCAGGATAAAGTGCTCAGTGCTGAGCTACCTGCGGATAAAAAGCTTATAATCTGCTGCAAAAGCGGTATCATAAGCGGAGAAATTGCCGATGCGCTCCGTGACAAGGGACTGAATGCCGCAGACCTTTCCGGCGGATATGCCAGCTGGCTTGATATCAAACTCCGTGACCGAATGATAACTGAGGATGTGGAAAAAAGTCTGCGAAAGAAGTTCAAGAAGTCAATATGGTGCCGTTTCACCAAGGCTATTAATGAATACCAGCTCGTCCAGCCCGGAGACAAGATAGCTGTCTGTATCTCCGGCGGCAAGGACTCCATGCTCATGGCCAAGCTCTTCCAGGAGCTGAAGCGCCATGACAAATTCCCCTTCGAGGTGGAATTCCTCGTTATGGACCCGGGCTACAGTCCGGCAAACCGCCGTGTTATCGAGAACAATGCACGTTCAATGTCAATACCGATAAAAGTGTTTGAATCGGATATTTTCGATTCGGTTTTCAATATTGAAAAAAGTCCCTGCTATGTATGTGCAAGAATGAGAAGAGGCTATCTCTACAGCCATGCAAAGGCACTGGGATGCAATAAAATAGCTCTCGGCCACCACTTTGATGACGTTATCGAAACGATCCTCATGGGTATGCTCTACGGCGGACAGGTACAGACCATGATGCCTAAGCTACACAGCACTAATTTTGAAGGTATGGAGCTTATAAGACCTATGTACCTCATCCGTGAGGCAGATATCAAGCACTGGCGTGACTACAACGACCTGCATTTCATACAGTGCGCCTGCAAATTCACAGACACCTGCACTACCTGTGACCCGGATACACGTTCAGTTTCAAAGCGAATGGTAGTCAAGGACCTCATCGCAGACCTGAGCAAGCGTGATCCTCAGATAGAGAAGAATATTTTCCGAAGCGTTGAGAATGTAAACCTCAGTACGATTATCGCATACAAGGAGCACGGACAGGTCCATAATTTCCTTGATACATATGACAAGTAAAAAAGCGGCTCAATGAGCCGCTTTTCTCAATATTCCTGATAACTCTGCTTCCTGCCGGCCATGAATCCTATGACCGTGACAGCAATTGCACATATTAACGGTATGATAATACCTTTATCGATACTCAGATCATATCTTATGGTTATCAGCCCCTGCAGAACCTTCCTGGAAAAATCATCCATATATTTCTCCGTCTTTGAGCAGTACTGCAATGCGCCTATTATCGATACAATGAAGGCCACAGCCGAAAGAAGCGAAGCTGCTGTCATTGCCTTTCTGCTTATGAACAGGCATACACCCGCTATGCCGAGCAGTATGTATCCCACAAGCCCTGCATACTTCATAGTGTAAAATGAATTTTTCATGGCATCATATTCGCTTTTTGAAATAAGCTCTGATGAATCCATACCGCTATTTTCAAGTTTATCACTGTATTGAGTATTTTCTCATCAGCATCCATAATATCCGTAAAATCAAGGGTCTCATCCACTGAATTGCCATAGGCCTTAGCTTCAATTTTCAGCCATGTCACCCATATAGATGAAAATGATATGATTATAATGATCAATGCGGCCAAAAGAGGCATATTGACCTCGCTCCCGTATCTGTTGTTTATCATCACGAACTCCTTTTATTATTATTTTACTGTTTGTTGCTTGGTTTTTTCGATAATTTTCAAACATTTTATTATAATATGGTGTGTGTATTGTGATAATGATGTGATAAAAAAGTGAAATAAATCAGGATCATTCACATTTATTACCACAAATATTTTATACCTGCTGTGAGATACTACTATCACGGCATCAAAAACAAATCCAAAGGAGATCAAAACAATGGCTAACAGCAATGGAAATAATAACGGCGAAATGACACAGAAGGGCAGAGAGGCTCTTGAAAGATTCAAGATGGAATCTGCAAGTGAGCTTGGCGTAAACCTCAAGAAGGGCTACAACGGCGACCTTACTTCCCGTGAGGCTGGTTCTATCGGCGGACGTATGGTCCAGAAGATGATCAACTCATATAAGATGCAGTAACAACGCTGAAAACGGCTGCCGCAGGATTTGCGGCAGCCGCTGTTTTATTCTAAGCTATCATATTCAAGGGCATCATATCGCTCACAAACCTCACGGGCACACTCATCATCCAGTACTCCTGTATTATCGCCTCTTGTCCTGAGTTTTACAAGCTCCCATTTATCATGATCCAGATAATAAAGTGAATACTGCCCCATATCGCAGGCTTCATTTTTCAGCTCCATCTGGCTGCCGTCAATTATACATTTGCTCTCCATATACATATCAAAGATCTCATCAGCCTTCGTCTTGCTGACAGGCTTTGTTTTATAGTACACATCATAGTAGAGAGCATCCAGCAAAGCTGCCTCAAATGTGTTATCATCGGTATCCTCAATATTATTTCTTCTGCAATAATTTCCAATGAAATCAACATCGCTCAGATCGAACTTATACACATAGCCATGATCATCGATAAAGCTTCCTTTGAGGGTGGATTTCCACGCATAGTTAGAGTACATATCAACAAACAGGATCATATCCTTCGGGTACTCTTTTTCGGTTATGTCCTTATAACTATTGTCGGGCCGATAATATATATCGCTGACATTTTCTTCGCTTACCGTGACCTTCTCCACAACATCTTCAAATTCTTTCATAAACTCTTCCGTAACAAGATATGATACGGTATCGTCTCCCGCTCTCAGGCACATTGCCGGCCGACTTTCCATGGTCAGATTCTCAAGGTCATCACAGCCGCACAGTTCTGCAAAACCGGAAGTAATACTTATTCCGTCGATCATATCATCAAGGCAAATGCAATGAGAACCATTAAACGGATTTGTCTCCTCATATTTTCCGGAGTTCAGCTCATTCACAAGGTCTGCTATATATTCCGGATCAAGATCTGCCGCAGATACATTTTTCCTTTTGTATGTAGTACGGGTCATAATGTCATTATCCCAAACTTCGCACCATGTATTAACTTTGCTGTCAGCCGCATCGAACTTCCTGCCGAAGCACTCAAATTCGGAAATGCTGACAGGGGGAGTACATACAGGAGGATCCGTTAAGTTCTCTGTAGTAGTTTCAGTGGTGACCTCAACTGAAGGTTCAACGATGACCTCCTCCCCTGCTTTATCGCTGCTGCTCTGCTTAGCTGCACCGCATCCTGTAAGAAGAACGGCTGAAAGCATAATAGAAAAGAACGTGTATTTTTTCATAATATCAACTCCTCACATAAGAATTTGCCATAAAAAGGTTTTCATATGATAAGTGTCAAAAAAAGACCGTTCTGATGCATCCGAAATAAAAAATCGGCTATATGTACAATGTCATTGCCGACAAATTGTGCATATAGCCGAAGTAATTACTTTCCTGACAATTCAGGAAGAGATGTCATATTGAGCAGATACTTCTGAACAGCAAGCGCATCCTTTGCGGAAAGCTTTGAACCCGGATCATAGCAGTCTGCATTTTTAGCACCCTTAGGTTTAAGATGATTTTCGTCAGTACCATCTTCTCCGTATTTATCGCCGTTTGAAAGTGCCTGCATTATGAGGACTGCATCGTTCATCTTGATAACACCGTCGCAGTCAGCATCTCCATACATTACATCCTTATCCGGATCTTCTGTAGGCTTAGTTGTAGTAGTATCTGAAGGCTTTGTAGGCTGTGTTGTAGTCTCCTCCGGATCACGCTCAGGCTCTGTTCCGTTGTAGTAATCGGAAAGAGAAATACCGTAAGATCCCATAGGCACCTTATGGTCAAGACTGATAAAGCGTCCCTTGTCGTCCTGCCAGAGAGCAGGCTTTACAAGAGCGTACTTATCCTCATCCCAGCTCTGGAAATCATTTGTAAGAAGTCCGCCTGTATCGCCGGAGTTCTCATTGAAGCACCAGAATGTATGGTGGATACGATTTTCGATCATATAGTCACGGAGAATGGTCATCCACTGTGTATTCTCACCGGTAGGATCATGCACCTCATCAATAAAGCCTCCCCACTCGCCCATGAGCAGCGGAGATATCTTATTCTCAATGATAAAAGCCCATGAATCACGCCAGTAGTCATCAAGAAGCGTCTCTCTTGTGAAGGTCTTGTTAGGATCATTAAGATAGAACCATTCCTGCTTGTAAACCAGCGGACCGTAATCATGAGGAGAATATACGAGCTGACTCTGATGTTCGCCCAGATCAACAGGATAGTCCTTTACACCTCTGAAGTTTCCGCCCCACCATGCACCGTAGAACGGGCTCCAGGGATAACGTGCATAGTCAACAGGCTGTGAATCCCAGTCTTCACCCTCTTCAAACTTAGGGTAGACCTCGATACCCTCCACCATTACGAGGAGATTCGGGTTTGCACTGAGAACAGCATCTGCTCCACGCTCGGCAGCATACTTCCAGTTATTATCGTCCTTTGAATTATCCCACTTTGCCATACCCTGACCGTCGTTCTTGCCGTGAGGCTCATTTTTCAGGTCGATAGCAATGATAGTATCGTCGTCCTTGTAGTAATCAGCCACCCAGTGAAGCGCTTCGAGCCAGTCATCATAGCTGTAGTTGCTGTCATACCAGAGCGGATACTGATGTCCATTGGAAGCGGTGGTAGCGCAGTGGATATCGATCATGATCTTGATACCGTTTTCTCTGCACCACTCTACAGCCTGATTCCAGATCTCAAAGCTGTACTTTGGCTTGCCGCCTGCAATACCTTCAACAGTCAGCTCAGGGTTCTTCCACTCATTGATCTTGACCATATACGGGTCAGGTTCCTTGTTTTTCCACTGAAGAAGTATCTGTGTGGACATAGGTACACGCATGAGATTGAATCCACGATCTGCCATTTCGTTCAGCATTTCATGCATATTTCTTGACCATACGCCGTCAAATACCTGGGTCGTAACGTTGTAGCCGAACCAGTTGCAGCCTGTCATCCATACCGGATTTCCGTACATATCAACGACCTCGGCATTTTCATTCACGTGCAGCCAGTCATCGTGGCGGTCGTCAATAGGAGTATCTGCACTGCTCACCTTTGCCGGTACAGTAACTGCTCCCGAAACTGCCAGCATTGATGCAGCACTGACAACAGCTGCCAGTTTCTTAAATAATAATTTAGCCATACTTTACCCCTCTCTTAAAATATAATATAGCACTTTAATTATACAACCATCTTCATAATTTGTCAATATTTCGCAAAAATTAAAATAATGTAAAAAAGGCACACAGTAAGGAGCCTTTACTTAACGGATAAGCATTCCTCCCGGACAATACATCAAGTCCGGCAAGAGTGATCTGAATTCCGCCAAAGGGTCCTCCACTTGTGTGCCTTTTACATTACCATATCATGTGCAAAAAAATCATATTACCTTGAGAAGCTCAGGACGGATGCTGTCCAGGCGGCTGTCAGAAAGGCCGAAATCCATTTTCCTGTAGCTCCATGCACAGCGGCTGATACCGTACTTTTCAAATACAGTATTGATAGATCTGTACCATTTCAGAGTCTCCTCAGGGCTTACCACGTCGATAACTCCATACTCACCGCAGTAGAGCTCAACGCCATTATCACGAGCCTTCTCTATGGCTGTTGAGAAAAGCTCCTCAAAAAGCTCAGGAGTAACTCCGCTTTCGTCAGCAGTGAATCTGTCAGACTTTACTATTGCATCTGTCCAGTATGCTCCCTGATGTGTAAACTTCAGGGGCTCATAGCAGTGCATATTGTAAACAACTCTGCTGTCGAAGGGCTCTTCAAGAAGATAGACCGTATCCGCACTGTTGTTGTGACAGCTTCCCACAAATATAAGAGTCTCCGGAGCTATAGCCCTTATACGGCTTATGCATACACGGACTATCCTGTTCCACATTTCCATGAACTCCATATCTGTAACTTCGTTCAGAAGCTCAAATGCGATATGCTCAGGGTCATTTCCATAGCGGCGGGCTACCTCCTCCCAGAGGCGGTAGAAGCGCTCCTGAAGGAATGGATTCTCGAAAAATCCGTTCTCATTCTCGCTGTAATAATCGAAGGAGAACCCTGCTGTCTTATGAAGATCAAGCACAATATTGAGGCCATTTTTCCTGCTCAGCGCAATAGCCTTATCGATACGGGCAAAACCGTTGTCATTGAACGTACCGTCAGCATTTTCGATGATATTATAGTCAAAGGGTATGCGGACATGATCTGCTCCCCAGCCAGCTATAACAGCGTAATCCTTTTCGCTGATAAAGCTGTCCATGTGTTCCTCACTGTAATCACACTGAGAGAGCCAGCCTCCAAGATTGATACCTTTATAAAATCCCATTTCTTTAAGCATGATCGTCACTCTCCTTTTTGTTATCTTGACCACATTATAGCATAGTTAATTGCTTTTTTATACCACTTTCATGCTTATTCCGGTAATTTCATGACTTTTTTAAGCAGCCGCAGGTCTCAGCTGACGGATACAAAAAGCTCTTCCGGATATCAGAGCTTATACATAGGTGCTGATATCAGAAAGAGCTTCTGCTTATTCATAAAGTATGTTCATATCCACGTCGCCTGCTATGCCGTCTATCCTTCCGCAGCTGCTCTGCTGCCAGATAAAGTAATCGCCGTCATAGTTTGTCTCGTCGACATAATGTGCCAGCCATACAGGTCCGAGAGCCTTTGTCTTTTCGTACCATACGTCCCTGAGAAAATTCCTGCTGCTGTAGAGCATAGTCTCATAGCCGTATTTTGACATCTCGTCCCTGAAAGCCGCATAGAGATTGTTTATATCATTGATATTCATGCCGTATTTCTGAAAGTTGCCGAACTCCTCCCAGTCAAAGCCTATCGGCAGTGATGTAGGTTCTCCTCCAAGCTGTTCTGCGATCCAGCGGGCGTGTTCACGGACCTCCTCTTCGGAATTATCGGTGAAATAGAAATAAACGCTGTAGTCCATTCCCGAGGCCCGGGCACGTTCCAGATTCTGATAGAAATAGTCGTCTGTTTTAGGTTCACCATAGCAGTACCCTGCTCTCATTATAACAAAATCACAGCCTGCTCCGATAAGAGCATCGAAATCGACGTTAGTCTGCCAGGCTGAGATATCAAGTCCAAGGCGCCTGCCTTCTCCGCCATACTGTGCTGCAAAATCCGCAAACGGAACTCTCGTTCTGTCATCAGGCGGAACAGGCACCGTTTCAACAACGGATATGGTAACATCCCATTCAGTGACATTTCCAGAGCTGTCATATGCTGCCGCGTGAAGAGGATAATCTCCCACAGCGGCCGGGTCGATATCTCCGGTATAGGTCAGGGAAACATTGCGGTCATAATTATCCACAAATCCTACATAGTCGTTAAGGTCAAAGGCCTTTCCCGCCTTATGATACGGAGTCCAGCCGGAATTGAGCAGCAGAGGCGGAGTTGTATCCTCTACGATGTAATTCAGCTTTTTTGAGAATTCATTCCCGTTGTATATATATTTTATATCCACTTCATACTCACCGGTATCAGATGTATTCAGCAGAGCATCCCCCTCTTTCAGCTCAACGTTTTTATCTGTGATAAAATCGTTCAGGGTAAGGTCGCTGTACACTTCCACCCTGTCCATTCCTGAGAGCTTAAGGTCAGCAGGCGGCTGAGGGACTGTAGTTGTTACAGCAGTTGCAGTGATCTTTGTTGTGGTAACAGCCGATGTCACAGCTGAAGATGAAGCTGTTTCGCTTTCCGACTGTGAAATGGAAGCCACCTCTGCAGAGAGCTTAGGCTCACTGTTATCCGAGGCCTTATTGCCGCATCCTGTCAGGATCAATGCTCCGGCGGAAAAAAGTATAGTTAGAAGTATTTTATTCATGATATCTCCTTGAAGAATTAATGATATAGTATTATACCACAAAACGACAGAAATGTCAAAAAATCGGGAATACTTTCATATATGGGAATTTCTTCCGCTTACAAATACAAATTCCGTTCCGGATCACTTTTTAACCCTGTTCATCTGAACGCTCAGCGTGAAAAGAGGCATATGCCTTTCCTGCTATTATTTTCAGCTTCATCAGTCATTTGTGCATTTTATACAACTACTCAAAATCGGACATCCTGTTTTCCCCTTGATTTCCAATATGTGTTCTTCCCCTCATTGTGTGTTCCTCCAAATATTGCTGATTTATTCATGCAGTTATTGATTTTTTTGCAAAAAAATGTTATAATTATATAGTATTTCTTAGTTTGTTATTTTTGGCTAATATATATAACGTTTGGAGTGATCTGTGCGTGAATAAATCAAATAATAAGCGCAGCTCTGATGATCGTTCAGAAGCTGACAGCAAGCACGTAAAATCAAAAAAAGCAATAGTAGTAAAAGTTAAAGCACACAAAGCAGCAAATCTCTCAGAAAAAAATGGATCCCAGGCAGGCACCTCTCATCCTGCAAAAGAAGCTCCCCACACCGAAAAAGAGACTGAGACAAGATCCGAAGTAATACCTGCTCCCGAGAAGAAGGCTGAGGCCAAGTCCAAGGAGAAACCTGCTCCCGAAAAGAAGGCTGAGGCTAAGTCCGAGGAGAAATCTGCTCCCGAAAAGAAGGCTGAGGCCAAGTCCGAGGAGAAATCCACTACCGAAAAGAAGACTGAGGCTAAGTCCGAGGAGAAATCTGCTCCCGAGAAGAAGGCTGAGGCCAAGTCCGAGGAGAAATCTGCTCCCGAGAAGAAGGCTGAAACCAAGTCCGAGGAGAAATCTGCTCCCGAAAAGAAGACTGAGGCCAAGTCTGAGGAGAAATCTGCTCCCGAAAAGAAGGCTGAGATCAAGTCCGAGGAGAAATCTGCTCCCGAAAAGAAGGCTGAGGCTAAGTCCGAGGATAAACCTGCTCCCGAAAAGAAGGCTGAGGCCAAATCCGAGGAGAAACCTACTCCCGAAAAGAAGGCTGAGGCTAAGTCCGAGGAGAAATCTGCTCCCGAGAAGAAGGCCGAGGCTAAGTCCGAGGAGAAGTTTGCTCCCGAAAAGAAGACTGAGGCTAAGTCCGAGGAGAAGTCTGCTCCCGAGAAGAAGGCTGAGGCCAAGTCCGAGGAAAAATCTGCTCCCGAGAAGAAGGCTGAGGCCAAGTCTGAGGAGAAAACTGCTCCCGAGAAGAAGACTGAGGCTAAGTCTGAGGAGAAAAATATTCGTGAAAAAAAGAAAGAGGCCAAGCCGGAAAAGAAGGCCTCATCCGATAAAAAGCACGAAAAAAAGCACAAGCCTTCAAAGCAGGAAACAGCTGAAGAGGCTGAAGAACTCAACGAAGCCCTTAATAATGAGAACGTTGTTATCGACGATGTAAACAATATGGCGATAAATCAGAAGACCGGTACACTTGTAAAGTATATAGGTACTACGGAAGCCATTATTATCCCTGATACTATCACCACCATCGGAAAATATGCTTTCCGCGGCAATGATACCCTGAAGAAGGTGGTCATTTCCGACAGCGTCAAGCGTATCGAGAAATTCGCATTCTGCCACTGCTTTGCTCTGGAAGAAGTCGTTTTCCCGAAAAATCTTGAATTCATCGGCGAGAACGCTTTCCTCAAGTGTCAGCGGCTCAAGGAGCTCAATCTGCCATCCTCACTGAAAACTATCGGCAAAGGAGCCTTCGGACGCTGTAATTCACTGGAAAACATTGTCCTCCCGGCTTACCTTCAGCGTATCAGTGACCTCACTTTCTTCTCCTGCAAGCGATTAAGGAGAGTCGTTATCCCAGGTGCAGTTGACTCTATCGGCAATGCCGCTTTCTCAGAGTGCTACAGCCTCAAAAAGATCACTATATCCAATTCTGTGACAACTATCGGAGAAAGTGCATTCTCATGGTGCCGCTCACTCAGCTCTATCGATATCCCCTACACCGTAAAGACAATATGCAGCTGGGCTTTCTACGGCTGCCAGAATCTGACAGAGCTCAGGATCAGTTTCCAGACCAAGGATATAAGGGAAGATGCTTTCACCGGCTGTGAGAACCTTCACGATATCAATATCACCGAGTTCGATAACGAGAACATTTCCATGAGCGACGTTAAAAAAGGCCACAAACAGACCATTAAGGTCCTTAAACAAGTAAACCGAAAAAAAGCTGAGAAGTTTGCTCATGAACACGGTATGAGCCTGCTGTTCATATAAAACAGTTCCGCAAAATTGTTTTCAGCTCTTGACAACCTGAAAAAAGTGTGATATAATACACCTGAACAAATGCAATGACAGAGAGAAGTAACCTCGGACAGCGTTTTACAGAGAGTGCGGGTAAGGTGTGAGCCGCACATTCGTCCCGAAGCGAATAACACTCCCGAGCAGCAGACTGAAAGGTCCTACAGCGATCTACCGCTGAGATCTCCGAGTAAGCGAGCCGTGTTCCGCACGTTACAGCGGCCAAAAGTGATCGCTTTGCGGTAATTCAGGTGGCACCACGGGTAATATGCTCCCGTCCTGTAGAGGACGGGGGCTTTTTGTATTTCTTCGTCCTGAATAAATTATTATTTATCTGAAAGGAACGAATCACTATGAAACACATCGATGTCAAGGACATTATCACATCCAAGGACTATATCGGTCAGTCAGTTACTGTCTGCGGCTGGGTCCGTACTTCCCGTAATTCAAAGAGCGTGGCTTTCATCGAGGTAAACGACGGTACCTCCCTTAAAAACGTTCAGGTCGTTGTTGAAAAGGGCGAGGGCTCAGACTACAAGGAACCAAGAGTAGGCACCTCTATTAAAGTAACAGGTAATGCTGTTGAGGGCAGAAACAATACTGTTGAGATAAATACTACTCCCGACGGTATCACTGTTTTCGGTGACGCTCCCACAGACTATCCCCTCCAGAAGAAGGGCTGCTCACTTGAATTTCTCCGTTCTATCCCTCACCTCAGAGGAAGAACGAACACTTTCAATGCCGTATGGAGAGTCCGCTCAGTCCTCGCTTCTGCTTTACACGAATTCTTCCAGAGCAATAACTATGTATATGTAAATACTCCCCTTATCACCGGCAGCGACTGCGAGGGTGCAGGTGAGATGTTCCAGGTAACCACAAACGGCTATACCACTGAGTTCAAGTCCGAGGAGGAGTACTACGCTAACGACTTCTTCGGCAAGAAAGCAGGTCTTTCAGTATCAGGTCAGCTTGAAGGCGAAATGGCTGCTATGGCTATGGGCAAGATATATACCTTCGGCCCTTCATTCCGTGCTGAGAACTCCAATACTCCCAAGCACCTTGCTGAATTCTGGCACATTGAGCCTGAGGTTGCTTTCGCAGAGCTCGACGACGTTATCGAGATAGCTGAGAATATGCTTAAATTCGTTATCGGCAAGCTCCTTGAAAAGTGTCCCGACGAGATCGCTTTCTTCGACGCTCACTTTGAAAAGGGACTGAAGGCTCGCCTTGAGGAGCTCATCTCCCACGAATTCGGCAGAGTTACCTACACTGAGGCTATAAAGCTCCTCCAGGAGTCAGGCGAGAAGTTTGTTTACCCTGTAGAATGGGGCTGCGACCTCCAGACAGAACACGAGAGATACATCTCCGAGAAGGTATTCAAGAAGGCTGTATTCGTTACAGATTACCCCAAGGAGATAAAGTCATTCTATATGAAACAGAATCCCGACGGAAAAACTGTTGCCGCAGTTGACCTCCTTGTTCCCGGTGTAGGAGAGATCATAGGCGGAAGTGAAAGAGAATATGATTATGATAAGCTCATCGCTGCAATGAAGGAGAGAAATATGAACCTCGACCTCTACTCCGACTACCTTGATCTCCGCAAGTTCGGTTCAGTACCTCACGGCGGTTTTGGCCTCGGCTTCGAGAGACTTATCATGTATACAACAGGCATGGCTAATATCCGTGACGTTATTCTCTTCCCCAGAACTGTTGGTTCTATAAGATAAGATCCCCTTTGAAACAAATTCAATTTTTAATTCAAAAAAACTCTTGACAATGATGCAATTCAGGTGTATAATAATTGCATAAGAAGAACAAAGGTGTTCCGTTCCTGTTAAGAGGTCGGAACACCTTTCTGATTTTATGATAAAAGCTGATGATATCAGCAATGCCAAATGTTAAGCTCAGAAGGCATCAATGGCGCTGCCCTCTGTTCTAAATATCAAATCTACAGAAAAGGAAAGTGATTATTATGTCAAGATCGCTGTATATCCCGGAGGGCTATAAGTCCTCACTGACACTGAGAGAAACTCAGCACGCCATCAAGTACATCAAGGACATATTCCAGCAGGCACTGTCTATCGTGCTCACACTGGACCGTGTTTCCGCTCCGCTCATTGTTAAGCAGGGCAGCGGTATAAACGACGACCTCAACGGTGTTGAGAGAAAGGTCGATTTCGATATAAAGGAGATCGACGGTAAGGCAGAAGTAGTTCAGTCTCTTGCAAAGTGGAAGAGAATGGCTCTCTACCGCTACGGCTATGAGCCCGGCGAGGGTATCTATACCGATATGAACGCTATCCGCCGTGATGATGATACCGACAACGTTCATTCAATTTTCGTTGACCAGTGGGACTGGGAAAAAGTCATCACCCGTGACAAGCGCACCATAGATTACCTTAAGGAAACAGTAAAGAATGTTGTAAAGGCTGTAGTCTATACAAAGCGCAAGGTCAGCCACAGATACCCTGTTCTTGCTGACAAGATCACTGATGATGTATTCTTTATAACAACTCAGGAGCTGGAGGATATGTATCCGGATAAGACCTCCAAGGAGCGTGAGGACCTTATCACAAAGGAGCACGGTACAGTATTCATCATGCAGATCGGCGGCAAGCTTGCCAGCGGTGAAAAGCATGACGGAAGAGCTCCGGACTACGATGACTGGTCCCTCAACGGAGATATATTCTTCTGGGACGATGTTCTTGGAAGAGCTCTGGAGGTGTCCTCCATGGGTATCCGTGTTGACGAGATTTCTCTGAAAAAGCAGCTTGCAGAGTGCGGAGCTGAGGACAGGATGCAGTACAAGTATCATCAGATGATAGCTGACGGCACTCTTCCGCTGACTATCGGCGGAGGCATAGGTCAGTCAAGACTCTGTATGCTGCTCCTTGAAAAGGCTCATATCGGTGAGGTGCAGTCCTCTGTATGGCCTGAGGATATGGTTGAGAAATGTGCTGAGGCAGGTATTACTCTGCTCTGATCCTAAATAAGATAAAAGAGGCTTGTCCGAAATTATTTCGTCGGTCAAGCCGAGGAATATTGCACGAGAGGGTCCGTCCGGAATCGCTTCGCTGTCCGGACTGCTGCTCAGGGGGACGCTGTCCCCCTCGTTCACCCTCTGCCAGAGGAATAACATCCCTCTGGACTCCCATTTTCTGCGCCTTCGGCGTTATTATTTAATTTATTATTACTGCTCTCCCATCCGAGTCACTATGGGAGATGTATATATGAATTTCACCAAAATGCATGGTATCGGCAATGACTACATCTACATAAACTGCTTTACCGAAACTGTCACTGACCCGGAAAAGGTCTCCGTTATACTCAGCGATGTCCGCAAGGGTATCGGCTCCGACGGCCTTGTCCTCATCATGCCCTCCGACATAGCTGACTTCCGCATGAGAATATTCAATGCTGACGGCTCAGAGGCTATGATGTGCGGCAACGCTACAAGGTGTATCGGAAAGTACGTTTACGAAAAGGGTCTTACCGATAAAACTGATATTACTCTTGAAACAAACTCCGGCATAAAATACCTGACACTTGCCGTAAAAAACGGTAAGGTCAGCTCTGTTACTGTGGATATGGGCAAAGCTGTGCTCCTCCCAAAGGATATTCCTGTGGACAGTCCTCTGGATAGATTCATCGCTCAGCCTGTTGAGGTCGGCGGCTGTTCCTATGACATCACCTGCGTATCTATGGGCAATCCCCACGCTGTACTTTTCATGGACGATATCGACAGCCTCAATCTGGAACAGATAGGACCAGAGTTTGAAAATCACAGGCTTTTTCCTGCCCGAGTGAACACCGAGTTCATTCAGGTCATCGACAGTCATACCCTCCGCATGAGAGTGTGGGAGCGTGGAAGCGGAGAGACCTTCGCCTGCGGTACCGGTGCCTGCGCCAGCGCAGTTGCAGCCGTACTCAATGGGATATGTCCCCGTGACGAGGATATCCTCATCCACCTGAGAGGCGGTGACCTCATAATAAACTACAGGTCCGATGAGACTGTTATCATGACCGGTCCTGCCGAGTTCATATGTGACGGCTCAGTCGACGATGAATATATCGAAAAAGCAAAGGAGTATGCAGTATGCCGCAGCTGAATGAAAACTTTCTCAAGCTTGAGAAGAATTATCTATTTATAAATATTGCAAAGAAGATCACCGTTTTCAAAGAGAAGAACCCTTCCGCTGATATCATCAGAATGGGTATCGGCGATGTTACCCTTCCCATAGCGCCTGTCGTCATCGAGGCAATGAAAAAAGGCTGCGATGAAATGGGGGTCAAAGAGACCTTCAAGGGCTATGAGGACAGCGGTGCCGGATACGACTTCCTCCGTGAGGCTGTATCAGGATACTATAAAAGCTTCGGAGCAGATGTTGCTCCTTCTGAGATACGCATAAACGACGGTGCAAAGGCCGACTGCGGAAATATCGTGGATATCTTCGGTGATGACAATGTTATCCTAGTCACTGATCCCGCCTACCCGGTATATGTGGACTCCAATCTCATGTGCGGAAGAAAGATAATCTATGCCGACTCCAATGAGGAGAACGGCTTCGCAGCAATGCCTGACTACAGTGTTCATGCGGATCTGATCTATCTCTGCTCTCCAAATAATCCCACCGGATCAGTCTATACCGCAGACCAGTTAAGGCAGTGGATAGACTATGCTAAGAAAAACAACGCCATAATCATCTACGATGCCGCCTATGAAGCATTCATCACCGATCCGGATGTGCCGAGAAGCATATTCTGCATCGAAGGTGCCAAGGAATGCGCTATCGAGATGTGCTCCCTCTCAAAAACTGCCGGATTTACCGGTATGAGATGCGGATATACAGTGATCCCGGAGGCTCTTAAGGTAACAGCTTCAGACGGTACTGAGGTGTCTGTTGCTCAGATCTGGGGACGCAGACAGGGCAGTAAATTCAACGGTGTCTCCTATCCGGTACAGTGTGCTGCAGCAGCAGTATTCACCGAAGAAGGCCTCCGTCAGATACATGAGAATATCTCATATTATCAGGAAAATGCCCGTATCATTGCTGACACTATGACAAAGCTTAACGTTAAATTCACAGGTGGGATCAACTCCCCATACATCTGGTTCAAGTGCCCAAAAGATATGAAGAGCTGGGATTTCTTCGATCTTATGCTCGAGAAGATAGCTGTTGTCGGAACTCCAGGCGCCGGATTCGGAAAGAACGGTGAGGGCTGGTTCAGACTTACAGCTTTCGGCGACAGACAGCGCACTATCCAAGCTATGGAAAGATTCAGCGAACTGGTCAGAGCAATGTGATTTTATCTATAATACAAAATACCCCCGATACGGACAGATCACCGTTTCGGGGGTATTCTTCGTTTTATCAGCCAGGCAGTTCTGAGTATAATATTTTGCTCAGAATACAGCCTTCTTTATCATTGCAAGCTCTTCAAGTGAGATACAGTTTTTGAAGCCGCCGTTTTTCATAACAGAAAGCATCTCATCTATCTCAGCCCAGCACACCTCTGATACCTCCTCAGAATCAAGCAGGAGCTCATCAGTGTTGATATTCTCACGGCAGATGTAAACTGCACTCATCTCATTGTCCTTGATGTCACCGTCAGTATAAAGATTCCGGCGCAGTCCTATCAGCTCAAGCTTTCCACGGGGGATATCTATTCCAAGCTCTTCGTGGAGCTCTCTTACTGCCGCACTGCGAAATTCTCCTCCCTGTGAGACATGACCTGCGGCAGACACATCATAACAGTCCGGATTAATCCGCTTTCCGGCAGCTCTTTTCTGCAGCAGCACATATATTCCCATATCCTTGCGCTTTATCAGCCATATGTGTACAGTGGGATGAAGGTCGCCGTCTCTGTGAACAAGAGACCTGGGCTTTACCTGTCTTGTCATTCTCGCCTTGTCGTCGATAAGGTTGAGGAATTCATCGGTATATACCTCAGTCTTTATCATATTATCGTTTTTCTCACATTCAGAAAAAACTCTGGTGACCTCATCTATAGTCTCGTTTGGAATATCCTCATCTGAAATATAGAGTCTGTACTCCTTCGGCTCTTCCCTGCTGAGAAGCCATCCTGAGAGCTTTTCCTTATCAGTGATACCCTCAGCACCGAGCTTTGAAGCAAGCTCCTTATATATACCTTCTGAATTATCAAGCCTGTTGAGATAGATCTCTGTCATTTTATTCAACTCCACTTTCTTTCCGCCGCCTTCCGGAATAATTACAATTCTTCAGCGCTTGTAATTATATACCTATTATATAGAAAAGTCAAGAGTTTTTTTATTTTTCATCATTCTTTTTTAAGACTTTTTTAAGAGTCAGATTAAGTATTTTTTTATAAATGAATGATATAATCAGATCATAGAAGATAAGGAGTGATCAGCCATGAAAGAAAATATACTCGTTACCAGAGGGCTATCCAAAAAATATAATAACTTCACTGCACTCGAAAGTGCAGATATCACAGTCCGCAAGGGAGATATTTATGCTCTGATAGGACGAAACGGCGCCGGAAAAACTACTCTGATGAAGCTGATAACCGGACTGACTGCGAAATCAGGGGGAGAATTTCAGCTATTCTCAAATAAAGACAGTGATGTGGAAGGCTCAAAGCACAGGATAGGCTGCCTGATAGAGAACCCTGCCTTCTTTGAGGAACTCACAGTATACAGCAATCTTAAATACTATGCTCTTCAGAAAGGGATCTCAGATATGAAACAGATAGATGAGGCTCTGGAAATGGTCAATCTCATGGAGGCAAAGAACAAGAAATTCAGGAATCTGTCTCTTGGTATGAAGCAGAGACTTGGCATAGCTTTGGCATTTCTGGATAATCCTGACCTGGTGATACTGGATGAACCGATAAACGGTCTCGACCCTATCGGTATCAGCGAGCTCAGAGAGACCTTCAGCCAGCTGAACCGTGAAAAGAATATAACCTTCATCATATCGAGCCACATACTCTCTGAGCTCTATCTTATTGCAAATCGTTTTCTTTTTATCGAGAAAGGAAGGATAGTCAGGGAGATCACCCGTGATGAGCTGGACCGTGAATGTATGCGCTGTATTGTCATAAAAACAAACAACAACAAAAAGGCTGCCGCTATGCTTGAGGAGATACTCAGCATCAGTGATTATAAGGTAATTGATGATTCTGAAATAAGGATATATGACTACAGTATAAGTCCTGCGGCTATAAACTCTGCACTTGTTAAAAACGGACTTGATATCTCAGCTCTGTACGAAACAGGGATCACACTGGAGGAATATTTCAAGTCGCTTATAGGAGGTAATGAAAATGCTTAATCTGGTAAGAGCAGATCTCTTTCGTATTGTCAGAAGCAAAAGCATATATTTGATTTTCCTGGTAATGATTGTAATGGCAGTTCTTTCCGCTGCACTAAAATGTCCCGGAGTTATCGGCAAAAGCAACATCAGCACAAATGATGATCTGAACAAAATCAGTGAAGAGATCGAGGAGCCCGATAATGTTAAAGAGATTTTTGAGATGATAAATAATAATAAAAGCGATGAAGCAAAAAAGAAGCTCCCGCTTGAAGTGATCGGCTCCAATATGAACCTGTATTATCTTATAGTATTCATAGTCTACGCAGTACTTACCGCTGATTTTTCCAACAAGTGCATAAAAAATACTCTCTCATCTGTTACAAACAGGAAAATGTATTTTGTAAGCAAGATGGCAGTTATTTTCGGTATTGCAATTCTCCTTATTTTTATGAATACCTTTGTGTTCTTCGGAATAAACTATATTCTGAACGGCACACGATATTCCTGCTCGCTGTTGACAGCTTTGAAGGCCACGGCTGTACAGCTGCCTCTTCTTTTAGGACTTACATCTGTGCTGATACTAATTGTGTATATGACCAGAAGCGGAGTCCTGTACAACAGCATAGCAATTGCCGGAGTACTGCTTTTCCAGCTCATTATTACCCTGACATACGAGATAACAAAGCTGAAAATATTTGACACATTCATGAGGAACTATGAGATACAGGAAGCTCTTTACAAGCTGGCATATGCTCCTGAACAGAAACATACGATCATCTGCACTATCGCTGGTCTTGGAATGATACTTGCATCATCCTTGATAGGATACAATGTATTCAAAAGATCTGAGATAAAATAAGATCAGCCCCTGCTTTATGCAGGGGCTGTAACAATTTTCATATCATAAAATTGCAAGGAGAAGTTCACGGATGAATGTAATATCAAATCCGTTCACGATACCGTCTCCGTCAGCGTCACAGGAATGCTCCGGCTTTATATTTCCGAGAACTGTACCTGCACAATAAACCACATCCGCTATACTCAGTTTACCATCACAATTGACATCTCCCTCTACAGGATCAGGATCAACGGGAGGAGTAGTCGTTGTCGGCACCGGAGTCGTAGGAATGATCTCAGTTGTAGTCGAAGTTACAGGAACAGTGGTGGTAGTAGCTGTAGTTGTCGGCTCTGGATCTATATGAATGATCTGTGTTGTAGTAGTCGCTGAAGTAGTTGACCCAGCATCTGAAGTCGTAGTTGTAGTGGTAAATGGGTCAGGATCAATATGTATCACAGGTGTAGTAGTAGTCTGGATAGTTGTAGTAGATGTAGTAGTGGTCACAGTTGTTGTGGTGGTCGTTGTCGTAACTATCTCAGCCTTACTCGGATCGTAGTCCTCAGCTGACAGCTCAGGATAGGTCAGCTTTGTGAAGCCGTACTCAGCTGCCGGGAAATGATCCGAAGACATGGTTGCTGAGCCTTTAAGGAAATAGGTATGTACATAATCAACTCCGTACTTGCCGTCACGGTCATCCCATGTTACGTCGACAGCATACCATTTTCCGTCTTCCATCTTGACATAATCCCACATATGTGCCTCATTGTCCTCATCATTGATATTTCCTACAACAAGAACACAAGGTATACCCAGCTTGTCGCATATGAGCTTGAAGCCCTCAGCATAGCCCTCACATACTGCTCCGGGCTCAACGAGAGAACCTACAGGTGAGCTTATGAACTTTGAATCCATATCGTAATATGTAAAATTTGATATAGTGTCATGTATACTGAGCAGCTGTTCATAGCGGGTGTCACCCTGTACAGTAAATTCCTCTACAGCATCTGCCAGCTTCTGCTTGTACTCCATTACCATATCAAGGGAATCATACTCTTCATAATAAGCCGGTAAAAATTCGATATACTGAATAGTCATATCATATTTACCGGTCCTCCAGTTCCTTGAAGTGGAGCTCTGAGTACCTACCCCCATATTGGCAAGATCGAGCCAGAAGATCTCCGGCATATCAAAAAGTGCGGAATCGATACCCGTGCGGCAAGCAGTCATAACAGCAGCTTCATAGGTCTGTTTATCGGCATCTGTCATGTTGGATGTGCTTCTGCTGGACACAGATATTGTAACGGGTTCCGGCAGCTTCACGCTAATCATCTCAGTGGTAGGATTCAGCAGGTTCATAAAGGCCTTATAGACTTCAAGATTGTTTTCGTCAAGGTATGAACCGTAGATGTGAGAATCCGCACTGTAATTTGCGAGGAAGTCCGGACTGCTGATATTAATGACAGCAGATTCTGATAATGTCTCCTGACTGTCGGCTGCCGATGTCATGGACGGCACTGCAGCTCCCGCCGCAAGAGCGGCTGATGTCAGTACTGATAATAATGTCGAGAATAATTTTTTCATAATGATACCTCCGTAAGAAATAATTATTCCCTAATTCCCTGGATATAATTGTATCTATAATTTATATACCTATATAGATTATAGCAAATCTCGTCTGATTTGTCAATAAAATCATGATAATTTCGTCAAAAAGCAACAATAAATCTTCTCCTGACAGAGCGAATTGACCATAAAAAAACTCCGCAAATCCCCTTATCAAGCAGAAAACACCAAAAAACCGGCTTTTCCGACTTCAATATTTGTTATATTGTCACTTGAAAAAAAAACAGCGCTATGGTATACTTTTATTTGGCAAAAAATTATCATTTGAAAGGTGAGGTTCCTGAAATGAATTTATCAGAAATGTCAAGAGAGCAGCTCGTCAGCTTCAAGAATGAGACAGAATCGCTCTATAACGATTTTAAGGCACAGGGTCTTTGTCTCAATATGTCAAGAGGAAATCCCTGCAAGGAGCAGCTTGAGCTCAGTGTGGATATGCTCAATGTCTTCAATGACGGAGATTTTATGAGTGAGAACGGTATAGATGTCCGCAATTACGGTATGCTCGACGGTATCCCGGAGGCCAAGGAATTCTTCTCAGATATGATAGGTGTTTCTGATGATGAGATAATCATTTTCGGCAACTCAAGCCTCAATGCTATGTTCTGGTCAGTTCAGACTGCATATAATAAGGGCGTTCTCGGCGGTAAGCCCTGGTCACAGTGCGGAAAGATCAAATTCCTTTGTCCTGTTCCCGGATATGACCGTCATTTCAAGGTAACTGAATTTTTCGGTGTGGAAATGATAAATATCCCTATGACTCCTACCGGTCCTGATATGGATATGATCGAAAAGCTGGTAGCAGACGATGACTCCATCAAGGGAATCTGGTGCGTTCCTCAGTACTCAAATCCGGACGGCATCTCCTACAGCGATGACACTGTAAAGCGTTTCGCTAACCTCAGACCTGCTGCTAAGGATTTCAGGATATTCTGGGATAATGCTTACTGCATCCACCACCTCACAGATAATCCTACACCTATCCTCAACATCCTTGACGAAGCTAAGAAAGCCGGAAATGAGGATATCGTTTACATCTTCGGTTCTACATCAAAGATAACTTTCCCCGGTGCCGGTGTTGCTGTTATGGGTGCAAGCAAGAGAAATGTTGAGGACCTGAAGAAGGCTCTCGGAATAAGCATCATCAGCTACGATAAGATGAATCAGCTCCGTCATGTCAAGTATTTCGGTACTTTCGCAAATATGTGCGAGCATATGAAAAAGCACAAGGAGATAATCGCTCCTAAGTTCAGAATAGTCTGCGATACTCTTGAAAAGGAGATCGCTCCTCTCGGTATCGGTACATGGACAAATCCCGAAGGCGGCTATTTCGTTTCATTCAATTCAATGAACGGCTGTGCAAAGCGTATAGTTCAGCTTTGCAGCGATGCAGGTGTAACTCTTACTGGCGCAGGTGCAACATTCCCCTATGGTGTTGACCCTGATGACAGAAACATACGTCTTGCTCCTACATATCCTCCTGTTGAGGATCTTAAAAAGGCTATGGAGCTCTTCGTTATCTGCGTAAAGCTTGCAAGTGCTGAAAAGCTTCTTGCTGAATAATAAGTTAATTTGAAGATAAATACTTAGTAATATATAAGCGGTCCTCAGATCGCTCCTGTCAGCGGAAACGTAAATTCTTCCGCTAACGGAGCTTTCCAGGGCCGCTTTTCCTTATCTGACAAGTTCAAGAGTTCCGATGTAGGTCTTTCCGTCTATAGTTAATGTGACATTTTTCCGGACAGTCTGGTCTGCTGAAAAACCGTTAAGGCCGGCTGCCTTAATTATTCCGGGATAGTCCGCATAACATTCATCAAGGTCTACATTTCCGCTGATACCCGCGAGACTTCCTGTGTTAGACTTCTGCCACATTCCATAGATCCCTGAATAATCAGGCCTGCTTACTCCATAGTGTGCCACCCACACTGCATACCTCTCTTTTATCTCATCTGTAACAAAGTCCCTGAGGTATGAAGCGGACATATATAGTCCCGCAAAATATCCTGCCTTCTCCAGTTCATCGAGAAAAGTCCTGATTATCGCACTTACCTTTTCCCGGCCGAGCTTTAATGTCCTCTGCTCCTCAACGTCATAGTATATAGGATATTCAAACTGCTTTCCCTTTATCGTTTCAAGGCAGACTCTTGCTTCAAGCTTCGCTTCCTCCTCTGACACAGCATAGCTGAACCAGTAAGCGCCGCAGGGTATCCGGTTAGCCTTACAGCCGGAATAATTCTTCTCAAAGCAGATATCCTTCTGGCTGATCTCCTTGCCGAAGCCTGCCTGCATGATACAGAAATCCGTTCTTACCTTAGTCCAGTCAATGTCTCCCTGCCAGCGTGATACGTCTATACCATTTTTTGCCAAATCCTCACCTCCCATGTTATTATATTCGGTATCCGGCTGCAGTGTTATTATAGAATATGTCTGTCAGCCATTTTCTGTGCAGTTATACCCTCTTTTTTACAAGTAAAATACTATGTCATTTTATTGACAAATGCTGCTTAAAGTGATATAATTTTATTTGCGTAAGCCCAGATTCTACCTGCCTTATATGGCAATAAAATATAATTTCAAATCTGTCGATCTACAGAAAGGAGTAGGCTTGCTATGAATAATATGAATCCCGAGTTTAAAATTAGAGAGGTCGCTGAACGAATAAAAGCTACAAGAGAATCAGTAGGTCTCACTCCGGAGGAAATGGCTGAGAAGATCGGTGTTTCTGTCTTCGAGTACAGTGCCTACGAAGGCGGAGCTAAAGATTTCAGCTTCTCTTTTATCTATAAATTCGCAAATGCCTGCAATGTGGAGATCACTGACCTTATGGAAGGCGAATCCCCCCGTATCAACAGCTTCGATATAACAAGAAAGGGTGAGGGACTCCCTATCGCAAGAAGAAAAGGCCTCAGCTACCTTCGTCTTGCTCCTAAATTCAGAAACAAGATCGCAGAACCCTTCCTCGTTACTATCCCCTATGTTGACGAGGAATATCGTGTACCTCATCCCCATACTCATGAGGGTCAGGAAATGGATATCGTTATCAGCGGTCAGCTCAAAGTCCGTGTAGGCGATAACATCGAGATACTCAACGAGGGAGACTCTATATACTACGACAGCTCCGA
Organism: Ruminococcus flavefaciens; assembly: GCA_002371825.1. Lineage (GTDB taxonomy): Bacteria > Bacillota > Clostridia > Oscillospirales > Ruminococcaceae > Ruminococcus > Ruminococcus flavefaciens_L. Next base: position 28,588 of record DFHF01000052.1, on the reverse strand, counting down.
GCCACACGATGAATGGGCTGTAGGCGGAAAAGAATGTAAATTCTACGCTATCGTCTGCGGAGTCAATCAGCCTCAGCACGCTATAAATCACCTTGAACCCGCTATCCTCCCCGGTGTTACAAACTTTGACCTTGCCAATATCAAGGATCCTATCGCTGAAAAATTCGTGAATATCGAGACAAATGAGGACGGTTCACTTAAAAATATCTCCTTTAAAAATGAGGACACCTTCAACTTCGGCTTCGATATAGTTGACGGACTTGCTGCAAAATGCCCGGATAAGACCGCTCTTATCTATGTTGACGAGGAGCTTTCAGACAGAAAGTTCACTTTTGCCGATATAAAAAAGTACTCCAATATGACTGCAAACTACTTCAAGTCAAAGGGCATAAAGAAGGGCGACAAGGTTATGCTGGTGCTCAAGAGACACTATCAGTTCTGGTTCTCAATAATCGCCCTCCACAAGATCGGTGCTATTGTTATCCCTGCAACAAACCAGCTCGTTCAGCACGACTTTACATACCGCTTCAAGGCTGCTGACGTCAAGGCTATCGTCTGCACAGGCGACGGCGATGTGGCTCATCAGGTCGACCTTGCTGTTGAAGAGAGCGGCATGGATATCATGCGTATGATCGTTCACGGTCAGCGTGAGGGCTGGGCTGATTTTGATAAGGAAATGGCTCAGTTCAGCGATGTCTTCCAGCGTCCTTCCGATCCCGCAGAGCTTTCCTGCGGAAAGGACCCCAACCTTATGTTCTTCACATCAGGTACTACAGGCTATCCTAAAATAGCTACCCACTGCCACCTCTATGCTCTGGGACATTTCATAACTGCCCGCTACTGGCACAATGTTGACCCAAACGGTATCCACTTCACTATTTCCGATACCGGATGGGGCAAGGCTCTCTGGGGCAAGCTCTACGGACAGTGGCTCAGCGAGACCTGCGTATTCGTATATGATTTCAACCGTTTCGACGCTAACAAGATACTTCCCATGTTCAAGAAGTACAATATCACAACTTTCTGCGCTCCTCCTACAATGTACCGTTTCTTTATCAAGGAGGATCTCTCAAAGTTCGATCTCAGCTCTATAAAGTACGCTACAGTTGCCGGTGAGGCTCTCAACCCTGAGGTATACAACCAGTTCCTCAAAGCTACCGGTGTAAAGCTTATGGAGGGCTTCGGTCAGACTGAAACTACACTCTCTATCGGAAATTTCGTAGGCATGACCTGCCGTCCGGGCTCAATGGGCAAGCCAAGTGTACTCTATGATGTGGATATCGTTGATCCTGACGGCAATCCCTGCAAGACCGGTGAGACCGGCGAGATAGTTATCCACACCGAAAACGGTGCACCCTGCGGACTCTTCCTCGGCTACTACCGTGATGAAGATAAAACAAAGGAAGTATGGCACGATGGACTCTATCACACCGGAGATACTGCATGGAAGGATGAGGACGGATACTTCTGGTATGTGGGCCGTGTTGATGATGTCATCAAATCCTCAGGCTACCGTATCGGACCTTTTGAGATCGAAAGTGTCATCATGGAGCTTCCCTATGTGCTTGAATGCGGTGTCAGTGCAGCTCCAGACCCTGTTAGAGGACAGGTAGTCAAGGCTTCAATAGTTCTCACTAAGGGAACAGTAGCCACAGAAGAGCTCAAAAAGGAGATACAGGATTATGTAAAGAAGCACACTGCTCCTTACAAATATCCGAGAATAGTTGAATTCCGTGACGAGCTCCCCAAGACCATAAGCGGAAAGATCAGAAGAGTTGCTCTCAAGGGCTGATAAATACGAACTAAAAAAGCACCGAATCACAAAATGATCCGGTGCTTTTTATATGACTTTTTGATTATTTATCCTCAGGATCCGGCTCAATTACCGGTGAATCAACTGCATTCTTCTGTACGCTTGCGATACCCTTCTTGCAGCTGTCCTTTTTAACGTAGCCCTCACTTACGGAGATGATCTCACCATTTCTTGCTTTAAGGCGGAATCTGAATTCGCCGGCCTTATCCTTGTATATCTCAAACTTAGGATTTGTGACCTGCTCATAGCCCTCTATGGTCTGATCTTCTATCTTGGCGACAGGAGCATTTTTGGAAACGCTTGCGATGCCGTTCTTAACACTTGCGAGAGTATTATAGACCTCTCCGCCTGTGGCGATGATCTCACCGTTTCCGGCCTTAAGGCTGAATGTAAAACCTGTTTTAGTAGACTTTATAACGAATTTTCCCATATTATTTTCAACACCTTTCATCACAATCAGATGAGCTTCTGCTCGTCCTTATTTGATAATAACATTATAAACTATTTAATCTCATTTGTCAACAGTTTTTTGTTTGTTTTTACAATTTTCATCAAATGAGCATAAACTATCCGAGCACCTTATCTATCTCGGAAAGCTCATCCTCAGTGAAATCAAGCTTATCAAGGAACTTCACATTAGTGAGTATCTGTTCCGGACGGCTTGCTCCGACAAGCACTGATGTGACCCTGTCACGTCGCAGTATCCATGCCAGCGCCATTTCTGCCAGAGTCTGTCCCCTGCCTGAAGCGATCTCATTCAGCTTTCTGACCTTTTCCATGAGCTCAGGGGTGAGTGAATCCTCGTGGAGGAAGAAATTCTTCTTCGCACGGCTGTCATCAGGAACTCCCTGTAAATAGCGGTCTGTCAGAACTCCCTGAGCCAGCGGCGAGAAGCATATCATACCGGCTCCAACCTCCTCGCAGGTGTCCTGAAGGCCATCCTCCTCAGTCCAGCGGTCAAGCATACTGTATCTGACCTGATTTATAAGAAGTGGTGTATGGTTTGCACGGAGTATCTCTGCCGCTCTGCGGGTACCCTCGGAATCGTAGTTTGAAATACCGACATACAGCGCTTTTCCTGAGCGTACAATGTCAGAGAGAGCCTCCATTGTCTCTTCAATAGGAGTATCCGGGTCAGGACGGTGGTGGTAGAAGATATCCACATAGTCAAGCTTCATCCTTTTCAGCGACTGGTCAAGACTGGCCATAAGATATTTTCTGGAGCCGTGGTCGCCATATGGTCCCGGCCACATATCGTAGCCCGCCTTGGTAGAGATTATCATCTCATCACGGAAAGGCCTCATATCCCTGTCAAGTATACGTCCGAAATTCTCCTCTGCTGAGCCATATACCGGCCCATAGTTATTAGCGAGATCAAAGTGGGTGATACCTGCATCAAAAGCGGCATGTATCATATCCACCATGTTCTCAAATCTGTCGGCAGAACCGAAGTTATGCCATAATCCGAGAGATATTCTGGGAAGAAGGATACCGCTCCTGCCGCAGCGGAGATACTTCATTTTCTCATATCTCTTCTCATCTGGTATGTACATTGTTTTCCCTCCATTTTTCATGTTTTCATTTTCTCCGCTAAGCTTTCAGCGGTGTTTTCTATTTCTCTGTGTCTGATCTGTTTATAAAATTATAGCATAACGCAGACTGTAAGTCTATGTGTATTTTTACCGAATCACAGCCTTATTCCTTGTACAAAAAAGCAAAGCGCCTTCAACTGAGGCGCTGCTTTTCTTTATCTTTTCCCAAGCTCCCAGAAAGCCACTGCACTGGCGGCGGCCACGTTAAGGGAATCGACTCCGTGAGCCATTGGTATCTTTATTGTATAGTCGCTGGCTGAGATAGTCTGCTCACACAGACCTTCTCCCTCAGTTCCGAGTATAACTGCAAGTTTTTTCTCGCTTCTGAGCTTTTCATCACTTATTGTCACAGTGTCCTTTCTGAGAGCCATTGCAGCTGTCGAGAAGCCAAGACTATGGAGCTCTTCTATATAATCAGGAGCTCCTGAACTGAGATATGTCCAGGGTATCTGAAATACCGTACCCATACTCACCCTTATCGAGCGGCGGTAAAGCGGATCACTGCTTGCATGAGTAAGCACAACAGCGTCAAATCCGAGAGCTGCTGCTGAGCGGAAGATAGCACCAACATTTGTCTGATTCATTATATCCTCAAGAACTGCGATACGTTCAGCTCCGGACAGTATCTCCTCAGGTGTCGGAAGAGGTCTCCTTCGCATTGCACACAGAGCTCCGAGGGTAAGCCTGAATCCGGTAAGCTCTGTAAGCTGCTCAGACGGGGCAGTATATACAGGGATATTTCCGCACTTTTCGATAATATCGCTCCCCTGTCCTTCAATGTACTTTTTCTCCATGAGCAGTGACAGAGGCTCATAACCGGCAGCAAGAGCAGTTCTTATCACCTTAGGGCTTTCTGCTATGAAAATGCCCTCCTCCGGCTCAAAATAATGCAGCAGCTGTGCTTCTGATGTGCTTCGGAACGGAAAAAGCTCCGGTACGGAAATATCGTCTACAGTTATTATGTTTGCCATATACTACTCCTTCAAAGCTTATATCGAAACGTATTCCGGGTCAGTATTGACTGCCGTGAGTACACCGTCGATAAGCTCTTTTTCTATATTATCTCCTATAACTATAAGTACAGCCTGTCCCTCATTTACAGGAGAGATCTCGGTTTTTGCCTGTGTGGCATTCAGCTTTATCCAGCCGCCTCTGCCGTCCGGAAGAGAGCCCTTTATACGCATTATACGGCCATAATCTCCGCTTCGGATCAGCTTTTCAACAGTCGGGATCAGTTTTTCCTCCGGGATAGCTATATGCATAAAATAATGTACTCCGCTGATAATATCTCCCGCATGATACTTCTTTATATAAGATGAACCACGATATCCTGCGTTGAGAAGTGATCTATAATCGCTTTCGGAGAGATCGTCCCATTCACGGATAAGCATATCCGCAGCTCTGAACTGCCTGTCACAGCGTATATCAGCAAGCGAACGGTTAAGGTGAGAAAGGATACGCTCTGCGATATCCTCATCAGTTTCGTCAGGGAAAGAGCTGCGCTTGCTGAGAATGAGTTTTCCGCAGCAGGCTGCCTCAGAGGCAAAAAGATACTCCATCTGCTCCGGCAGTACCTCATCTGTTTCTGCATCGATAACCGTCAGTATGCTGCCTATCTCGAACCACCTGTCAAGAGGAGACTCATGTACGGTATCGAAAAACTCATCCATATCGAATATTCCTGAGGGCTCCACGATAACACGGTCAAAATGCTGCATTCCAAGTGATATAAGCTGAGTTTTGAATCGCCTTTTGTGGCAGTGAGTATCACCTCCGCCGGACACCATTTCAAGCTGACAGTTATCACACTTCAGATCCTGAAGTATCATCATATCCACATTTACAGCGCCGAAATCGTTTTCAAGTATAGCTATGCGCTGTCCCTGTGATATCAGATAGCGGGCATAGTGCTTAAGAAATGTAGTCTTTCCGGAACCAAGTATGCCGGTTATCAGATCTATTTTTGTCATATTCTCCCTCCTCAGGATATAATACCAAGCTTTCTGAGCTTTGAGTTTATTGCCAATTTAGTACGTTTATGCAGAGAAGCTATATCATCTGTAGTCATTCCGCTGCGGAATTCCTTTTCAAGCTGTTTCTCCTCGGAAGCTGTCCACGGTCTCGGAGCCGTACTCCGTGAGACTGCAATGTGCTCCCTGACACTGTCAAGCTGTTTTTCAAGATATGTCACTTCGCCCTCAGGCGCTTTTTCGTCATCAGGGTGAGACCTGATATACTCACTTATCAGGCCGCAGAAATCATCCCCGTACTTATCCGCCTTGCTTCTTCCCACTCCGGATACAGTCAGGAACATTGTACGGTCAGTCGGGAGTATACGGCACATATCACGCAGCGCTGCGTCGGAAAAAATAATATATGCCGGCACATGAGCCTTCGCCGCCAGCTTTCCCCTGAGTGAACGCAGCTCCTCAAAAAGCGGGCTCTCTGCATAGAAACGGTCAGCCGCTCTTTTCTTACCAAGTCCTGTCTTCTCCTTAGGCAGATTCATGCTTATGTTAGGCCGCTCCCGCAGCAGCTCTGCTGAGCCTGCTGTAAGCCTTACCATGGGGTAATCGTCTCCGCTGAGGCAGAGATAGTCACGGGCTATCAGCAGTTCAAGCTCTGCCCGTATTCTCTCCGGAGACACATCCGACATTATCCCGTAAGTGGAAAGCTTATCAAAGCCCAGTGAAAGCAGTCTTTCATTCCTGCTGCCCCTGAGGACATCAACTATCATGCCCTTGCCGTAATCCTGCCCCTTCTGACGTATCCGGTATACACAGGATACTATTTTCTGAGCATCCACTGTTATATCTACCTTTTCAAATCCGTTTACACAGCAGGAGCAGTTTCCGCAGTAATTTGGTGCCTTCTCTCCGAAATATTTCAGCATGAACTCTCTGAGGCAGCCGGTAGTTGTTGAATAGTACGTCATCTCCTTCAGGCGCTGCCTGTCACGTTCAAGCATAAGGTCTTTTTCCGATTCCGAAAGCTCTGTGTTCTCCTCACGGCTCTTCTCGATAAGAAAGTTATTTGTCCGGACATCCATACCGCTGTATAGCAGTATACATTCAGCAGGTTCACCGTCACGGCCTGCACGGCCTGCCTCCTGATAGTAGCTCTCCATATTTTTCGGCATATTATAGTGAATCACAAAAGAGACATCAGATTTATCGATACCCATTCCGAAGGCATTTGTAGCCACCATTATCCTGCGGCGGTCATAAATGAAATCCTCCTGATTCTGCTTTCTTTCACTGTCAGGAAGTCCTGCATGATAGCGTGTGGCGGAGAATCCATCAGAATTCAGCCGGTCACAGACCTCCTCCACCTTTTTTCTGGAAAGGCAGTATACTATACCGCATTTGTCTCCGTATCCGCTTATCAGCTTACGGAGAGCCTCATACTTGCTCTGAGGCTGCATTACTGAAAAATACAGATTCTTCCTGTCAAATCCGGTCACAAGTGAAAACGGCTCTTTAAGGTCAAGGATGCGGATAATATCATCTCTTACCTCAGAAGTAGCGGTGGCAGTAAATGCACTGATAATAGGGCGATAGGGCAAACGTCTGATAAACTCGGTTATATGCAGATAGCTTGGCCGGAAATCCTGTCCCCACTGTGAGACACAGTGTGCTTCGTCAACGGTCACCATAGATATCTCAACAGCCGAGGCAAGTCTGAGCATATCCTGAGTGTCAAGGCGCTCAGGAGCCGCGTATATCAGCTTATATCTTCCCTGAAAAGCATTCCGGATAGTTTCAGAATACTCCTCTGCGGTAAGTGAGCTGTTTATGCAGGCAGCACTCACTCCTGCTGAGATAAGTGAGCTGACCTGATCCTTCATTAGCGATATAAGCGGAGAGATAACAATGGTCACTCCCCTCAGCATAAGTGCCGGCACCTGATAGCATACAGATTTTCCGGCTCCTGTAGGCATTATCCCAAGCACATCCTGTCCGGACAGGATATGGTCTATAAGCTGGTCCTGACCGCTGCGGAAGGTCTTATGTCCGAAATATTCCTTTAATACAGAAAGCTTATCCATTCTTAGCAGGAGCCTCCTTTGCGGAAGTTGTCCGATTTACAGTTATTATGCCGGCAGTAACAAGAAGCAGTGCAGCTGTTATCTGAGCCGGTCCCGCTGCTGATTTTTCAGAGAGAAGCAGTGCTGAGAGTATGACTCCGAAAACAGGATTCATAAATCCGAATACCGAAACCGATGACACGGGATTGTATTTCAAAAGAATGCTCCACAGAGAAAAAGCAGCCGCAGAAATAAATGCAAGATATAGAAGCATACCGCATCCAGCTGTGGTCAATCCTGAATGTGAGCCCCCTGTAACAATTCCGGCAGCTATCATCACTGCTCCGCCGATAATGAACTGCCAGCTGCTCAGAAGAACCGGGTCAGCATTGCGTGAAAAGCGTTTCGTCAGAGAAGCAGAAAAGGCATAGGACAGCGCTGAGAGGAAAACTGCTCCTTCACCGGAAATACTCATGCTAAGATCTTTGTCTCCGGTGAGATTGATGAGTATCACTCCGCTGAATCCAAGCACACACCCAATGAGCTTTCTTGTGGTCAGTTTCTCCGTCCTGAAAACAAATACGGATACAAGTATCGACAGAAAAACGTTAGACGCAGTTATCACGGAGCTTTTCATGCCGGTCGTCCTTGAAAGACCTATATAGAAAAAAGTGTACTGCAATATGGTCTGAAACAGCGACAGTATACAAACCTTAGGAAGGCTGTTTCTGTCCGGAAACAGCAGTCTGCGGCCGGATATGCTCCCTGCGGCAGCTGCAAGTATACCGGCAATAAGGAACCTCTCGCCGGCGAAAAGTATCTGAGAAGAGGCTTCACCAGAGGGTATACCGAACAGTCTGTACCCTATTTTTATACAGGGAAAAGCGCTTCCCCAGAGAAGACAGCATATCATTGTCAGGCATACTATCACTAATCTGCGTGTAAAAAAATCCTTTTTATCCATCATAACTCCTGTTATTGATGGGGCATAGATCCCGGAGTTCAGACGGGGCAAAAACAGTATCTATCAAGGCGAAAAAGCGAAGGAATACTGCCGTATTACAAGCTTTTGCAGCGCAGAGAAATTTCATTTTTGCCGGGTATCGTATCCGGGATCCGGCTGGCACATCAATATTATTTTATCATAATCATTATACCACTATTGCTGATCAATTGCAAATATTAACGGTTGACGATTTCCAGGCGGTATGATATAATTAATGTGTTCTCAATAAAATCTGAACAGAAGGAAGGGATATCACTGAAAAAGCTGCCCAAGATCAAAAAAAGGCACCTTATCCCATCAGCAATAATGGTGCTTATGCTTCTGCTGAACATACTTGCAAGACTTTGCAGGCCGTTTGCAGATTTTTATGTGTTCAAAGTTTTTCCCCATATCTCTGATGTCCTTTCATTTATCAGCGGTATCTTCCCGTTTTCAGTGGGTGAGGTCCTGATTATACTGGGACTGCTTCTTGTGGTCATCGGTATTCCGCTGACTATCGGGCTGCTTATATTCAGAAAGAGCTCCAGACGGAAAACTGCTGATATATTTGTGACCTCTGTTCTTTGTATAGTATGCTACATATTTACGACAGAGACTATGAACTGCTTCATAATGTACCAGTGCACTCCTTTCTCAGAACGTTATCTCAAACCAAAGGCGCACCCCAGAAGTGAGCTTGTAGCCCTTTACGGTGCTCTCATCGACGAAGCAAACCGGCTTGCGCCGCAGGTGCCAAGAGATGAGGATGACCGTTTTTACCTTACTGCCGACTTCAACGAAGAAGCAAAGAAAGCTATGAAGGCTCTCGGAGACGATTACCCCCAGCTCAAAGGTCATTACCCGGATGCCAAACCGATACAGTTCTCATATTTTATGAGCCAGACTCATCTTTCCGGTATCTACTTCCCGTTCTCAATGGAGTCCAATTACAATAATGATATGGTCAGAACAAATCTCCCGGATACGGTCTGCCATGAGTTTTCCCACCTCAGAGGCTTCATTCAGGAGGATGAGGCGAATTTCATAGCCTATCTCGCCACGATCAACAGCGATAACCTGGAATTCAGATATTCCGGCTGTCTTGAGGGACTGGAATACGTTCACAATCAGATATACAAGAACGATATCGCTGAAGGGTATTACCTCACCGATACTATCTCAGACCAGGTCAGAAAAGACTGGTTCCGCTTCCTTCCCGATAATTACTGGGAGGAAAACAAGAAAAAAGAGATACTGCCCACAGAAACTGTAGATACTGTATCTGAAGCTGCTCTCGATACCAACATAAAAATGAACGGCCGTGAGGATGGTGTTGAAGCCTATTTCATGGTGGTAACTCTTATGCTGGACTACTATTTCCCCGCAGAATGATAAAAGAAAAGCCGGACTGCTGTCCGGCTTATTTTATGTTCCGCTTTTTTCAGTTGAAGTAACAAGAGCAGAGGTAACTGTTCCAGTTTCGGTGGTGACTTCCCCTGCCTCAGCACCGGAAGCAGCTTCAGATATCACCCTTAGCTCGGTGAACGTCATTTTCAGGCTGTTATTCGGCATTTCAAAGCCGCTGAGCCTGCCCTCCTTGTCTACCTTGAGCGTATAGCTTCCGCCATCCAGCTTGCCGCTGATCTCCAGAGAACCGTCATTTTCATTTCCGCTCAGTTCCTCTGCGGAGGCATTTTCGTCAACAGCCTTCATCAGATTCAGCATCATTGCCCGTACAGGTACTGCTGACTGTGGCACTGAAAAGCTGAGGCCCTTATATGAAGCCTTAGTGTTGCCCTCACTGAATTCCAGCTTTATCCCGCTGAGCGAGTTTGGGGATGAAAATTCCACATCCCACAGTCCGGAGCCATGCCGGCTGACAATGCCCTCTGCCTGGAGCTTATCAAGGGATATGCTGACATTTGCTGTAAATGCACTGTCAAGACCGTTTTTTCGTGAAGCTGTATTTTTCAGCGGTACTGAACAGGCTGTCAGGCAGGCAATTGCAAGAATGGTAAATACGAATGTAAAAAGTCGTTTCATGATATCTCTCCTATCATTTTTTATTGACTTTCAACATCCTTCGGTACGGCAGCTCAGCCGTCCTGATTTCAGCCGCAGTTTACTGACAGGGACAGTTAACTCAGGCCTTTTTTCCGTGTTTTTCTTTAAGCAGTCTGAACGAATCGGACAGACAGTCTAAAATATCTCTCGGCAGCATCGACTCCATGCCAAGCTTCTGAGCAGCTGCATCGCCTGCAAGACCGTGGATATACACTCCTGCACAGGCACTGTCATAAACTGAACAGCCCTGAGCAATTATAGAACCGATAACGCCTGCAAGGATATCTCCGCATCCTCCGACTGCCATGCCGGCATTTCCGGTGTGGTTGGAGGCTGTCATCCTGCCGTTGGCAATAAGTGTTCCCGCACCCTTCAGGACTACGGTTATACCATATTTTTCGGCATATTTTTCAGCTGCAACAATACGGTTATTGCGTATCATGGAGTTTTCGCAGTTAAGAAGCCTTGCCATTTCGCCGACATGGGGAGTTATGACCACGTCCGATCTCTTTCCCAGTAAAATATCTATGTCCGATGCAATACAATTTATTCCATCTGCATCAACAACTACCGGGCATTTTGCATTTGCAAGAACGAAACGGGTTATCTCCATAGTATCCGGAGTAACTCCCATTCCGCAGCCTATAACGATAGCTGTAGCGCTGTCCATAGCCTTCTGCAGCGCATCCTTGTTGCTGTCGAAGAGCATGAAGCCGTAGTCATCACAATCCATTTCAAGGTAAGTTGCTTCCGGGACAAGTACTGAAAGAGTGTCGATACACTTTTCAACTGAGGCAACCTTCACAAGCCCTGCTCCGCTCCTGAGAGCACCAAGTGCTGCAAGTGCTGCTGCCCCTCTCATTGAAGAGCTTCCGGCAATTACAAGTACATTGCCGAAGGTACCCTTATAAGCGTCACGCTCTCTCCTCGGAGGAAAGCTCGCAAGATGATTTCTCTCGATACGATAGTACTTGCGGTCACTGTCGAGAACGTCCAGTGCGCCGGCAGGTATACCTATATCAGCAACTGTCATTTTTCCGCAGTATTTTCTCATCGGGTACTGTGTCATTCCGGTTTTCATGAAACCGAATGTAACAGTCTCATCAGCCTCAAATGCACCGAAAGCTACTGTTCCGGTGAAGCTGTTTCCGCCGCTGGGGACATCAACTGCTATGCGGTATGCACTTGTGCCTATAGCGAAGATCCCGGCGATATTCTTATCCAGCTGATCTCTGAAGCCGGTTCCGTAAACACCGTCTACCACTACATAAGCGCAGATTATGGCACTTTTCACCAGGCTCATGCGGCGCTTTTCCTGAAGAAGTATATTATCCAGCGGATTTCTGTCCTTCTTGCGGGCCAGATCATCAAGCTCCTTTGGCTGAGGTATAGTCATATAATCCAGCTCGGCGGCCTCGATCGCAGCTTCAACGCTCTCGCTGCGGTAACCGTCGATGAACTCGATGCGCTCTTTCGGAAGCCGGAGGAACATTTCCTTTGCCAGTTCAGTTGAAGGCTGTCCGCCGACATTGATTATTGTTATCTTGTATCCCCGGTAAACCAATATATTGGCCGCAGCGAAACAGTCTCCGCCGTTGTTGCCCTTTCCTGCCAGGAAAACTATCGACTTCTCCTCCTCAGGGATCGATTCGTCCTTACGGCAGTACTCGTCGATAGCTCCGGCAAGAGCCTTTCCTGCATTTTCCATGAGCTGTTTCTTCGAAACACCGAGTTTTTCCGAACGATCCTCAATACGCCCCATCTGTTTAGGTGTAACGATAAGCATTGTAAATGACCTCCTTTATATTATCTTAATTTGTTTTTTATTGAGAGTTTAAGCAAAAAACGTCCTTCGAGCCGAGGGCAGCGATGTGTAATTCTATATAATATCGCTGAGCTCATTCTGCTGATTATCAGGGGAGATACTGTCTCCCCTCCCATTCCTCTCTGAACTCCTTTTTTCCGCTTCCGGCATTTGGCTTATTGTTCAGAAGCTAATTTCTGCTTGAGCTTTGCAGGCAGGAATTTACGGATATTCTCCATCATACGCTCATCCGGTACGAATACAAGACGGGTCTTTCCGTAGTCCTTGTGTTCAAAATCCGCATAGTACTCCTTTGAAATGACATTATCAGTAGCAAATATTACTGTCATATCCTCGGATTCCTCCATATCATCGGAGTATTTTCCGAAATCCGAGAAGCTGCTGACATTTATGCTGACAAGGGAACTTCTCTTTTTCTTTGCTATTATCTTGTCAACATCCAGCTCTCCGTTTGTGAAGGCATATTCGTATTCAACATAGGATGTCGTTACCAGGAAGTAGGTCCCGTAGCCTGCACCAACAGCAAGAAGCAAGCCTAACAGAGCCATTATCGGCCTGTCCATCTGAAGCATTGCTATGAGCACGAGACATAATGTGAAAAGTGAACCGGAAATAACTGTTCCTATTCTTCTGGCCTTGTCACCGGATGTCTCATTTTTTACAACAAGCTGTTCATAAAAGTTATCCATCTTATCACTCCGTTAATTTTTCTGTATAACTTATATAATACCACATATCCAAAAAAATTTCAATAAAAACACTTGATTTTTTTCTCCGGCCGTATTATAATATACTTACAACCCTATGACTGAGAGAGTAAGACTGCGGAATGTCATCAGAGAGGAGCGGACAGGTGTGAGCGCTCCGGCAGAAAACAGCCTGAAGTTCACTCACGAGGGGCGGAACGGAAGTGCACTGCGGCATAGCGGAAAGCTTGTGCTGCCGGCATTGTAGGCTCTGACGTAGGTCTGCGTTAAAGACAAGAGAGTGTCGGCTCTCCTGACAATGGGTGGTATAAAAGCAAGAGCAGTCTTGTCCTGTTGGACAGGACTTTTTTTAATTCATAATCCGTAATTCGTGATCACCTGTGCCCGACACCATTTCTGAGCCATCGGCTCAAGGCGATACCATAATTACGAATTACGCACTAATTGTATGAGGTGAAAAAATGAAAGAACAGCTTGAAAAAATCGAATCACAGGCTAAGCAGGAACTGGAATCCTGTACCGAGATCAAGGCTCTCGATGACCTGAGGATAAAGTTCCTCGGAAAGAAGGGAGAACTCACAGCAATTCTCAAACAGATGGGTAAGCTCTCAGCAGAGGAAAGACCGGTAATCGGTCAGCTGGCAAATAAGGTCAGAGCTGATATCGAAGAGGCCCTCAATACCAAGCTCACAGCACTTAAGGCAAGCGCTCAGTCCGCTAAGCTGGCTGAGGAGAGGATCGATATCACCCTTCCCGGCAAACACGCTCCTTTCGGAAAGCTCCACCCCCTTACTAAAGTGGAGAACGAGATAAGAGAGATCTTTATGGGCATGGGCTTTGAGATCGCCGACGGCCCTGAGATAGACGACGACTATCACGTTTTCGAGGCTCTCAACCTCCCTCCTGACCATCCCGCAAGAGATACTCAGGATACTTTCTACATCGAAAATACAAACGAGACTATCCTTCTCCGTACCCAGACTTCTTCTGTTCAGGTACACGTTATGGAGAACCAGAAGCCTCCGATACGCATAATCTCCCCCGGAAGAGTTTTCCGTTCAGACGCTGTTGATGCTACTCATTCTCCCCTGTTCCACCAGATAGAGGGACTTGTTATCGATGAGGGCATCACAATGTCAGACCTGAAGGGCACTCTCGAAATGCTTATGAAGAAGCTCTACGGCAAGGACTGCAAGCTCCGCTTCCGTCCCCACCACTTCCCCTTCACTGAGCCCAGCTGTGAGGTAGATATAAGCTGCTTCAACTGCGGCGGCAAGGGCTGCTCAATGTGTAAGGACGAGGGATATATCGAGCTCCTCGGTGCCGGAATGGTTCACCCCAAGGTTCTTGAGAACTGCGGTATCGACCCTGAGAAGTACTCCGGATTCGCATTCGGTCTCGGCCTTGAGCGTATGGTAATGGGCCGCTACGATATAAATGACCTCCGTCTCCTCTATGAGAACGACGTGAGATTCCTGGAGCAGTTCTGATGAGCTTTTCAGTCGATCACCTAATGCTGGCAGAGATGATGCTGCGCCGCCACCGTACCCGCACTGAGGGACTTTCACCGGAAGCCGCAGGGATATTGATAATATTCCTGGCTGTGTGCGGAGTTATAGTGTATTTCAGCATCCGTGCCAAGAAAAACGGTATAATGCAGGCTCTTGGATTTGATAACGAAACAGACTACAGGATATTCAAGGAAAGCTGTCCGATAAAGTACGGCTCCTTCTATATGTCTGCTGAGTGGACAGTAAATGAGAACTCTCTGAAATACTACCGTACCTCGGATATATTCGACGTTTCCCCTATGCTTCCCGGAAGCTCAGGAGAAAATACTCTTACAAGACGAGGTATTCTCATAAGGTACTCAGGCGGCACAGATAAGCTTTTCGTGAACCAGGGCAGCGAAAGAGACAGAATTGTAATCGAGATCAACGCATTCCTGAAAAAGGATGCAAGCATGGACCTGCTCAACAGGATATATTGAGATTAACACGAACTGTGCTTTTTGTGAAGATCAGTGTAGTATCTTTATGTGAAAACTTACATTGAAAGATCGCATTCTGCACATCACTATATACGAAAGGAAAAATGATATGAATTTATCTATGAAATGGCTCGGCGACTATGTTAAAGCCGATATGCCTATAAAGGATTTCTGCCACGCTCTTACAATGAGCGGTTCAAAGGTAGAATGCTACGAGGAAGAGGGAAAAAACATCTCTAAGGTAGTAGTCGGAAAGATACTCTCAAAGGGACCTCACGAAAATGCTGACGCTCTCTTCGTTTGCCAGGTGGACATCGGAGCAGATGCCCCTATCCAGATAGTTACAAACGCTAAAAACGTCAAGGAGGGCGACCTTGTGCCTGTTGCTCTTGACGGTGCAGTCCTTCCCGAAGGAAAGATAAAGAAGTGCAAGATGCGTGGAGTTGAAAGCTTCGGTATGTTCTGCGGCCTTGAGACCCTCGGACTTACTGCTCATGACTTCCCCTATGCTGACCCTGAGGGAGTTTTCGTTATCGAGGAGGAGTGCAGCCTCGGTCAGGATATCCACTCTGCTATCGGCCTTGACGATACCTCTGTTGAGTTTGAAATAACCTCTAACCGCCCTGACTGCCTCAGCGTTATCGGTCTTGCAAGAGAGACTGCCGCTACATATGACCTTCCCCTTACAGTAAAGGCTCCGGAATTCAAGGGAGTTGACGGCGATGTAAACAGCTACCTTAAGGTAGATATCCACGATGCTCAGGCCTGCCCGAGATACTGTGCAGGTATCGTAAAGAACGTTAAGATAGGTCCCTCCCCCCGCTGGATGAGAGAGAGACTCCGTGCAAGCGGTGTTCGTCCTATCAACAACTTCGTCGACATCACAAACTATGTAATGCTGGAATACGGCCAGCCTATGCACGCTTTTGACCTCCGCTATGTTGAGGGCGCTCATATCAACGTCCGCAGAGCACAGGACGGCGAGAAGATAATGACACTGGACGGTGTGGAGCGTGAGCTCACATCTGAAATGCTGGTCATCGCTGATGAGAAGAAGCCTGTTGCAGTTGCTGGAGTTATGGGCGGAGAGTACAGCGGTATCATGGAGGATACAAATACTGTTGTATTCGAGTCTGCTTACTTCGAGCCTTCACAGGTACGTCAGACCTCAAAGAAGCTTAAGCTGAAGTCCGATGCTTCTGCCCGCTATGAAAAAGGTGTTGACCCGACAATTTCCATGACCTGCCTTAAGAGAGCATTTGAGCTGGTAGAGCTCCTCGGCGCAGGCGAAGTCGTAAATACTGTTATTGACTGCAATAAGTCCGATTTCAAGCCCTCTGAGGTAGTATTCGATCCGGCATGGATAAATAATTTCCTCGGTACAGATATCTCCGAGGACAAGATGAAGGAATACCTGGGACGCCTTGAATTCACCTTCAAGGATGGCAAGGTGGTTGCTCCTGCCTTCCGTATTGACATCGGCTGCAAGGCTGATATAGCTGAGGAAGTTGCCCGTATCTACGGCTACAACAACATCCCCTCCACTGATTTCAGAGGAGTTGCAAGAGCTGAGTTTACTGAGGAGCAGAAGTTCGTCCGCACACTCAGAAATGCAACAGTTGCTCTCGGCGGCTATGAGATAGCTACATACTCCTTCGTATCTCCCAAATATTTCGACAAGATACGTCTCCCTCAGGACAGCAAGCTCCGCAATGTTGTTCGCATAGTCAATCCTCTCGGTGAGGATACAAGCGTTATGAGAACTTCAACTATCCCTTCAATGCTTGATGTTCTCTCCTTCAATTACAATAACCGCAACGAAAAGGCCTGCCTCTTTGAGATATCCAAGGAATACATCCCTGCAAGTGAGGAAAAGCCCTTCATCAACGGAAATATACTTGCCAACAGCGGAAATGAGAAGCATAAGTATCAGTACTCCCTCCCCGATGAGCCTCAGAGACTGACTATCGGTATGTACGGCGGCGAGGCTGACTTCTATACTCTCAAGGGTATGGTAGAGCAGATACTCGATGAAATGAACATCAGTGATGTTGAGTATGTAAGAGCTGAGGACTGCCAGATATTCGATGAAAAGTGTGCTCTCCACCCCGGAAGAAGCGCAGTTATCATCAAGGACGGCGTTCATATAGGTATCATGGGTGAGGTCCACCCTGAGGTACAGGAGACCTACGAGATAGGTGTAAAGACCTATGTTGCAAAGCTCTGTATCCCTGAGATGATGCAGCTGGCTGCTGAAAAGATAACATACAGTCCTCTTCCCAAGTTCCCTGCAACTACAAGAGACCTCAGTCTCCTTGTTGACAACGAGACTCCTGTAGCTGAGCTTGAAAAGGCTATCAAGGGCGCTGTAGGAAAGATACTTGAAAAGGTAACTCTGTTCGATATCTACCGCAGCAAGGAAATGATAGAGAGCGGCAAGAAGAGCGTTGCTTACTCTATCTCAATGCGCTCACATGAGGGCACCCTCACTGATGAGCAGGCTGACGGCGCTATGAAGCGTGTACTCAAGGCTCTGAACGCTATCGGTGCTGAGCTCAGAGGCTGATAATGGTAGCCAGGCTCATCAGCCAGTTTATCACTCTGCTGATGCTGGTATCGATATATATGTGCATAAGAAGCATAGGCCGCAAGGATAAGAAGCAGGCGATAATATGGGGAATACTCTTCCTTCTGCCTGTTATATTCCTTGCAGTGCTGCTGATAATATTCGGCAGATGATAAATGCCTCCGTACTCAACGTGCGGAGGCATTTTATATTTATATCAATATTGTTTTTTCGCTATACCCTTTGCCATATCATTCCGTATCCACAAACTCCATTGTGAACACCCTCGAAAGGACTTTTCCGGCATAATCGGTCATAAGCTTTTTGTACTCTTTTGCAGTAACATCTCCGCCTATGCCAAGGATATCGTAAGTAACCACACCCTCACGAAGCTTGCGGTGGAGCTCCTTGAAGCCGCAGCGCAGATAAAAATTCTTTCTGTTTACACGCTCCTGATAATTCTCTGAATCCTCATCTATCTGTTCGATAGCCAGGAAAAGCCGGCGGCCCTTATAAAGCTGCTGAACAGACTTCAGTATACCGCTGCCGATCCCCTTTCCACGCTGTTCCTCAGTAACTGCAAGATAGAACACATAAGAGAGGTCTGCACTGTTGACAACATAAATGAATCCTGCCCACTGTCCCTCACAGCTTACAGACCAGAAATCAACGCTCTTCCTTCTTGATTTGAGCAGCAGCATAAGAAACGGAGCTCTTTCGTCATCAGGGAAGGCCCTCGAATACAATGCCTTCGACATTCTTGCCTCCGGACTGCCTGTCTTTACACGTTTGAAATTAAGTTTCACAGCGATTCCTCCTCTCGATACAGTAGCAGACCTCTCCCTCAGGAGTTTCGCCTGCACGTTTGAATCTTTCAACACTGTTAGTGATATGCATATCTGATTTTTCAAGGACCCTGCCGGACTTTATATTCTCTTTCCGGTGATAGGCCTCAAGCTTACGGAAGCCGGTTTTTCTGAAGGTCTCTCTGATAACAGCAGAAAGTGCTTCTCCGGCATAGCCCTTCCCCCAGTAACGGCTGCTGATGCAGTACTCTATCTCCGCAGTAAGGCAGTCGTCATATACACGGCAAAAGGCTATTTGTCCGATATTTTCACCGCTTTCCTTTTCAATAATTGCCCAGCGGTAAAAATCAGGGAATCCGTAGGCGCTTATCCATTTTCTCAGCAATTCTCCGGCTTCCTGCGGGGTAGAATATACAGGTTCACCGTACTCATGCTGTATCTGCGGATCTGCGATCCAGTTGCGGAGCATATCCTCCAAATCGGACATACGGAATTTCCTGAGCAAAAGCCTTTCCGTACCGATATCGAACGTACCAGAATGTATCATGAGAAAAACCTCCTTTCCAATTTAATAATTATACCATAAATGGCAAAAAATAGCAATAGGCACAGCAGAAATGCCCTGTCATCTCCTGATCATGGGTGGATAATTTTCATTTTCCAATAAGTTTTTATTTTTTTCACTTTTATTTAACGATCATCATAAAGCGGCAATTTATTCAAAAAATATACATGAATGTTTATAAAAATTATGATATAATGTTCGTAACTGATATTTTTATTTTAACGTTTATATGAAAATAATAGCTTTTATTTTGATTGGGCAATTAAATCTTGAAGTTCAGACGAAGGCAAAAATGGAATTTATCAAGGCGCAAAAGCGAAGGGATACGGCTGGTATTGCAAGCTTTTGTAACGCAGAAAAATTTCATTTTTGTCATGTATCAGATCCAAGATTCAGTTGGCACATCAATAATACAGATCGCCATAAAAAGGAGGTCGGAAATGAGCACTTCTGCTGTAAATCATAATAATCGTCAGGATATTTCTTTCATGACATTTTTCTGCGCTGTCTGCACTGCCCTGAATATGCTGGGCTCTGTAATTGCTGCATATACCGGGATCCCTTTGTATCTCGATACTGCCGGAACCTTTCTTTCGGCAGCCTGCGGAGGTTATGTCCCGGGAGTTATAGTCGCTTTCCTGACTACTCTGCTGAAATCTATTACTGACCCTGAAGCAATGTACTACAATGTGGTCGGTATGCTTATGGCAGTTGTATGCGCCTTTTTCGCCAGGAAGGGCTTTTTCCATAAAAAATTCCTGCCTCTGCTGACCATACCGGCATATGCGGTAGTTGCAGGCATACCGGATACCGTCATTACATGGTTCCTTTACACAAATGATACCACCGATCAGTGCGGCAGTATAGAAAAATTTTTCAGAAACGAAATGGGGATGAAGCCTTTTCCGGCTAAAATGTCCCTGGAGATACTTACCGAGTTTGCCGATAAATCCATTTCTCTTGTAGTCGCAGTTATCATACTGAGACTTCTGCCTCATAAAGTCAGAAAAAAAATCAAGCCCAACAGTCTGTGGCAGGCTCCCCTGTCAGGAGATATGCGTAAGGCAATAAGAAAAAATCACAGCCGTTCAGTTTCACTCCGTGTGAAAATAGGAATGATACTGACTGCTGCCTCACTCCTTATCGCCGGTACTGCTACTACTATCAGCTCATTCCTGTTCAACAACTCCAACACCGCTGACAAGAGAAAGCTTGCTGACGGTATAGCTGCTCTTGCTGCAAGCTATATTGACCCGGATATGGTCGATACCTTTATCGAAGAAGGTGAGAATTCAGAAGACTATGTCCACACCAGGGATATGCTTTACAATCTGAAGGACACCTATCCCGATATAGAATATCTGTATGTTTATCAGATAAGGCCCGACGGATGCCATGTGGTTTTCGATCTCGACACCGCTGAATTGGAAGGTGCATCTGCCGGAGATATCCAGGAATTTGACGAATCCTTCAACGATATTATACCTGACCTTATTGCCGGAAAAGAGATCGATCCTATCATATCTGATGATTCCTTCGGCTGGCTGCTTACAGTCTATAAGCCGGTCTACAACTCACAGGGTAAGTGTATGTGCTATGCCGCAGTTGACCTGTCTATGGATGATATCTCGATCTACAGCCGCCGCTTCATGGTCAAGCTGATATCACTGCTGCTGGGATTCTTCATACTCATCATCGCTGTAAGTATGTGGATAGTCAAGCATAATGTTCTTATACCTGTCAACTCAATGGCCTACTGCGCTGACAAATTCGCTTTCGATAACAGCGAGACCATCGAAAAGAGTGTTGAGCGTATGAAGGGGCTCGATATAAGGACAGGAGACGAGATCGAAAATCTCTATCTTGCCTTCGTAAAAACTATCGGTGACAGTATGAACTATGTCTCGGATATCAGAACAAAAACTAATACCATATCCAAAATGCAGAACGGTCTTATCTGGGTACTTGCAGATATGGTAGAGAGCCGTGATAAGTGTACCGGAGACCATGTTCGCAAGACCTCGGCTTACGTCAAGCTTATTATGGAAAAGATGAAGGAGCAGAATATCTATCCTGAACAGCTTACAGACGAATTCATCAATGACGTTAAGAACGCTGCCCCGCTGCATGATATCGGCAAGATACATATATCAGATGTTATTCTCAACAAGCCCTCAAAACTGACAGATGAGGAGTTCCAGATAATGAAAAGCCATACCACTATCGGCAGCGATATAATCGACCGTGCGATAAATATGGTACCGGATTCCGGATACCTCAAAGAAGCCAGAAATCTTTCCGAATATCACCACGAAAAATGGAACGGCAAAGGCTATCCTCACGGAATAAGCGGAGAAGATATCCCTCTGTCTGCAAGAATCATGGCTGTAGCTGATGTTTTCGATGCCCTTGTATCACGAAGGAGCTACAAGCAGCCTTTTTCATTTGAAAAGGCTATAGACATTATCCGAACCAATGCAGGCGTCCATTTTGACCCAAAGGTCGCAGAAGCATTCCTCAGTGCTGAGGACGAGGTAAGAAAGATCGCTGAAGACTTCGCAAACGGCAATAATTCAGACACATAAAAAATACAGGCGATATCTTATACCGCCTGCCTGTTAAAAAGTCCGGTCATAGCGGAAAAGCTTATGACCGGACTTAGTTTTATTCTCTTGTAGGAACGATAGTGTAATCTCTTTTCTCAGTTATGAAGGTGAGGATAGGATCATCAAATGTACCATCCTGTCTTATATGCTTTACAAGAGTATTGATGAAATACTCTGCCCACTCTTTCTGAGGCTCCATAGGATTCTCTATCTGAGCCCTGAGCCAGAACCCTGAGCTTGTCTTTACTCTGTTAAGATCAAGAACTATACCGATAGCCACATCGAGGAAATCGAATGTTGCCTCAAAGGCATGATCGTCAGTACCAAGGCTGATATTGTCCTTCAGATTGTCCGGGACATCGACGCTTGTTATCATCATTCTTCCGGTAATTTTTCCGCCTTCTTCTTCAAAACGCTTTATCATGCCATCTTCATTGAGCTTCATTTCAACTTTTGCAAAAAATTGTCTGTCTGCTAACATTTCCGCACCTCCGGTGTTTTTCAATCATATCAAAATAAACATTATCATTACGCTATGAGCGCCATATGCAGGAACATCGCCTTCAGCTTTTATCTGCAGTGGATTTCATGCAATATATGATCAATGCTTTAATACATTATACCATATATCATGGAGTATTTCAAGCTATTTATTGCTGACAGAAAGAATATACAGCAAAAACCGGGAACAGCTTTTGCCGTTCCCGGTTTTTGTACGGACTCAAAGCCCGCTATGGTGGGTCTTATAAGGAGAGAAAAGTTTTCATTGATTATAAAGTAGGAACGATAGGCTCTACGGACTGTATCTGTCCGTCAACGAGCTTAACAAGCTTTGTTCCATACTGTGCAGCACTCTCAGAGTGTGTTACCTGTACAATAGTCTTGTTGTACTTCTGGTTGATATCTCTGAAAAGCTCCATGATCCTTGTACCTGTCTTTGTATCAAGGTTTCCGATAGGTTCATCAAGGAAGATGATCTTGGGATCGAATACAAGAGATCTTGCAATTGCAACTCTCTGCTGCTGACCGCCGGAAAGCTCTCTGGGAGTCAGCTTTCTCTTATCCTCCATGCCAATAACTCTGAGGCACTCATCCAGCTTATCCTTATACTCAGACTTGGATTTGCCGGCTATCATAAGAGGAAGGCAGATATTATCCTCAACATTGAGGTTGGGTACGAGATTGTAGAACTGGAACACAAATCCAACATCCTCATTTCTCATCTTGCAGAGTCCCTTATCATCAAGTGTTCTGAGATCAACGTTGTTGACCTTTACTGTACCTGAAGTAGGCATATCCAGACCGCCAAGCAGGTAAAGAAGTGTGGACTTTCCGCCGCCGGACGGGCCCATTATTGAAACGAACTCGCCTTCTTCAACAGTGAGATTTATGTCCTTGAGAACGTGAGCTATCTCCTTGCCGTTCTCAAATGATCTGTTCATATTAGTTACTTCTATAACATTCATAATTAATAACCTCCGGTAAAACTTATCATTCGTATTTGAGTTCCTGTACTACCTTTATCTTCTTGCTCTTCTTCATTGTTGAAAGTGAAGCGATGAAGATAACAAGTGTAAGAACGATAGCGTATCCAGGAAGGACTGCCCAGTCAAAAGTGATATCGAACGGCATATTCAGTACTCTCATGATCTTGCTGAAGAGCCGGCAAAGAACTATTGTGTACGGAACAGCTATTATGATACTCATCAGAACACAGAACATATTCTCTGTGAATACCAGTCTCTTACGCTTCTTGGCATTGAGTCCGACAGAAGACATAACTGCAAATTCTTTTCTTCTCTGCTGGAAGGAAATAGAGATATTATTGAATATTCCTATAGCTGCAACTATCATTGCAAGGTATCCGAAGATCGAAAGAATAGTGATGATCTGCTTGTTTCCTTCGATATTATTATCTCTTATTTCTTCCCATGACATATAGGTTGCTCCTAAATCAGCAAGATCGCCCTTGAACTCCTTTTCAGCAGCTTCCTTGTCTCCATTGACCTTGAAGGTGATTCCTGCAGCATCTCTTATATGGAACTGCTCCTTCATAAGCTCAGGCTTTGCAACGATAAGATCACCGTTATTGTAGAGCTTTGCATCGAACAAGCCTATGATGTGGAATGTGTAGTGCTTGCCATCCACTTCACAGGTTATATCGTCGCCTGCTTCCTTATCAGCGAGCTTTGCTGTATGCTCTGACATGAGAATGCTAAATTCATCAGCTGCTTCAAACTCTCGGAGCATATCTATGTTTTCGGAAGACTTTAACTTCACATATTCATTGAATTCAGCATATTTTTCAGGATCAGCAGCTTCGATGCTGACAAGGTTCTTTTCTATATTAGTACTTGAGTAATAAAGAGGAGTTATGCTTTCCTTGTCTATGCTGTCTATTGCTGAAAGCTTTTCAATGATTATATCAGTTGTCGGCTTTTCTGAATGGTTATCAATGATATTATAGATCTGATAATCGAATGAAAGCTCATCATAAGCACCGGAAACTACCTTTGTAAGACTTGTTCCGGCTGATGCTATTGAGAGTATGGATGCAAATGTTATTACCATAAGAGTGATATTGCTTCTGAGAAGCTTTGTGCTCTTGATGTTATGAAGTGCAAGGAAAACTGATGTCTGCTTTCTGAATACATTTGAAAGTGCTCCGGCAACATATTTCAGAAGCTTTCTAAGAAGCATTCCCACACCTATGATAGCTGCAAACAGGAGAAGAACACTGATGCGTTCAGTCCATTCAGCATCGATGTAAGCTCCCATAACAGCTACAGCAAGGAGCAAGCATCCGATAATGAAACGGATATTGCCCTTCTTATGCTTGGTCTCAAGTCTGTTGAGGATAACATCCTTTACAGGAAGCTTCTTTACACTTCTTATCGGCATCCATGCGGATATTACGCACATTGCTATAGCAAAAATGATACCTATGATTATAAGTGAAGGTCTGATATGGAACGGCATATAAATACCGTATTCAGCCATAGGTGAAGTGTATCTTGTGATGCCGTAAAGTATGAGCTCACCGATAACTACACCGAAAAGTGAACCGATAAGTCCGTAGAGGAAGCTCTCCATGAGAAGTATATGAGATATCTTCTTTCTTGTAGCTCCCTGGCTCATGAACGTACCGATAATTGTCATACGCTCTGTGATTATGAGCTTGAATGCTCCGTGAATGATGATACAGCATACTACGCAGACTATACCGAACATCAGGTATACAACGCTCTCTATAGAGGACATCATTGTCTTGTATGCAGAGAGGTCAGTAAGGCTCTGAGACTTGATATTCTCGTTTGCATCGTTGAATTTGTCTGAAGCCTTGACAGAATCTCCGTCACACTCTGCTCTCATGAAGGTGTATTTGCCGCCGGCTTCCATGAATTCATTCATGAATTCATATGGAACAAGTATGCCAAAATACATCTTATTGTCTTCATAGAAAAATCCCTTTGGAGCACTGATCGCCTTAACTGTAAAAGTCTGAGGCTCTCCGTTGACCTTCATCTCAATAGTGCTTCCCACTTTAAGGTCACGCTCATCAGCGATTCTGTCGGAAATGACACATATAGGTTCGTTTGATCCCTCGGGGATATTTCCCTCTGTGAGGTACTTGTTACAGTCCTTACGGCCTACGATATCGATATAGGTGATCTCTTCGTCTTCTACCATTACACCGGTAGTTGAGAGCTGACCTTCAATATTTTTCAATCCGGCCGCATCGAAATCGTTCTCGTCGAAAAATACTTCTTCGGTATTCGAGAAAATACCAACATCCTTTCCGTCCGCTGAGCTCTTGAGTGTATCAGTATATCCGTCAATAATTACATTGACTGTTCCGAGACTGAATACAAGAAGTGCGGTACTTATCATGATAGAAAAGATGAGAAGGAAAAACCTGCCCTTCTTTTCAAGCATACTTTTTGTTATGTAGCGTAAAAAAACCCTCAAAACAAAATCCTCCTTTAAAATTTTAGCTCTTTTGCTTGTTTAATGATAACACAGGAAATATTAAGAAATCCTTAAGAACTTTTTATGATTGATCTGTACTTAATAAATTCCTTGCGGTGTTAATTGATTACAAATCAATTATAACGAACGATCCTAAAAAAACACTTAATCCAAGTCTTAAAATTTTCTTAAATTCCTCAGGCAGGAAAAATCTGTGGATACTTACAGCTCATTCAGACGTTATAATACCGGCCATATCACACGTCAGCAGCATTTACTTTTTATGTGCGGAGGTAACTCCGCAGGCATATAAATTGTGCGCTGTACAATGGAACACCTTCACTTGCAAGGCGTTCCCTCTGCTTTCGCTCATCTTAATAGAAAGTAAATGCTGTTTCTCTGGGTCATATCAGCTTTGCTCTTGACTTTGAGCGCCTGAACTGTTATAATATGGATTGACATTTTTATAGGAAGTGATAGAATGGAGAAGATATCACATGAAGACTATGGTCTGTTTATAAGCAGTGCATTATCTGTTAACTGCGGAAGGATATATCCACTCTCTATAGCAGAGGGCATACAGAAAGGC
Organism: Ruminococcus flavefaciens; assembly: GCA_002371825.1. Classification (GTDB taxonomy): domain Bacteria; phylum Bacillota; class Clostridia; order Oscillospirales; family Ruminococcaceae; genus Ruminococcus; species Ruminococcus flavefaciens_L. The sequence goes on along the minus strand of DFHF01000052.1, from coordinate 2,484 downwards.
GATATTTTCACCGACGGAAATGCCTGCCTGTTTCATCACACCTGCGGATTTGCTTTTACATCGGGAGATTTAAGCAACTCTTTTCTCGAAGATATCTTCCAGCTCATGAAAGTCTCATCAAGGAGGATCGTGCTGTTCAGTGAAAATGAACCTGTAAACAGCTTCTTCAGAAGCAGGAAGGAGATCTCGGCAGAATACCGGGATTTCTATTCATACTGCGGCGAAACTGAAAAAATAATGCCTCTGCCGGAGGGATACAGGATGTGCAGGATAGATGAAGGCCTCATTCCAAAGATCAGAGGCCGCATAACTCCGGCATTTTCATGGACATCAGTTACAGATTTTCTCAGCCACGGCGCAGGCTTCTGCGTAACTTACGGTGATGAACCGGCTGCATGGGCTTTTTCTGCTGCCGTAAGCTCGGAGGAAATAGATATCGGAGTTGAGACACTTCCTGCCCACCAGTGCAGGGGTCTTTCAATAGCTGCCGCACAGGAAATGGTACGATATGCGATACAGAATGGCAAAGCACCGGTATGGGCCTGCCACAGGAATAATATTGCCTCTGCCAGAACAGCCGCAAAACTCGGTTTCAGAAAAAGCGGTGAATGTCTGGTCATAAAGCACATAAAGGAGATCTGACATGGATGGAATAACAGTTAAACACGATCAGCTGACTGCTGATGATTTCATAATGCTGTGGGGATCAGTCTGGGGAGGTGCTCCGACAAAGGAACAGGTCGGGCTCGCCCTTAAACACAGCCTTTTCTGCGTTTCTCTCCACGACGGTCAGCGTACAGTCGCAATGGCAAGAATGATCGGAGATATGGGGCTTTGCTGCTACATCAAAGATGTCATAGTCCACCCCGACTATCAGGGAAAAGGTCTCGGCAGACTGCTCATCACTGAGCTCCTCAGCTTTGTAAAAGCCCATGGCATAAACGGTACCGATGTATTCGTCGAGCTTGCAGCAGTACCTGACAAAATGCCTTTTTATGAAAAACTGGGATTTGACACCAATTCAGCTCAAAGAATGAAAATGTCATATCATATTGATCGATACGGAGAATGATAAATGAGTATACTTAATGTTGAACACGTTACCCACGGCTTCGGCGCAAGACAGATCCTTAACGACGCCTCCTTCCGTCTTTTAAGCGGAGAACACGTCGGACTTGTAGGTGCAAACGGCGAAGGAAAATCCACCTTTCTCAATATCATTATGGGAAAGCTTCAGCCTGATGAGGGAAAAGTTGAGTGGTGCAGACATATAACCACCGGCTATCTGGATCAGTACAGCACCCTTGAAAAGGGACGCTCTATCCGTGATGTCCTCCGTGATGCTTTTATACATCTCTCAGAACTTGAAGCAGAAATGCTGGGACTTTACGACAAAATGTCCGACTGCTCCGAGGATGAGATGAATGAACTTATGGAGGAAGTCGGCGAGATACAGAGCATACTTGACTACAGCGGATACTATACTATAGATGCAAAGATCTCAGAATATGCCAACGGTCTCGGCCTTAACGAGATAGGTCTTGACAGGGATGTTGCAGAGCTTTCCGGCGGTCAGAGAGCAAAAGTACTTCTGGCTAAGGTATTGCTGGAGAATCCTATGATCCTCATTCTCGATGAGCCTACAAACTTCCTCGATGAGAACCACATCGCCTGGCTGACAAATTTCCTTCAGAATTATGAGAATGCTTTCATCCTTGTATCCCATGATATCCCCTTCATGAACAGCGTAATAAACGTGGTCTACCATGTGGAGAACGCTGTAATGACCAGATATACCGGAGATTACGACAACTTCGTAAGAATGTACGAACTGAAAAAGAAACAGATCGAACAGGCATATGAAAAGCAGCAGAAGGAGATCGCTGATCTTGAGGACTTCATTGCCCGCAATAAGGCAAGAGTTGCCACTACCAATATGGCTAAGTCCAGACAGAAAAAGCTGGACAAAATGGACAAGATCACCCTTATGCGTGAAAAGCCCAAGCCGGTATTCTCATTCAGGAAGGCAAGAACTCCCGGACGTGTAGTCATTGACTGCAAGGATATAGTCCTCGGATACGATGAACCTCTCACAAAGCCGGTATCAGTACAGGTGGAGAACGGCGAAAAGATCGCTATAAAAGGTGTTAACGGCATTGGTAAATCCACTCTGCTGAAAACCCTTCTGAAGATAATACCTCCCCTTTCCGGAACCGTTGAACATGACCAGTTCGTTGAACCGGGATACTTTGAACAGGAGGAAGAAAGCACCTCCCAGACCGCACTCGAAGTCATCTGGAACGAATATCCATCAATGACAAACGCAGAGGTCCGTGCAGCGCTGGCTCAGTGCGGACTGAACACGGAGCATATCACCTCACAGATGAGAGTGCTCTCAGGCGGTGAAAATGCCAAAGTCCGCCTATGCAGGATCATGCTGAAAGAGATAAATCTGCTGGTACTCGATGAGCCTACCAACCACCT